>CAZCDY010000011.1:0-9958 GCA_964497145.1 uncultured Gammaproteobacteria bacterium
AATGTATCTTCACGACCAAGTCAATGCGTGACATCAAATTAACTCCTCCCGGAG
Source organism: uncultured Gammaproteobacteria bacterium (assembly GCA_964497145.1). Classification (GTDB taxonomy): domain Bacteria; phylum Pseudomonadota; class Gammaproteobacteria; order Chromatiales; family Chromatiaceae; genus Thiosocius. Next base: position 55 of record CAZCDY010000011.1, read on the forward strand.
GGGCCGTAGAGCGACCAGCTCAAAGTCTGAACGGGCGGCAATGTATGTAAGTATTCACTTACTTTAGAATAGCTTCTATGAAAGCAAGCTGAAGACAAATAGCCTGTGGATAACTTGATCGCAAAAGGCTACACTTAGGGCTACATTGGTGCCTGGCACTTATATACGCCCACGCAAACCCGAGCGGAGACTTGCGGCATCCGGGGCTTGTTTGTCAGTAACGTCTTGCTAACTCAAGAACCTGCAATCTTTGCGGTCACTCGGGTAGGTTTGCCGCGCCGATATGCGTTGCTTTACCAAGCGATAAAGTCGAACAAATCCGCCAGACACGTCGTACAAGGGCGCGGGGCGCAGGCAGCTAAAACAATTATGAATATCGACCTTTGGCAACATTGCCTGGATAGACTGAAAAACGAGATCCCCAATCAGCAGTTCAACACCTGGATACGGCCATTACACTGTATCCAGGATGAAAAGCGTTTGCGGCTGATGGCACCCAACGCCTTTGTCCTGGACTGGGTGAAAAAACACTATCTGGATCACCTTAAAGGTTATCTGACCGATCTAGACCTAGGCGAGTCTACCGGTATCAGCCTCGAGATCGGCAGTGCACCTCGTGCACCTGGCAACCAGACGAAACCACCACCTGTCAGCGTCAGCGAGCAAAACGGTCGGGCGGCCACCGTAAAAGAAAGACCACTACCGGTCATCGCAGCAAACACGAACCCGGATTTCAATTTCGAAAGTTTTGTGGAAGGAAAATCGAACCAGCTGGCACGCGCTGCAGGGATGCAGATAGGCGACAACCCAGGACGTGTCTACAACCCCCTATTCATTTATGGCGGTGTCGGTCTGGGGAAGACCCACCTTATGCATGCCGTCGGCAATCGGATTCGCCATAACAATCCGAACGCACAGGTCCTCTACATGCATTCAGAGGGTTTTGTCGCCGAGATGGTAAAGGCCCTGCAGCACGGCACGATAGACGATTTCAAACGCAAAATGCGGACAGTCAACGCACTCCTGATCGATGATGTCCAGTTCTTCGCCGGCAAGGAACGATCGCAAGAGGAATTTTTTCACACTTTCAATGCGCTGTTCGAATCCCAGCAACAGATCATTCTTACCAGCGATCGTTTCCCCAAAGAGGTGGACGGCCTTGAAGACCGACTCAAATCGCGTTTTGGATGGGGACTCACAGTAGCGGTAGAGCCTCCCGATCTCGAGACACGGGTAGCGATATTAAAGAGTAAGGGACTGCAGTTATTCGGTGTCGAGATTCCGAATGAGGTGGCATTCTTTATCGGCAAACGAGTGCGGTCGAACATCCGTGAACTCGAAGGGGCTCTGCGCCGGATCGTAGCGAACTCACAATTCACTGGCCGTCCGATCACCATGGATTTTGCCAAAGAGGCCCTGCGCGACATGATCGCCGCCCAGGACAAGTTGGTTACGATGGACAACATCCAACGCACGGTAGCAGAGTATTACAAGATAAGGACCTCGGACCTGTTATCAAGCAAGCGAAGCAGGACGATTGCTCGCCCCCGCCAGGTAGCTATGACGCTGGCGAAAGTACTGACAAATCACAGCCTGCCGGAGATAGGTGCTGCTTTTGGTGGTCGCGACCACACTACCGTGTTGTATGCGACTCGCAAGATAGCTGAATTGAGGGATAGCGATCATCGGGTCGCAGAGGACTATAACAACCTGTTAAGAACCTTGAGTAATTGATGTGTGCCTGGCAAGGATAACTCTGGGTCCCTGTCGAGACCTAGGGTTATCCACAAACGATGTACAGGGGACCAAGGGGTTTAGAGACAGGTTTAAGGCCGAAAAAAACCTTGTAAGTGCTTATAACAAAGAAGAAAACGCCGATTACTCACATTAATGCTCGTGCCTAATAACAATAATAGGTTTTAAATAAAAGACTTTTTAAAATAACTGGATACCGGAGAAGAAGCAGAATGAAGATCAGCGCAAATCGGGACGATCTGCTTAAACCACTGCAACAGATCGTAGGAGTCGTCGAACGCAGACAGACGCTACCGATACTTGCAAACGTGCTGATAGCCATTAAAGACAATCTGCTGTCTTTGACGGCTACGGATCTGGAAGTCGAGTTACGTACAAGCGCTCCCGCTGAATGCGGCGGTGAAACGGAGTTCACGCTCCCGGCGCGTAAGCTGATGGACATCTGTAAGGCCTTGCCGGATTCGGCTGCGATCACCCTGGAGATAGAGGGTGACAAAGCGGTACTTAGATCCGGCCGCGGTCGTTACACATTGGGGATGTTACCGGCCCAGGATTATCCGAGTATCGAGCCTACAAAGGCGAGCGAACGTTTTTCGTTGCCGGCTGGTGCAATGAAACGTCTGATAGAAAAAACGCAATTTGCAATGGCGCAGCAGGATGTCCGCTATTACCTGAACGGCCTATTGCTTGAGATAAGGCCAGGCAGGGTGCGGGCGGTTGCAACGGATGGGCATCGCCTGGCGCTTTGCGATGCGGCGTTTGCGACGGATACCAGCGTAGATCTTCAGGTGATTCTTCCGCGCAAGGCAGTCATCGAACTTGGGCGCCTGTTGTCTGACTCAGATAATGAGGCGCAATTTGAAATCAGCAACAGCCATTTGAGGGTGCACCTGGAAGATAGCAGTTTCACTACGAAACTTATTGACGGACGTTTTCCTGACTACGAAAGGGTAATGCCCAATGGTGAAGCGTTTTTCATGCTGTCAGACAAGGATGTACTCAAACAGGCCCTGGCAAGGACGGCTATTCTGTCCAACGAGAAGTATCGTGGCATCCGGTTTCGCCTGAGCAAGGGTCTTTTGCATTTGCAAGCGCACAATCCGGAAAGATTCGGCGGAATGTCGCTATGTGGTGATGCCAATGCGCCTGTGATTTTTTTCAGGCGGAATGGGTTTAATGAGAGGGGGCTGTCCGCCCCCTTTTTTATGGACGGCTGGAACGCACAAAGGTGTATATAACCTCTTTAGGAATCAGCAATCTCAGGATTCTGGAGAATCTAAGGATTGAACCCTGTCCGGGGATCAATTTCGTTGTCGGTGACAATGGAGCTGGAAAAACTTCCGTCCTTGAGGCGATCTACCTGGCGGGACGAGGAAGAACGTTCAGGCATACCGATGCCGGGCCTATGATCCGAGAAGGCGCTGATAGTGTGACGGTTGTCTTGGAGACTGCGGACTCCGGCTCTGATCGGCGTTCTATCTTGGGGATTCGCAGGGGTAAGAAGGACGTTAGCTGTAGGCTGAACGGCGAGGACGTGCACAAGCGTTCAGTATTGGCGGAAGCTTTGCCTGTTCAATGGATCGGCTCTCAACCACAGCTGTTTTTGGGTATGGGACCTGACGTTCGGCGACGGTTCATCGATATGGGTGTGTTCCACGTGGAACATTCTTATCTGGAGATTCTTGGTGAGTTTCAGAGAAATCTGCGCCAACGCAATGCCGCAATCCGTCAGGGAGATGCAGATTCAGTTCGTATTTGGAATCGTCCGTTCGCTTTAAGCGCTGAGATCATGAACCGGCACCGGTCGAGGTTTGTGGAAGACTTGATGGTCCGGACGATGGAAATACATGCGACCCTGCAACCTGGCTATACGCTCAGCTACCGTTTTAAGACCGGTTGGAATCCAGATACCACATTGATTCAACAACTCGATGACAAGGTAGAGTCGGACCTTAGGCTTGGTTATACCGCCAGGGGCCCGCAAAGGGCCGAACTCGATCTGATGGCCGACGGTGGCTTGGCAGAGAAGAAGCTATCGCGTGGCCAACAGAAGTTGCTCGTACTGGCTATCAATCTCGCACTCATGGACATCCTGGCGAAAAATCGCCGTACGGCCCCTATCGTCCTCGTGGATGATTTAGCCGCAGAATTGGATCCTGGAAACCGGGAAAGGATCATGACCGAGTTTGAGGAAAGGGGAGGGCAGGTTTTCCTCACAAAAATTGAAGAGTCTGCTTTGCGCGCGATCGACACAGGGGCAAAAACGTTCCACGTGGAACATGGCACCCTTTGCACCGCCTGAGCATGTATAATCACTGGACTCTTAAATGCCCCTCCTCAATCCTTTCGAATCCTCCGTATGACCGAGAAAAACGAATCCAGCTACGACACATCTTCAATCAAGGTGCTTAAAGGACTAGACGCTGTCCGTAAAAGGCCTGGGATGTATATTGGCGATACGGATGATGGCACCGGTCTGCACCACATGGTGTTTGAGGTGGTCGACAATGCCATTGATGAGGCATTGGCCGGCCACTGCTCTGAAATACTCGTTGCCATTCACGCCGACAACTCAGTCAGCGTACGCGATGACGGCAGGGGTATACCCGTGGGGATCCACGAAGAGGAAGGTGTCTCAGCAGCAGAGGTCATCATGACCGTGCTGCATGCCGGCGGTCTGCACGGTGTCGGTGTTTCGGTGGTCAACGCCTTGTCCGATAAACTGGAACTGACCGTTTGGCGCGAGGGTAAAGAACACCATCAGGTCTACTCGCTGGGTGTTCCGGTAGCACCTTTAGTGGTGGTGGGGGATAGCGACAAGACCGGTACCCGCGTGCGATTTCATCCCAGTCCTGAAATTTTCACTGATACCGAGTATCACTACGACATCCTTGCCAAACGGCTGCGTGAACTCTCTTTCCTGAATTCCGGCGTGCGTATTCATCTACGAGACGAACGCAACGAGCGTGAAGATGTTTTCGAATATGAGGGTGGCATACGGGCATTCGTTGAGCACCTCAACCGAAACAAGACCCCTCTGCACAGCAAGGTGTTTCACTTCTACGCCGAACGCAATGAGGTTGGTGTTGAGGTGGCGTTGCAGTGGAACGAGTCTTATCAGGAAAGCATTTTTTGTTTTACCAATAATATTCCGCAACGCGACGGTGGCACCCATCTGGCAGGGATGCGGGCTGCACTTACGCGCACGCTGAATTCGTATATTGAACAAGAGGCCCTGGCCAAAAAGCAGAAGGTGAATACTTCCGGAGACGATGCAAGAGAGGGCCTTACCGCCGTACTCTCGGTGAAGGTGCCGGATCCAAAGTTTTCGTCTCAAACGAAAGACAAACTGGTTTCATCAGAGGTCAAGGGCATCGTAGAAGCACTGCTGGCAGAAAAACTGTCCGAGTTTCTTGTCGAAAATCCGTCCGAGGCCAAAACCATTGCTGGCAAGATGATAGAGGCAGCGCGTGCACGAGAGGCAGCACGCAAAGCGCGCGAGATGACTCGACGCAAAGGTGTGCTGGATATCGCCGGCCTGCCGGGAAAACTCGCAGATTGTCAGGAAAAGGATCCGGCGCTGTCCGAACTCTACCTGGTGGAGGGAGACTCCGCCGGTGGTTCGGCAAAGCAGGGCAGGGACAGGCGTACACAGGCCATACTGCCGCTCAAAGGAAAGATCCTCAACGTCGAAAAGGCGCGTTTTGACAAGATGCTTTCTTCGGCAGAGGTCGGCACGCTGATTACCGCCATGGGTTGTGGCATTGGTCGTGAAGAGTTTGATCCGGACAAGCTGCGTTATCACCGAATCATCATTATGACGGATGCGGACGTGGATGGTGCCCATATCCGTACCTTGCTGTTGACATTTTTTTACCGGCAGATGCCCGAGCTGATCGAGCGTGGGTATATCTATATCGCTCAGCCACCGCTCTACAAGATAAAGAAAGGCAAGCAGGAAAATTACCTCAAGGATGATGCCGAACTGAATGCCTATCTCCTGCGCACGGCGCTCGATGGCGCCAGTCTTCTGGTGAACGCCGAGGCGCCACCCTTGTCGGACACGGCGCTGGAGGATCTCGCGAACAAGATGGTGGTGGTCACCGGTATTCAGCAGCGTCTGGGCAAACGTTACGATCACGGATTGCTGCACCATCTCTTGTATATGCCCCGGGTGAGCGATGAGCTGATCGCCGACACGGTCGGATGGGAAAAATGGATCGATGAGTTGCAGGGCAGACTCAATGGCGATACTGGCGTCTCGGACCGTTACCAGCTGATACAGAAAGAGGGTGATGAAATCCAGTCGCCTGGCATAACGATCGAACACTGGACGCATGGTATCGCCACTCGGAAACATCTCCCGGTCGATTTTTTCCTTAGCTCGGATTATCGAAAGATTGCCGATATGGGTGAGCACCTCGATGGCCTTTTGGCTGCGGACGCAGAGATAAGGCGTGGTGAAAAGGGCTGCCATGTGGACTCGTTCGAGCAGGCCCTGCAGTGGCTGATGGAAGAGGCAAAGCGTGGTCAGCATATCCAACGCTACAAGGGACTCGGAGAGATGAATCCGGAGCAACTCTGGGATACGACCATGGATCCAACGAGTCGTCGTCTGCTGCGCGTGAATATCGAAGATGTGGTGGGGGCGGATCAGATCTTCACTACCCTGATGGGCGATCAGGTAGAGCCGCGCCGTGAATTCATCGAGAAGAATGCATTGACGGTAGGAAATCTGGACGTTTGATGGAGCTTCGCTGAAATCGGTTCAACACTGTTCAGCACGTTAGCGTAACGCGATTTAATCCACCAAGTTATCCACAGCTTTGTACAGCTGTAGTTCCCGCATTCGAATCTCTTTTGTTTTTGTAGGCTGACTGAAAAAAGGCTTCATGATGGCGATGATAGTAAGTACATACTATCTAGTTGGCAATTGAACTAGGGAGCTCTTCCAGTTTAGCCTCGATCCAGTCCTCTACTTCCTTCGTGATCTCGCCAGCTTTCTTGCCTGTACTGCTGATCGCTGGCCCGATGACCACACGTATGGTACCCGGATACTTTTTCACACCCCGCCGTCGCCAAAAGACGCCAGCGTTATGCGCCACCGGTATTACCGGGGCGCCACTGCGCTCGGCCAACACGCCACCTCCCATACCGTATTTTCTTCGCTGGCCAGGTGCGGTACGTGTACCTTCGGGAAAAATGATCACGTAACGGCCTTCGGCAAGCCGGGCAGTACCTTGCTTGACGACCTCTATGACCGCGCGGCGACCCGCTGAACGGTCGATCGGAATGGACTTGGCGAACTTCAGGGCCCAGCCGAAAATCGGCAACTGCATGAGCTCCTGTTTCAGCACCCAGGATTGTTGTGGTCTGAGGATGCCACGCAGGCCGATGGTCTCCCAGGTTGATTGATGCTTCGCCATGATGATGCAGGGCCCATCTGGGGGCAGATGCTCCTGGCCCTCCAACTCATAGCGCAGGCCGCAAATGACTCGCTGCAACCACAGATTGAATCTGCCCCAGTCAGTCGCCACCCGGTCGCTGAAATCGTTTTGTATGAACCGGCCAAGCAGGGCGATCGCAAGGCCGAACAGGACCACCGTAATCACCATCGCTACGAAGTAGATTGCCGAGCGCAGCAGAATCATGGGCGCAGACTCCCTTCGAGCAGGTGATCTACCGCATCCGCAAGATCGTTGAACCATGGCAGCGAAAGCAGTTCCGGATGATTGGCCCGGGTGCGCAAACCCTTGCCGGTGCGAACGAGGATCGGTTGTGCCTTCGCCGCAAGGGCGGCGTCCACATCGGTCTTGGTGTCGCCGATGAAGGGTACCGTGGTCAACGGCAGGCCGAATCTCAGACTGATGGAACGCAGCAGGCCGGGTGCCGGCTTGCGGCACTCACATCTGTCTTCCGGGGTGTGTGGACAGAAGAAAACACCATCGATGTGGCCACCCAGGCGCGCCAGCGCGCGCTGAAGTTTTGCATGCATCTGATTCAGATCTTCCGGCGTAAACAGCCCCCTGCCGATCCCGGACTGATTGCTAGCAACGGCCACCTGGACACCGGCGTGATTAAGGCGCGCGATGGCCTCCAGACTGCCTGAAATCGGTATCCATTCGTCGGCTGACTTGATGTAGTCATCGGAATCTTGGTTGATCACCCCGTCGCGATCGAGGATGACCAGTTTCGGTAATCTGCTCATCAGTCGATCATAAGGCGCCGCAGCAACATAGGCCTAATCGATGTTACGGAACTCGGATACACGGATGCGCCCGCCGATCATGCGGCCATCACGTTGCATCAGTTTCTCCATTTTCGACCAGAAGGCATTTTTCAGGTCGAGATTGGCTGCGATATCGGTGCCCATCACCAGGATCAACAGGTCCGCCATCTCCTCGGCAAGCTCTGCATGGTCCTTCCCTTTGGTCACGCAGGAAGAGATCTCCCCCAGCTCTTCCGCCATGAGGGCGATCCGGTAGGTCAATTCCTCGCCACCCTTGTTGCGCAGATCATGTTTGTCGTGGAACGACTGCACCGCTGCCATCATGGCTTCCCAGGAATCAGTGTTGGCACTCATGCTCTCACTCAGGCCTGCAAAAGCGACAGGTCCGCAACCTGCAGGAACTGACGTGATAGGGAACCGAGCAGGGCGAGTCGATTGGCGCGCACGGCCTGATCATCTGCCATGACCATGACGTCGTCAAAGAAGCGATCGACAGCGGTGCGCAAACCGGACAGGGCCTGCAAGGTTGCACCATAGTTGGCTTCGGCCATCAGCGGCCTGGTCTGTTGCCCCAGCCTGGTGATCTGCTCATAGAGTTCGCGCTCGGCATCCATTTCGAACAGCTCTGGATCGGCCGCGCCGGCAATCGGCCGCTCGGCCTTCCTGAGTATATTGCTGATACGTTTATTCGCTGCCGCCAGCGCAGAGGCCTCCGGCAACTTGCGGAAATCCGAGACGGCGCGTACCCGGTGTTCAAAGTCGGCGATGGATTCCGGCTGTACGGCGGCCACCGCCTCAAACAGATCGTGCGGGGTGCCTGCATCGGCGTAGATACCCTTGAGGCGATCGATCATAAAGATATAAACCGCATCCACCGTGTTTGCCTGCTTCAGCTTGGCGCCCAGATGCCGTTCCGCCTCTTTGAGGAGTTTATTCAGATTCAACGGTAGTGCGTGCTCGCGCAGGATGCGCAGGGCACCCAGCGCGGCCCGGCGCAAAGCAAACGGGTCTTTGTCGCCGGTCGGTTTCATGCCGATACCGAAGATGCCTACCAGGGTATCGAGTTTCTCCGCCAGGGAGACGGCAATACCCGTAGGTGTCTGCGGCAGCTGATCACCGGAAAAACGCGGCATATAAAATTCGTCCATGGCCTGTGCCAACTCGGCCGGCTCGCCGTCACGCCGGGCCTGGTAGCGGCCCATGATGCCTTGCATCTCAGGCAGCTCGACGACCGTATTTGTCATGAGGTCACAGCGGCTGAGTTCGCCGGCCCGTCGTGCAAGCGCGGGGTCACCGCCGATGTCGTCCGCGATATGTGCGGCCAGTGCCGCTACCCGGACGGATTTCTCAAACATGCTGCCGAGCTGCTTCTGGAAAACCACGTGTTCGAGTTTCTGGATCTGATCGAACAGGCGATGTTTTCCGTCCTGTTCCCAGAAAAACATGGCATCGGCCAGACGCGGACGTATCACCCGTTCATTGCCTTCGCGAATCAGCTCCGGATGGGTGCTCTCCAGGTTCGCAATGGTGATGAAATGGTTCCTCAGTCGACCGCTCTTGTCGAACACAGGAAAGTATTTCTGGTGGCCCTTCATGCTCGCGACCAGCACCTCCGGGGGCACTGCAAGGAAGCGTTTCTCAAATGTGCCGTCAATCGGCACCGGCCATTCATTCAGTGCCGTGACCTCGTCGAGCAGATCGTCGTCGAGATCGGCAACCCCGTCCAATGCCTTTGCTGTTTCTTCGACCTGTTCCTTGATGCGCGCGCGCCTATCGCCGAAGTGAGCGACCACTTTTCCTAATGACTCGAGCACATGAGCATAGTCTTCTGGGTTGTACAGGGTAATCGCCTGCGGATGATGGAAACGGTGACCATGGGTCTGTTTACCGGCCTCGGCATCCAGCAGGGTGCAGGGAACC
>CAZCDY010000011.1:10026-12003 GCA_964497145.1 uncultured Gammaproteobacteria bacterium
TGTTTCGAGCTTCTGTAGTTGATCGACCGTGGTACCGCAGGAGCGTGCGAAACCCTCGGCCGCCTTGGTCGGTACGCCGGCGTCGTCATAGGCCGCTTTCAGGGCCGGACCCCGGCGCTCCACATTCTGGTCGGGTTGCGCCGTGGCACAATCGAGCACCAGTAGCCCCAGACGCCTCGGCGTGGAGTAAGCAGTCACTTCGCCATGAGCGAGGCCAGCATCGGCAAGGCCTTTGAGGAACTCTCGGGTAAACGCCTCGGAGAGTCTCTTCAGTGCAACCGGGGGCAATTCCTCGGTGCCGAGTTCAAACAGCAGGTTTGCTGTAACACCAGTCAGCTCAGCCATTGGCCACCTCCTGTTCGGCCGCGGCGACCATCGGGAAGCCGAGTGCCTCTCGCGCCTCGTAGTAGGCCTGTGCAACGGCGCGCGCGAGGGTGCGTACACGGAGTATGAATCGTTGTCGCTCGGTCACCGATATGGCGTGCCGTGCATCCAGCAGATTGAAGGCATGCGAGGCCTTGAGCACCTGCTCGTAGGCGGGCAGCGGCAACCCGGCCTCGATCAGACGCGTCGAGTCTTTTTCACACTGATCGAACAGGGTGAACAGGAAATCGACATCGGCGTGTTCAAAATTGTAGGCGGACTGTTCGACCTCGTTCTGGTGAAACACGTCGCGATAGGTGACCGGCCCCTGAGGCCCGTGGGTCCATACAAGGTCGAATACCGATTCGACCCCCTGCAGATACATGGCGATCCGTTCCAGCCCGTACGTGATCTCACCGGTGACCGGACGACAGTCCAGGCCCCCGACCTGCTGGAAGTAGGTGAACTGGGTCACCTCCATGCCGTTAAGCCAGACCTCCCAGCCAAGACCCCAGGCACCCAACGTCGGCGACTCCCAGTTGTCCTCGACGAAACGGATGTCATGCACGAGCGGGTCCAGGCCCAGCATTTTCAGCGAATCCAGGTACAGGTCCTGGATGTTCTTGGGTGACGGCTTCATCGCCACCTGGAATTGGTAGTAATGCTGCAAGCGGTTCGGATTCTCGCCATAGCGCCCGTCGGTGGGGCGTCGGGAAGGTTGCACATAGGCCGCATTCCACGGCTCCGGACCGATCGATCGCAGGAAGGTCGCCGTATGGAAGGTGCCGGCACCCATCTCCATATCGTAGGGTTGCAGGACCGCACAACCCTGCTCTGCCCAATATTGCTGAAGGGCAAAGATCAGACCCTGAAAGGTGGATAAATCCGCCGCGTTGCTCATGATTCGAAAACCCGTGGGTATGCTACCGGCTAACCTTTTTGCTAAGGCCTCGGCATAAGTGGAAACAGGTGATCCCTCAAACGGAATCCCCATAAAACGCGGGCGATTATACAGCCCAGCGCGGCTTCTCACCTTATAATGTGGTGTTTTTCCTCGGTGTAAGTGAACAATGGCGCATCAACGCAGGGCTTTGGCTCTGATTTCCGGTGGACTCGATTCCCTGCTGGCCACCAAGGTGGTGCAGGATCAGGGCGTGCACGTCGAAGGGATCAATTTTTACACCGGCTTCTGCGTCGAAGGCCATACCCATGCGATCCGTAAGAAGGACCGTAACCGTGCCAAGCGCAACAATGCCCTTTGGGTGGCGGAGCAGCTGGGGATCAAGCTTCACATCGTCGATATCGTCGACGAGTACAAGCAGATCGTGTTCAACCCGCAATACGGCTATGGCGCCAACCTAAACCCCTGCCTAGACTGCAAGATCTTCATGGTCACCAAGGCACGTGAATGGATTGAGCAGCATGGATTCGATTTTGTGATTACCGGCGAGGTGGTCGGTCAGCGCCCCAAATCTCAACGCAAACAGACCATGCCCATCGTCCAGCACGACTCTGGTATAGAGGACCGCCTGTTGCGGCCCCTGTGTGCGCGCAACCTGCCCGAGACCCAGCCTGAGCGCGAAGGCTGGATCGATCGCGAAAAGCTGTATGGGT
>CAZCDY010000011.1:12092-31729 GCA_964497145.1 uncultured Gammaproteobacteria bacterium
CCTCAAGGTTGGGCGTCACATTCGGCCGGCACCGCACTTCAAGGTGATCATTGCACGCGAAGAGGGCGAGGGAAATTTCCTCAGCGGCTACCGCAAGCAGTACCCGAGCCTTAAGACGACCAGTCATGGTGGGCCCTTCGCGCTGCTGGACGGTGCACCGACGCCGGAAGATGTCGAACTCGCGGCGCGGATCATCGGCCGCTACAGTCAGGGGCGGGATGCCGCTCAAGTGACTCTGGAATTCCGCACCCCGGAAGGCAAGGCAAGCTTCTTGACCGTAACGCCCATGATTGCGGATGACATACCCGGTGGCTGGCTTATCTGACCAGCTCATTGCGGCCGGTCGAGGTTAGACTGACAGTCCAGGTGACGCCTGAGAAAACACCCCGGCGGTGGTTGGTCATTCTCGGTAGCGGGAAGTCTTCAAGAAGAAAGCCAGGCATTTCGGGGTACCCCGCGGCGCCCACCAATACCCCGAATCCATCGGGATGAAATCGATTGCCTGCAGGGTCCCGAAAAAGATCGACAGGCTTTAAGCCGGCGCCGGATCCCGGTAAAACGGTCTGGCTGTGGCGGCCGCCGGCGTCTATCATGCCGCCCAGAATGAACGCGCGCCATGAAACCATCCATTGCCAGCGACTGTTGTGCCCGATGCCGGTGATCCGGGTGCAGGACCGGGTCGCGACCCTGGCTGCGGGCGACACCCTGACGGCGGTCTGTACCGACCCGGGCGTGCTGCAAGATATCCCGGCCTGGTGCCGTATCAACGGGCACGCGCTGGTCTCCACGGAATCCGCCGACGGCGAGTATCTCGTCACCCTGCGCGTCGGCAAGGACACAGACTGAATCTCCATGCAGCACAGCCACCATCATCTGCCGACCGATGTAAATTCAAGACGCACCGAGCGTGGCCGTGAGACCCGCAAGGTCACCCTGGTCAGCGGTGGGGTAAATCTGTTGCTTTCTCTGGCCCAGGTCATTGTCGGCCTGGTCGCCAATTCCGCCGCGCTGGTCGCCGACGGCATCCATTCTGCCTCCGACCTGCTGTCGGACGTCCTGGTATGGTTCGCGGCGCGTCACGCGGCAATGGCACCGGACGAGGATCATCCCTACGGTCACGGACGATTCGAGACCGCCGCCACGCTGGGGCTCGGAATCCTGTTGGTGCTGGTGGCGCTGGGCATCGGCTGGAAGGGACTGGAACGCCTGTTCGACGCCGATCGCCCAGTGCCGGGCCAGTTAGCGCTGATCGTCGCCACCGTCGGCATTTTGGCCAAGGAATCGCTCTACTGGTACACCATTGCGGTTGCCAGGCGTCTGAAATCGGAGATGCTGAGGGCCAATGCCTGGCACCATCGTTCAGATGCCATCTCGTCGGTAGTGGTGCTGATCGGGGTCGGCGGCGCCGTTATGGGATTCACCTATATGGATGCCATTGCGGCGATCCTGGTCGGTGTCATGGTGGCAAAGATTGGCTGGGACCTCGGCTGGGGTGCGCTCAGCGAGCTGGTCGATACCGCGCTAGACGAGGAGCAGGTGGAGCAGGCGAAGGGCGTGATCATGGGCATCGACGGTGTGCGCTCCGTACACATGCTGCGAACCCGCAGACATGGCGCCGAGGCGAGTGCAGACGTGCATGTCCAGGTGGCGCCGCGCCTGTCGGTATCCGAGGGTCACATGATCAGTCAGGCCGTCGAGGATCGCCTGATCAAAAAGGTCGAAGCCATCACCGACGTTACGGTCCATATCGATCCCGAAGACGACGAGAATGCGCCGACCTGCCGGGACCTGCCGTTGCGTGATGCCGCCCTGGAAGCCCTGGAAGAGGTCTGGCGGGTGGCCGGGGGCATGCCGACCAAGCACGAGGTCCGCCTGCACTACCTGTCAGGAAGGATCGAGGTCGAACTGGTGTTGCCGCTGGAGGGCAACGAGGACACCGACCCGGCCCTGCAGGAAGCGCTGGCAAGTGCCGCCAGTGAATTGCCCTGGTTCGGTGGATTGCGCGTCCTCTATGAATAGCACTAAATTGGTGCAATGATGGGGGCGCCTGCACCGACTTGGGTCGTTCGACCTTTTCGGGTAAACACCGGGACCGGTTTGTCGCCCGTCGATTCGGCCCATTTTTACGCAAATTCGCATGTAAGCACCTGATTTCACAGAGACATGAAAAAATTTCTCACCCTGTAGCGGTGTATACGCCACGCTTGACCTGGGGAAATGGGGGGTGGCATGGTTCCTGCTCTCACAAATTCACGCCGTATTGCTGGCCTGCACGGGTCTGCCCGGCAACTCAATGTAACCGTTGCCCTTCTGGCAGCAGCACTCACTAACTCCTGGAGAGATCGAGAATGGGCGCAAAAAAAGTCCTGAACATGATCAAGGAAAACGACGTCAAATGGGTCGATTTCCGTTTCACTGATACCCGCGGCAAAGAGCAGCACGTCACCGTGCCTGCTTCGACCGTTGAAGAAGACCTGTTCGAAGACGGCAAGATGTTCGACGGTTCATCAATCGCCGGTTGGAAAGGCATCAACGAGTCGGACATGATTCTTATGCCCGACGCCAGTACCGCCGTGCTCGATCCCTTCACCGACGATGCAACCGTCAACCTGCGTTGCGACATCCTCGAGCCTTCCACCATGGAAGGTTACGAGCGTGATCCGCGCTCGGTGGCCAAGCGCGCCGAGGCCTATCTCGCTTCCACCGGTATCGCCGATGCCGCTTACTTCGGTCCCGAGCCTGAGTTCTTCATCCTGGACGACGTGCGCTGGAGCGTGGACATGTCCGGTTCCATGGTCAAAATTGATTCGCACGAAGCCGAGTGGAACTCCGAGAAAGTCTACGAGGACGGCAACGTCGGTCACCGTCCGGGCGTCAAGGGCGGTTACTTCCCTGTACCGCCCGTTGATTCCCTGCACGATCTGCGTGGCGCCATGTGTGATGCCATGGAAGAGATGGGTGTCCCGGTCGAGGTCCACCACCACGAGGTGGCCACCGCTGGTCAGTGTGAGATCGGCACCAAGTTTTCCACCCTGGTAGAGCGTGCGGACTGGGTCCAGATCCAGAAGTACTGCACCTGGAACGTCGCCCATGCCTATGGCAAGACCGCGACCTTCATGCCCAAGCCGATCGTTGGCGACAACGGTTCCGGCATGCACGTCCACCAGTCGCTGTTCAAAGATGGTAACAATACCTTCGCCGGCGACCAGTATGGCGGCCTGTCCGAGACGGCCCTCTACTACATCGGTGGCATCATCAAGCACGCGCGCGCACTGAACGCCTTCACCAACGCCTCGACCAACTCGTACAAGCGTCTGGTCCCCGGCTTCGAGGCGCCGGTCATGCTGGCCTACTCGGCCCGTAACCGCTCCGCATCCATTCGTATACCTTGGGTATCCAGTCCGAAGGGCCGGCGTGTCGAGGTTCGCTTCCCGGATCCGACCGCCAACCCTTATCTGGCTTTCACGGCGATGATGATGGCGGGCCTCGACGGTATCCTGAACAAGATCCATCCTGGCGATGCCGCGGACAAGGACCTCTACGACCTGCCGGCAGAGGAAGCCCTGGCGATCCCGACGGTGTGTCACAGCCTGGACCAGGCACTTGAGGCACTCGACGGAGACCGCGATTTCCTCAAGGCTGGCGGTGTGTTTACCGACGACCTGATCGACGGCTACATCGATCTCAAGATGGAAGAAGTCACCCAGCTGCGTATGACCACGCACCCGGTAGAGTTCGACCTGTACTTCAGCCTCTGATCCCAACAACCAAGGCTGATAAAAAACCCCGCCCGCAAGGCGGGGTTTTTTTGTCACCAGCAAAGGGTTACCGAATCTATTTCGCCAAATACGCGACGCTGCCACGTCGCATCAGAAGACCGGCTACACTATGCTAGCAGCATGAACAAGAAAGTCCTGATCGCCCTGCTTTTGCTTCCCGGCATGGCACAAGCCGTAATCTGCAAATCGGTCGATGCAGAGGGAGTCGTCGGCTATTCGGATGTGCCCGCGTCTGAATGCCCCAAGCCGGTCCAACTGCCGCCCAATTCCACCTATGAGCCGCGCCAGCTGCCGGTTTCCAGGGTAGATAAGAAAGCCGTGGAGGAAAAGGCCGAAAAGCCTTTCCAACGCTACGACTCGATAAAGATCATCCAGCCCGAAGTGGATGGGACGGTACGCAGCAACGAGGGCAAGGTTCCGGTCGCGATAGTGCTGCAGCCGGCCTTTCAGCAAGGCCACCATGTCGTGCTTTATCTCGATGGCAAGGCGGTACCGGGTCAATTCGACGGTCTCGCAATAGAGCTCAGTGGGGTCGAACGCGGCACCCATAGCATCCAAGCAAAAATCACAGATGCCGGCGGTAAGACCCTGATTGAATCACCAGCAGTCAGTTTCAACCTGCGTCAAACGGGAATCTACGACGGCGTTAATCAGCCTGGGCCGCCTATAGTCGGGCCGGTACCGCGACCAACGCCAGGTGGCCGGTGAATCGCTGGCCTGTTGCCTCTGAATTGGTTTCGAAGACATGGTCAGACAGGCTTTGATCGTTTTGGCCCTGATGCCGGGCCTGGCTCATGCCGTCATCTGTAAGACTGTCGATGCAGACGGTGTCGTAGGGTATACGGAGGTACCGGCGCTCGCGTGCACAGCGCCAGTCAAGCTGTCTGCGGATGTGCCAGCGTCTGGGAAGCCGGATGCCGCGGGCGTCTACCAGTCGATCCGGATCCTGCATCCGGAAATGGATGCGGAGATCGTCAGCAACGACGGCAAGGTGCCACTCTTGATGGCACTGGAACCGCCACTCAAGCCGGGCCACCGTATTGGCATATTTCTCGACGATGCGCTCGTTCCCAATGGTTTCGACGGCCTGTCGGTCGAACTCACCGGTGTCGATTTCGGTCCACACCGGGTTCGTGCTGTGGTGTTCGATGGGGATATCACGCGCCTGATCGAGTCGGCGGCTGTGCGGTTCCTGCTGCAGAAAGCGGCGGCGCCCGGACGGGTATCCGGGCCCACTGCGCCGCCATCCACGCCCAATTGAGTAAGAGTCGCAACCCAGAAAAGTTAGCGGTATTCTAAGTCCATGGATAGCAAGATTTTATTCGCCTTACTTCTGATGCCGGGTCTGGCACAGGCCGTGATCTGTAAAACGGTTGGCCCTGACGGGGTCACCAGTTTTTCCGATGTACCCGCGGCCGAGTGCCCGCAGGGGTCGGCAATTCCGGATCAATCGCAACCGAAGCCACTGGCTGAGCAGGCCGGCAGCGTAAGTAGCGGTGGTATCACAGGCCGCCAGATACCGTTCACCGGTTACGAGTCGATAAATATCCAGAGTCCGACTGACGGTGGTACCGTGCGCAGCAATGACGGCAGCGTGCCGGTTCTGGTCGAACTTGACCCCGGCCTGTTGCAGAACCATTTCATCACCGCCTATGTCGACGGCAAGGCCTTTCGCGGGCGATATGGCAGCAGCGTGATCGAGCTGACCCGGGTTGACAGGGGCATCCACAAGCTGCGCGTGAAGGTATCAGACTCCAGCGGCAAGACCCTGGTCGAATCCGGAGTCATTACGTTCACCTTACAGAAGGTCGGTTCGTCGCTCACTGTCAATCCGATCACCGGCGACAATTACGTCGATCAGCATGATCCCGCGCTGGTAAAAATCAGGGGGCTTTACAAGGGCCCCGATGAGGAGGATACGCTGGTCAGCCTGTGGTTCCCGGTGAGGGGGAAGGAAACCAGGTCGGTGCGGGTGACGGAAACCAAAACCGAAGAATCCACGGTGGTGACCATGGACGGGCGCCAGATGCAGGTGAATGAAATCTACAATTGGGAGATCAGGGTACCGCGCCGGTATCTGGAAACAGATGCCTCGTTCGAGGCAAGGGCGCGGCTTGCCCGCGCGACAGGTGACAAGGTGAATCTCCTCGAAGACCGCCGGCTGCGTCCCTCTGAAGACGCCGGGGGGTCTATCAAAGCAAGAATGACCTCGACACATTCCGTGGCTCCGGGGCTCTCTTCGGGCTACCGGGCATACGAGCCATCATCGGAGGGGCCAGACTACAGCCTGCCCCCAGCTGATTACACGCCGCAGACAGGCGGCTCCTCGGCTGCCCCGGGGACCAACCCGGCGTTCAAGCCAAACTACGGCACTCGATAATTTGCACTAAACTGGTGCGTATGGGTGCAGTTGGTGCGCCCATGCAATGGCCTTTGCCCCATCAAAAGGCGCCAAGCCGTTGATTTCGCAACCGGTAGGGAACATTTTTTGCCGCCAAAGGCTGGTTTTCAGCTGGCCCGAACCTTGCTTCCCTGCATGCATGCAGGCGGCCATGAAACCTTTGTCATTACTCAGCAGCAGCGTCCTCGACAACCTGGGCTCAGGCGTTATTGTGTTCGAGCGTGATCTGCGTGTCAGTTACGTCAACCAGACGGCCGAGATGTTGTTGGGCGTAAGCGCAAAACACGTACTCGGCGAATTGCCGACCACCTGGATGGCCTGTCAGGGAGAAGCGGTCGTCGACCTCATCAAGGCCTCCGCCATCGGTTCACCGATCACCAAACGGGGCGTCGTTCTCAGCACCGATCGCGGCAATGTCACCGTCGATTGCACGGTCACCCCCATACTGGACGATGATGGCACACGTCTTACGATCGTCGAACTGCAACAGGTCGATCGCCGCATGCGGATCAGCCGTGAAGAGCGCCTTATTACCCAACAGGTGCTCACCCGTGATGTTGTGCGCGGTCTGGCGCATGAGATAAAGAATCCGCTTGGTGGCCTGCGCGGTGCAGCCCAGTTGCTCGAGGCCGAACTCGAGAGTGCAGAGCTCAAGGAATACACGCACATCATCATCCAGGAGGCCGACCGCCTTCAGGAACTGCTCAATCGCATGCTCGGTCCCAGCCGCCGTCCCAGCTATGGACCGGTCAACATCCACCACGTACTGGAGCGCGTGCGCTCACTGGTGTTGGCCGAAACGGGTGATCGGATCGAGATAGTGCGTGACTACGATCCCAGCATACCTGAGTTGGTTGGCGATGCCGACCAACTGATCCAGGCGGTGCTGAACATCGTGCGCAACGCCAGCCGGATCCTCGACCAGGGTGGGACCGTCACCCTGCAGACCCGTATCCAGCGCCAGCTCACCATCGGTAACGCGCGGTACCGGCTGGCGGCTCAGATCGACATTATCGACGATGGACCGGGTATTCCACCGGAGATCGCGGACACATTGTTTTTCCCCATGGTTACTGCCGGCACCGGCGGCATGGGGCTGGGGCTCTCGATCGCACAGTCGCTGATCAATCAGCATAAAGGACTGATCGAATGCAGCAGTCGTAAAGGAAAAACCATTTTCACCATATTCTTGCCGCTCGGTGACGACGTCAGCACCGCGAGGGATAAGGAGGCCAAGCGTAGTGACTGAAGCTAACCAGGTGTGGGTCATCGATGACGATCGTTCGATCCGTTGGGTACTCGAAAAGGCCCTGACCAAGGCCGGTATGCAGGTGACCAGTTTTTCCAGCGCCAACGGTGTGATGGAGGCGCTGGAACGTGGTCAGCCGGAGGCCGTGATCTCCGATGTGCGCATGCCTGGCATGGACGGCTTCGCCCTGATGGAGAAGATCAAGGCAAACTACCCGGAGTTGCCGATTATCATCATGACTGCTCACTCCGACCTCGACAGCGCGGTTTCCGCCTACCACTCCGGCGCTTTTGAGTACCTGCCCAAGCCCTTCGACATCGGTGAGGCCGTCGACCAGGTGCAGCGCGCCTGCAAGCTTCGACGGGAGGCCCGGGCCAGCGCAGGACACGAGTCTGTCGCGGCAGCCGAGATCATTGGCGCGGCACCGGCGATGCAGGAGGTGTTTCGCGCGATCGGACGCCTGGCCCGGTCCAATATCACGGTTTTGATAAACGGCGAGTCGGGCACCGGCAAGGAGTTGGTCGCAGATGCCCTGCATAAACACAGCCCGCGGGTCGACGGTCCTTTCATCGCGCTGAACATGGCCGCCATTCCGCATGACCTGCTGGAATCCGAGCTGTTCGGCCACGAAAAGGGTGCATTCACCGGCGCGCAGTCCCGTCGCACCGGCCGTTTTGAACAGGCGGACGGCGGCACACTTTTCCTCGACGAGATCGGAGACATGCCGTCCGAACTGCAGACCCGGCTGTTGCGGGTCCTGGCTGACGGCGTGTTCTACCGCGTCGGTGGTCATGAGGCGGTCAAGGCGGATGTACGCATCATCGCGGCCACCCATCAGGATCTGGAACGACTGGTGCGCGAAGGCCGTTTTCGTGAGGATCTGTTCCATCGTCTCAATGTGATCCGTATACATCTGCCGGCATTGCGTGAACGTCGCGAAGATATCCCCCTGCTGATGGACCACTTCCTCAAGTGTGCAGCCAAGGAGCTCGGAGTGGAGAGCAAGACTCTGCTGCCCGACACCGTGGCCGAGCTGAAGTCGCTGGAGTGGCGTGGCAATGTCCGCCAGCTGGAGAACACCGCGCGCTGGCTTACCGTCATGGCCTCCGGCCGCGAGATCCATTGTGAAGATTTGCCGCCGGAACTGCGGCGGGAGCATGATACGGAATCGGTAGGTGACTGGCGTTCAACCCTGCGCAGCTGGATACGAAGCAGCCTGGGTGCGGGCAAGGTGGGTCTGCTCGATCAGGCAATGCCCGAGTTTGAGACCATCATGATCGAGACCGCGCTCGAGTTCACCGGGGGCCGCAAACAGGATGCAGCAAGACTGCTGGGGTGGGGCCGCAATACCCTGACCCGCAAGATCAAGGAGCTGGGCCTGGAAGAGGATCACCGCGAGGCAGGTTGAGCGGGCAAAAGCACCCACGGGATATCCACTTTTCAGAGCCGGGCTGATCCGATGCATCCGCCGACCGTATAATTGCCGCTTTGAATGCGGAGGTCAGCGTCCCGATGGACAGCACCAGTATCGAATTGCCCGGCTCCACCATAGCCGCGGTAACGGTTGAAGATGGCACGGTCCGTATCGAGTTCGAACCGGCCTATCTGATCAAGAGCATGACGGGCTCGCTCGAGCGCACGCGCTGGCGACAGAATGGTGCCCTGGTATTCGAGGATGCCGAACTCGACCGGCAGGATCCCCTGCCGGCGTTGCCGGCCGAATGTTCGGGTGGCGACGTCGGTGAGAATGTTTATACCTACCGCGACATGATCCCGGTGCCGCTCGCGAGCCGGGGTCAGGCGCATTGCTCCCTCAAGATCGCTGATGCCACGGTGCGCGTATCGGCCAAAGCGGTCCGTCTGGAGATGCGCGAGACAGCGAAATATATCGAACATCTGCGCCCCGAGTGACCGAACAGACAGGCGCTTGGCTGGCAACATGCCTGGAGCGCAGACCCACTCAAGGGATTTTTCACCCTGCTTTTGGCGAAAAATCCCCACTTGATCTCCATACAAGGGGTGAAAGTGGGGGGTGGCGGAATATGCTGCCCGGTCGTTCCCGCTTCAGCCGACCAGCATGGATTCGGCCTCGTCGATTGCATGATCGGCCGCTTCCATGATCTTGACGCCGAGTTCGGGCGACGCCGATTGCAGGCCAAGACGTCGGAAAGCCGGGACGTCTTCCAGCGCCGGTCTCCGTCGGTTGTAGGGGCCACCGATGGTGGCATGCCACTGTGCTACCAGGACGATGTCTGTGTAATCGGCCGCGCCCGGCCCATCGTAGCCCCACTGGTTGCACCTGGCTGCAGCGTCCACGATTTCCCTGGGCATGCCCCACATGGTCAGTAGAATCCGGCCCAGATCGGCGCGATTGTCGTGCACCACGTTGTCGAGTGCGGTGCTGTCGCAGAGATCGGAGTGACGATCGGCGTAACCCAGCAACACCGGCTCAGCAATGCTGTGCAGCAGGCCGATCAGTGCCGCGTATTCGGGATCAAAGCGCTCGCTCATGCGAGCAAGCGCCAGGCTGATTGCCGAAACACGTAGGGTGCGCTCCCACCAGTTGTGCATCCATTCACCCACCACGGTAGAGTTGGTGCGCAATGACTCGCAAAGGATACATTTGACCGCCAGCTCCAACGTCTGCTCGGTGCCAAGCTGCTCGACCGCCTGTTTGCCGCTGTGAATGTTGACGCGGCCGGGTTTGGCCGCCTTGGCGGCACGCATGATCTTCAGGGTCAGGGCCGGACAGATTGACAGGGCCCTCGCCAGGCGCCCGACGTCGGTACCCTGGTTGGTCAGTGACCGCCCGACCCGGACCGCAACATCGGGATCCGAGGGTACCGCTATGCGGCCGTGATTGAGGTCATTGAACACATCGAACATCAGCGGGTGGGTGGCGCTGTCGTCGATCAGCTCGTTAGGCTCGCTGAGCAGATAGCTTTCGTCCACCACCACAGTGCCCATCGGCTCTTGGTTCGAGTACGCATCCAGCAGGGTCTGCTCAACCAGCAGGTAGTCCACGGCGGTGCGTGCCGTGACCCGGTAACGCGATGGCCGCAGGCGCGAAACCGGCCTCAGTGCGGCCGAACCGTTGTGCCGAACGATCCGCACCGCTCCATCGCTCGCGACGAGTTCGAGTTCGCCTTCGAGCAGAAACAACAGCCGGGTATCTTCACTGCCCAGCTCGAGCAGCCGGCCGCCGGGCAGCGCATGTCGCATGTCGACCTCGCGCGCCAGTTCGTCCAGCTGATGCTCATCCAGGCCGGAGAATTTCTCCACCCTGCGCAAGGCCGCATTGATCGTTGTGTTGTTTCCCAACGACGTCATGTGAATCCCAGGCACCCTGTTCGCCTTCTCCAAACCAGAAGGGGAATGGTATCCCCGACGGGGGCGGCTTGGCTATGCGTGAAGGGGGGTGTCGCCCGGGCGGGCGGCTCAACCGGCCAGAAGGCGCCTTGCTGCTTCAACCTCTTCGTGAGCATCGTGCAGCAGTTCGAGACCACGATCGATCTCGCCGGGGGACAGCCCCAGACGGGCCAGGGCCGGGACTTTGGTCGGTTCGATGTCGCCGCCGATGCCCTCGTGCAGCTGGGCCACGATCACCAGGTCGGCATAGTCCGGAGGGCCGGCATGATCGCGATACCAGTTTTCCGCCTCTTTGGCCGCGGTCACCAGGGCAGCAGGCAGCTGCCAGGTGGAGAGGATCATGCCGCTCAGCTGGCCGCGAAGGGCCTGGATGCTGGCCTCGAGGGCAACGGGATTTTCCGCCACTTCGGGGAATTCGCGCGCATAGCCGATCACTGCCACACAGCCGATATCGTGTACCAGGCCGGCCAGCAGGGCCTCGTGTGAGTTGAATTTTCCAACCCTGTCGCCAAGCACCTGGGCCAGCGCGGCAACACGCCGGCAGTGTTCCCAAAGCGCGAGCATGCGTTTCCCCAGCGGTTTCGAATCGGTGCGGAACAGCTCGCGCAGGGCGAAGGTCACCACCAGGAAACGGGTGTTTTCCAGGCCCAGGCGGGCGACCGCCTCGGTTACGGTCGCAATCTGGGAGACGCCGCCGTAGCGTGCACTGTTTGCCGCTTTGACAATCTTGACCGCGATAGCCGGATCGGTCTCGATAAGGGTCGCGATCCTGCGTGCGTCGGCGTCGTCCTGGTTGACAGCTTCACCGATCCGAAACGCAACGTCAGGCAGGCTGGGCAACAAAAGATGGCCGGTATTGAGGTCTTCGTAGATCTGCAGGGTCAGCCGGTTTTCGGCACCCATATACCCCAGGTCGTCTTCCTCTTCGACCTGATAGGTCTCCAGCATCAGCGACGAGCTCTTCTCCACATCGCCGGCCGTTTGCGCAAGCACTGCATTGTCGATCCGCAGGTAGCGCACATGGCTCTCGGCGATCACCTTGTAGCGGCTTGGTCGCAGGCGGGCCAGAGGGGCCCTCGCCGAAGTATCCGTGTGCCTGATGGACTTGATGCCGCCGTCATCGGCAACCAGCCGGCAGCTTCCCTCGATCAGGTAGAGCGTGTACTCGTCGGTCGCCCCCAGGTCGAGCAACACCTTGCCCTTGCCCGCCTCGTGCAGATACAGCTGCTCGCTGAGGGTCTTGAGTTCGCCTTCCGGTAATTCGCGCAACGTGCTCAGGCGTTGCAGCATGGGAAGAGTGGGGTGGCTAGTGGTTTCTGTCATGTCCGCCCTGGCGGGATGAGGCTTCTTGTTCCTCAGGCATCGGCGGGCTGGTCCAACACTTGAGTCTCTGCAGGCATAAAAAAACCCGCCAGAGGCGGGCCTTTCAGGCGAGAAACCTGGGGTCAGGCATGTGAGCCGACGATCTGGTGCGACAGTTCGACCACGCGCATGGCCTTCTCCGAATACACCTCACGGTAGTCTTTCAACAGGCCGTCCTGCGAATAATAGTATTCCTTGCCGGAAATACCGTTTTCGTGCTCGATATCGATGAACTGCTTCTGCAGCTCCAGCATCTCGGCGATCAGCTTGGCTTTCTCAGCCTTCAGGGCTTCTATGTCACTCATGATTCTCTCCAGATTCAGTTGAGAGTTTTCTACGCCCGCGGGGGGCGCGTGGCGCGAGTATAACTCAATGCTAATGTTTCGAGTCAATGGCCAAACTGGCCTGAAGCCGGTGTGGCCGGGGTCGGCGGCGCTCAGCAACCGCAAAGTGGGGTCGGTCTGGCGGTATTGAGCTGGAGCGCACCGGTGATCTGGCCGATATTCTCCAGCCCGTGCCGATCCAGGTACTCGAGGATGCCCTGGTTGATCTTGGGCAGCACCAGCGGGTCGTAAAACAGCGCGGTACCGATGCCGACGGCAGCGGCGCCGGCCAGCAGGAACTCGACCGCATCTGTCGGCGTGGTCACACCGCCCTGACCGATGATCGGGATGCCGTGCGCCTTGGTCACCTGGTAGACCTGATGCACCTTGAGCAGCGCGATCGGTTTGATCGCGGGACCGGAGAGACCGCCCTGATTGTTGCCGATGTAGGGGGTGCGTGCCTCGATGTCGATCGCCATGCCCATCAGCGTATTGATGACGGCGAAGGCATCGCTGCCCGCCTCGATACAGCGCCTCGCGTTGTCGGCGATATCGGTCTGGTTGGGCGACAGCTTGGTGATCAGGGGTTTGCGGGTCACACCACGGCAGGCCTCGACCACGCGCGCGGACATCTCCGGGTCGTTGCCGAAGGCCACGCCGCCCTCTTTGACGTTCGGGCAGGAGATGTTGATCTCGATCGCATCGATCGCGGAGTCGTCGAAACGACGCGTGACCTCGATGTATTCCTCGATGGTCGATCCGGACACATTGGCGATAAAACGCGTCTCGTCGAAATCCAGGGTGGGCAGGATGTCGTCCACCACCCTGTCTACCCCGGGGTTCTGCAGGCCGATCGCATTGAGCATGCCGCCCGGTGTCTCGTAGACGCGGTGGGGCGCGTTGCCCGGTCGTTGGGTACCGGTCGTGCCCTTGAGGCAGACGGCGCCCGCATCCGTATTGGAGAACCCCTGCACGCGCGTGTACTCTTCACCGAATCCTACGCAGCCGGACAGCAACACCAGGGGCGTCGCGAAATGCATGCCACAGAAGTCAGAGGCAAGGCGGGGGTCGGTTTCAGCCATCAGGGTCAGGTTCCTCGCGTTGTTTCATATCGTTCTGTATCAGCCGGAGATCCCGCCCAACACCGGCAATATCATACGCCTGTGTGCCAACACCGGCAGCACTTTGCACCTCATCCACCCCCTGGGTTTCGAGCTCGACGACAAGCGTCTGCGCCGCGCCGGGCTGGATTACCGTGAGTACGCCGAGGTGCGGCAGCATGTGTCGTTCGAAGCTTTTTTGGCGGCGCTGTCACCCAAGCGCTGGTTCGGCATCTCGACCAGGGGTGCATGCCGCTACGACGATATTGAGTACGCTGCAGGTGACGCCTTTGTGTTCGGCCCCGAGACCCGAGGTCTGCCACAGGCGATGCTGGATGAATTGGCAGCGGAGCGACGTATCCGCCTGCCGATGCGTCCGGGCCAGCGCAGCATGAACCTGTCCAACAGCGTCGCCGTGCTTGTGTACGAGGCCTGGCGTCAGCACGGGTTTCCTGGCGGGGCCTGAACGGCAATCCGGTACCCGCTTGCGATCGCCAGCAGATTTTCGTTCCCCAAAAAGCGCGGCAGCACAGGCTGCAGATCAAGAAAACCGCGCTGCAGCCGATGCGTCTGAGAGGGTTTCTAGGGAGCAGGCAGCATATCCCTTGAGTGCGCAATTGGTAGCAGGCTGATGGATCAACGAGTCGTTTCTTCGGCGGCGTTTACAGCAGAGGCAGTGCCTGTGCTGGACCGCGCGCCTGCGGGAAATGATCGGCCGACCCTGCTGAAGCGTCTGTTTCCCCGGTCCGTGGGCCAGATGACCCAGGAGCAGAGCCAGGCACTGACCCGTATCGCCCTGGCCGTCATGGGCTCGGTGGTGTTTTTCTCGGCCAGCCGATACGGCTACAGCGATCTCCCTTTCCTGCTCGCCGTCGCCTATATGCTGGCTGCAGTCTTCCATCTTTCCTTCGTGTCACGCCACCGCGACGATTATCTGTGGCGCCGATACGTGGTCATTATGCTGGATCTGGCGGTAGCGACCTTTCTGACTGCGCACTTTGCCGGCGCCGGTCTGGCTTTCTACCCGCTTTTCCTCTGGGTGATGATCGGAAACGGGCTGCGCTACGGTCAGCACCATATGCAGGTCGCCACCCTGTTCGGGCTGCTGGGGTTCACCGGCGCCATGGCGACCAACGGTTTCCTGTGGACACACCCCGGTGTCTACATCGGACTGATGGCCGGCCTGGCCCTGATGCCGAAGTTTTTCCTGGTGATGATCGACCGTCTGGCTGAGGCCAACGTTGAACTCAAGGTGCAGAAAGAGCAGGCCGAATTCATGGCTACCCATGATGTGCTTACCGGCCTGCCCAACCGTGCCTATCTTCATACGCGGCTGCAGCAGAGCCTTGCACGCGCGGCGCGTACCGGGAACGAGCTGGCGGTGGCCTTCATCGACCTGGATTCGTTCAAGTCGATCAATGACAGTTTCGGACACGAGTACGGAGACTACCTGCTGACCCAGGTCGCCGACGCCATGCGCAAGGTGCTGCGTGACAGCGACACGGTGTCGCGTCTGGGTGGTGACGAGTTTGTGGTGGTGATCGAGGACTACAACAACGGAGCGCGTATCGGGCGCGTCATCGAACGCCTGTTCTCCTGTGTCGGGCGCTATTACTCGATCGGCGAGTATGAAACCTATGTGACCTGGAGCTGTGGCGTGGTGGTCTACCCACGCGATGGCGCGGATGTCCATACCCTGCTGAAACACGCCGATACCGCCATGTACTCGGCCAAGTCGCACGGCCCCAACAATTTCGTATTCTATGATGCGACCATGTCGGCCGAGGTCGGCGAGCAGCTGGCGCTGCGCGACGAACTGCGCCTTGCCCTGGAGCGGAATCAACTCGAGGTCTACTATCAGCCGATCATCGACGCCGCCAGCGGCCTGGTTGCCTCGGCCGAGGCTCTGCTGCGCTGGAATCATCCAAAGAAAGGCCTGTTGTCACCGGCCGGCTTCATCGAGGTCGCGGAGCAGAGCGGGCTGATCAATCCGATCGGCGACTGGGTGATGCGCGAGGCATTGAAGACGGCGGCGATCTGGCAGGACGCGGTCGATTACCCCGTCACCATGCATGTGAATGTATCTGCACACCAGCTCAAACAGGGTGATTTCGTCGAGCATGTCGTCTCCGCGTTGGTGGAATCCGGCCTGCCCGCGCAGGTGCTCGAGCTGGAGATGACAGAAAGTGCATTGATCGAGGACGCGGCCCGCGCACAATCGCTGCTGAGGGCACTCAAGGCGGTCGGCATGCAGATCGCCCTGGACGACTTCGGTACCGGCTATTCCTCGCTCTCGTACTTGCGAAGCCTGCCGGTAGACGCGATCAAGATCGACAAGTCTTTCATCGACGATCTGCCCTGCGGGGACCGCAGCGCAGCCCTGGTCGAGGCCATCCTGACCCTGGGTGAACGTCTGGGCAATGCCATCATCGCCGAGGGTGTGGAGACGCAGGCGCAGCGTGACTGGCTGGTCGAGCACGGCTGCCGATTCCTGCAGGGTTACTATTTCAGCCGGCCGGCACCGCAATCGCGCTTCTTGCAACTCGCCGGCGCCGAGGACGGTATGGCCCTGGAGAACGCCGGAACCGGTTGAGGAGCCCTGCAATACCCCGGCATGAGGCGGCAGCCGACTTCCCGAGCCGGCCCCGCCGGTGTCTCACGGGTGTCTCGTCGGTAGCAATCAGGCCTGCTGTGGTGTGAAGGTGGTGGCGCCGTCGGTGCGCCCAATCGCAACTTCCAGCAGACAGTAGGCGTTGGCCTCCACCGGGTCATCGTTGCAATTGCAGCCGCCGATGACCTCTATGAAAAAGATGCCGACCCGGGCGACGATGCAGTCGTCTGAGTGATCCACGCTGAGTACGGACGCCGAGATATCGCTGTCATCCACCAGGCCGCCCTGGTCACAGCCGCTCTGCAGCGGCAGGCTGCCGGGCGGAAGCGCCTTCAGGGCGCTTGCGAGCTGGTCTGCGAAGTCTTCGGAACCGCTAGCCGCGAGGCATTCTGCGAGCCTGATCGATGTCATTGGTCATCTTCCTGCCTTGCGTCCGGGTGCCCGCACCGGGGGTGCGGGCACCCGGTCAGCCATTGAAGGCCTCTTTCGAGCCAAGATAGGCCAGCTCTTCCGGTGTGCTGGTCCTGCCGAGCATTTCGTTTCGGTGCGGAAAGCGTCCGAAGCGCCTGATCAGTTCACGATGATGGCGGGCGAAACGCGCATTCGCAGCCAGCCCGGCCTGTTCGAACAGCCTGACCGACTCGTCCTGATGGACGAGGGTCTCGCTGTGCATCAGCGGCATGTACAGGAAGGCCAGCTGTTCGGGTGGCAGCTGTCGATCGAAACCCCGGTTGAGCGCCTCCAAAGCGATCCCGATCGACTGCGACTCTGTTGCAAATGCGCGAGCTTCGCCGCGATACATGTTCAGCGGAAACTGATCGAGCACGATCGCCAGTGCCAGACTGCCCTCGGCCGTCTGTTGCCATTCGGACAGGCCACCGTTGGCGGCCTGCCTCCAGACCGCCTCGAAGCGCTCGCGGATCTCTGTGTCCAGGGCCGCCGTCGCTCGGAACCAGTGACTGCGCATCGGTTCCTCGAACCAGAACCCGAGGATGTCCGATGGTCCGGGTGACATGCCGGCTGACTCAGCAGCTGAGCTGTTGACTGACCCGCTGCAGGCGGGCCCGTACATCTTCCGCCAGTGCACCGACCTCGGGCCTGTTTACCAGGTCGAGCACGGCCACCGGGTCCATGAACGCGACCGTGACCGTCCCGTCTTCCTCTTCGCGCACTACCACGTTGCAGGGCAGCAGCAGGCCGATGTCGGGGTCTACATTGATCGCCTGGTTGGCCAGACTGGGGTTGCAGGCGCCCAGTATCCGGTAGGGCCGGCGCTCGATATCCAGCTTGGCCTTGAAGGTCGCGGCGACGTCGATATCAGACAATACGCCGAAGCCTTCTGTCTTGAGGGCTGCGGTCACGGCATCGATGGCCTGGTCGAAAGTGCCTTTGGTCCGGGTGTGAAATCCGTACATTGTTTTTCCCTCTATCTGTTTGTTGGAACCGGCTGTTCGTCGAGCGGGCCGTCGGAGGGCTCGGTTGGCGACTCTGTCGCGTCAAGGCCACGGCCTTTCCACATCAGGTAGATCACCGGTATGACGAACAGCGAGAGCAGTGGTGCCGTAATCATGCCACCGATCATGGGTGCAGCGATGCGGCTCATGACCTCTGAACCCGTGCCCGTACCAAGGAATATGGGTAACAGGCCGGCGACGATCACCGCCACGGTCATCGCCTTGGGCCGTACCCGCATTACCGCACCCTCCATGATGGCGGCGCGCAGCGTGGCCGGCGTCAAAGGACCTTTCTGCGCATGGTCGCGCAAGGCGTTGTCGAGGTAGACCAGCATGATCACTCCGAACTCGGCCGCCACACCCGCCAGGGCGATGAAGCCCACGCCGACCGCGACCGAGAGGTTGAAGTCGAGCAGAAAGATCAGCCAGAAGCCGCCGACCAGGGCAAACGGCAGCGAGGCCATTACCATGAGCGCCTGACCGGCGTGCCGGAAGGTCAGATACAGCAGCACGAAGATGATCACCAGGGTCAGCGGAACGACCTGTGTCAATCGGGCATTGGCGCGCAGCATGTATTCGTACTGGCCGGACCAGGTGATCGAATAACCGGCCGGCAGTTCGACCTGCTCGCGCACCGCCTGCTGGGCGCTGGCCACATAGCTGCCGAGATCGACGTCGCGGATATCGACGAAGGTCCAGCCGTTGAGGCGGCCGTTCTCGCTTTTCAGCATCGGTGGCCCGTCGATGATCTGGATGTCAGCGATCTGGGCCAGAGGGATCTGCGCCCCGGTCGGCGTGACCAGGGGCAGGGCGCGCAGTTTTTCGACATCGTCACGCTGTTCGCGCGGGAACCGCAGATTGACCGGGTACCGCTCCAGGCCCTCGACCGTCTGGGTGATATTTATCCCGCCGACGGCAGCGGCGATCACCAGGCTGATATCGTCGATGTTGAGGCCATAGCGTGCGGCGGCCACCCGGTCGGGGGTGATATCGATGTAGCGCCCGCCGGCTACCCGCTCGGAATAGGCGGAAGCGGTGCCGGGCACCTGCATCACCACCTTCTCGATGTCGCGTCCTATGCGTTCGATCTCGGCCAGGTCCGGCCCGGCGACCTTGATGCCAACCGGGGTCTTGATCCCGGTGGCGAGCATGTCGATGCGGGTCTTGATCGGCATCACCCAGGCGTTGGTGACCCCGGGGTACTGCACCGCTGCGTCCAGTGCCTCGATGATCTTGCGCGAGTCCATGCCCTCACGCCATTGATCCTGCGGTTTCAGCTGGATGACTGTCTCGATCATCGTCAGGGGGGCAGGGTCGGTCGCGGTATCCGCACGGCCGATCTTGCCGAACACCCGTTTGACCTCGGGAACGGCGCGGATAAGGCGGTCGGTCTGCTGCAGCAGCTCCTGCGCCTTGCCGATCGACAGGCCGGGCAGGGTGGTGGGCATGTACATCAGGTCGCCCTCGTCGAGCTCGGGCATGAACTCCGAGCCCAGGCCGTCGGCAAAGCGCGCGAGCCAGGGTGTGTCGCGGAAGCTGTAACGCCAGTCGCGGCTCAGGTTCTGCTGTGCCTGGGTGATCCTGGCGGTCATGGCCTGGGGTTCTCCGGTTACCGCCTCGGTGATCTGGAAGGGCCATTTCAGCGGCGCGAGAAAACCGCTGATGCCGCCGATCGGGATCACCAGGCTCAGTACCGCCAGCAGGGCCAGGGTCAGGGTCAGCTTCGGCAGACGCATCACCGTGAGCAGGGCCGGGCGGTACAGCCAGATCAGAAACAAGTTGAGCGGGTTCCTGTCCTCGGTGGGTATCCGGCCGCGGATGAAATAGCCCATCAGCACCGGCACCAGGGTCACGGACAGCCCGGCGGCCGCGGCCATGGCATAGGTCTTGGTGTAGGCCAGTGGCGAGAACAGGCGCCCCTCCTGGGCCTCCAGGGTGAACACAGGCAGAAAGCTCAGGGTGATGATCAGCAGCGAGAAGAACAGTGCC
>CAZCDY010000011.1:31739-35646 GCA_964497145.1 uncultured Gammaproteobacteria bacterium
CCCAGTGCTCCTCGCCCTTGGGTGCATGTCCGTAGCTGTGGTGATAGCGCTCCAGGTGTTTGTGCGCGTTCTCGATCATGACGATCGCCGCATCCACCATGGCGCCGATGGCGATCGCGATCCCACCCAGCGACATGATGTTGGCGTTGATGCCCTGTTGCTGCATCACGATGAACGAGGCCAGGATGCCCAGCGGCAGGGTCACGATCGCAACGAAGGCCGAGCGCAGGTGGAACAGGAACACCAGGCACACCAGCGCGACCACGATGAACTCCTCGATCAGCTTTTCTTTCAGGTTGTCCACGGCGCGCTCGATCAGCGCCGAGCGATCATAGGTTTCGACAATCTCGACACCCGGCGGCAGGCCCTGGCGCAGGGTCTCCAGTTTCTCCTTGACCCGCTCTATGGTCGCCAGGGCGTTCTCGCCGTAGCGCATCACCACGATGCCGCCGGCGACCTCCCCTTCGCCGTCGAGGTCCGCGACCACGCGGCGCATCTCCGGCCCGACCTGCACGCGGGCGATATCCCGCAGCAGTACCGGCGTACCCATCTCGGTGACCATGATCGGGATGTGCTCGAGGTCCTTCAGGCCGCGCAGGTAGCCGCGCGTGCGCACCATGTACTCGGCCTCGGCCAGCTCGACCACCGAGCCGCCGACCTCGCGGTTGGCCGCTTTGATCGCCGCCGAGACCTTGGCCAGGGTGATGCCGTAGGCCCGTAGCTTCTCCGGGTCGGCCACCACCTGGTACTGGCGCACCATGCCGCCGACCGTGGCGACTTCGGATACGCCGGGGACCGTCTGCAGCTCGAACTTCAGGAACCAGTCCTGCAGGCTGCGCAGCTCGGCCAGGTCATGCCGTCCGCTACGGTCGACCAGGGCATAGCTGTAGACCCAGCCGACCCCGGTCGCGTCCGGTCCCAGTCGCGGAAGTACGCCTTCGGGAAGATCGGCGGCGGCCTGGTTGAGGTATTCCAGCACCCGCGCGCGCGCCCAGTACAGGTCGGTGCCATCCTCGAAGATCACGTAGACGTAGGAGTCACCGAAAAAGGAATAGCCGCGCACCACCTGGGCACCGGGGACCGACAGCATGGTAGTGGTGATCGGGTAGGTGACCTGTTCCTCGACCACGCGCGGGGCCTGACCGGGGAAGCTGGTGCGGATGATGACCTGCACGTCAGACAGGTCGGGAATGGCGTCCAGGGGGGTCTTGTGCAGCGCCACCCAGCCCCAGCCGGTGATGACCAGGGCGGCAAGCAGGACCAGGAAACGGTTGTGGACCGACCAGGCGATCAGATTCTTCAGCATCTCGGCGGCCTCAGTGTTGCTGCGCGGGTGCGGCGTCGGTCTCTTCTGAGTCCGCCATGCGCAGGAAGCTGGCCTGCAGGCTGGACTCGGAGTCGATCAGGAACTGCCCCGAGATCACCACCTGGTCGCCGGTCTTGAGGCCGCTGAGTACCTCCACCCGGTCGTTGCTGCTCATGCCGGTGACCACGTCGACCGGCTGGAAGCGACCCTCGCCCAGCGCCAGCACCACGCTGCTGCGTTTGCCGGTCTCGATCACCGCCTCGGCCGGCACGGTCAGCACCCCGTGCTTGGGCCCACCGTAGATCGCGACATTGGCAAACATGTTGGCCTTGAGCACCCCGCCGGGGTTGGCGAACGCCAGCCGCACCTTCAGGGTGCGCGACTTGGGGTCCAGCTCCGGATAGATGTACTCCACCTTGCCTTCCCAGGTCTGACCGGGATAGGCCGGCACCTCGATCTCGGCGCTCTGGCCGACGGCCAGCCAGTCGATCTGGTATTCGTAGACATCGACCAACACCCAGATGCTTTCGAGATCGGCGATGGTAAGGATCTCCATCTCCGGCTTGACGAACATGCCCTCACGCATGCCGAGTTTGGTCACCACGCCGTCGGCGGGAGCGACCAGTGGTACGGTATTCAGCGATTCGCCGCGTTTCTGGATCAGCGAGATGGTGGCTTCGGGCACCCCGAGCAGGCGTAGCTGGTTGCGCGCCTTCTGCATCTTCAGCGTGCCGGCCGACTGGTTGAGCGCGATCAGGAAGTCGACCTGGGCATTGAGGATCTCCGGCGAGTAGATCTCACCAATCACCTGACCTTTTTTTACCGGGTCACCCTCGATGCGCAGATTGAGTTTCTCCATCCAGCCCTCGGCGCGGGGGTGGACGTGGGCCAGCCGGGCCTCGTCGTATTCGATCCGCCCGACCGTCTCGATGTAACGCCACAGGGTCTGCTCGGTCGCAGCTTCGGTACGCACCCCCATGCTGTTGATCACCGCATTGCTGATCTCGACCGTGGGTCGTTTGCCCGCCTGGGCGTCGATCATCTTCTTCACCAGGTCCATGCCGCAGATCGGGCAGGAGCCGGGTTCGTCGCGCACGATCTGTGCGTGCATGGGGCAGACGTACTTGGAATCCAGGTGTTTGGCGGCATGCTCCATGGCCGCATCCTGGCTTGCCTCGGCGAGGGTCTCGCTGGGAGGGGAGGCGGAGTCCAGGCAGCCGGTCAGCAGGCCGCCCAGTACCAGCAGAGCGAGCGCAACACCCATTTGTTTGTTAGTAATCACTTTCATTTATCCACAGCTTGATTAAGACGCGTTACGTCAGTGCAATCGGTTGCGCTACCACGGGACTGAGTCAGCCGGGCGCAGATGCAGGGGGCTCAGCTGAGGGCTATGGGCGGGCGGTACAAGCGGTCGCCCGGGGAGTCGGGCAGGGGGTCGGTGACGGCCATGCGCAGCGGCGCGCCGTCGGCATGGCGGTCCGGATGGATACCCGGGAGAAAGCTCAGTCCGGCAGGGGTGGCCTGGCCGCAGCAATGACACTGGGAGGCCGGACCATCGCCGGTGCAATGTGGGCAGGCATCCTGTTGGACCGACGCGGCTGCCTGCAGCGGCTGTTCGTCGCCGGAATGACAGGGCATCTGAGCGGATACCGGCGTTGCGGCATCAGGGCCGGAAATCATCATGGGTATACCGGCGGCATTCGCCAGCAGGGGGGCAAGCACCAGCAACAGCGCAAGCAGCAGCCGGGCGGACACCCGGCTGCGGTTTCGTCTATCTGCTACGGTTGTCTTTGTCATGTTGGCTCGAATCAGCCACCAGGCCTGCCGTATAGACCAGCCTGAAGGTGATTCGATTTCACTCTTTGGGCGCCGCCGTGGCATTGTCGATACGACCGATGGCGCAGCTGACGAAGGATTTGGCCTTGGCCGCGGCGGCCTTCAGACCTTCGACCGAACCCACCTCGGGGTAGCCCATCTCGGCCAGCGCGATGGCGACCTGCCCGCGCCATTCGGGGTTGCCTTTGACGTGCACCTCACCCTGTTCGACGTCCACATCCACTGTTTGCACCAGTTCCTGTTCGGTCAATTTGCTGCGGATGCTGCTGGCGCACCCGCTGCACTTGATGTTCTCGACTGCAATGGTGTAACTCATGATGGCTCTCCCGCCGGCCCATGCCGGCTGTCCATTCGGGCAATGATCGGGCAACCCTCGTTGCTTCTATGACACGCGCTTATCAGCTGTGTCAATTCGTCACGCAGCCGGGTCAGCGAGTCGATGCGCTGCTCGATGGCTGCCAGTTTTGTCTCTGTCATGCGCCGCACATCGCCGCGCACATCACCCGGCTGTTCGCGCAAGGCGAGCAGCTGGCCGATCTCGTCCAGGCTGAAATCCATCGCCTGTGCCCGTTTGACAAAGCGCAGGCGAGCAAGATCCGCAGTCTGGTAACGGCGCTGTCCGCCGCTGTTCCTGGCGATGCGACCGAGCAGGCCGATACGCTCGTAATAACGCAGCGTGTCGTGCGATAGCCCGGTTTGCTGTCCGGCCTGTCTGATGCTCAGTTCCATCTTCTTTCACCCCCGTTCGGGTTTTGATGCACAGAT
>CAZCDY010000011.1:35681-49241 GCA_964497145.1 uncultured Gammaproteobacteria bacterium
CGGGGTCGGCTGACTTGCGTCGCTGGTAGTGGAGTGCGGCAAGGCAAAGCCCGAGCAGTGCGAGCGTGGCAGGTGAGGAGATATCCCCCTCTTTGCCGTCATTCAAGAAAATTCACGCCGATGCTGAATGTTGTACTGTCGTTTCGAACATCATATCGGGTCAGTTGAGCCGTATTCGTAAGGGCGCCTCCCGAAGGAACTCCGGAGCCGTAAAAAATGACCTTTTTATCCCTGGTGCCAGCTGGCGCCCATCCGCGAATCGAACTTTAATGTTGCAGGCTTTCAGGCCCGAGCCCCTGAGCCCTGAACAAAGCGAGGAAACATCCCAA
This sequence comes from uncultured Gammaproteobacteria bacterium, assembly GCA_964497145.1. Classification (GTDB taxonomy): domain Bacteria; phylum Pseudomonadota; class Gammaproteobacteria; order Chromatiales; family Chromatiaceae; genus Thiosocius. The sequence continues at coordinate 36,011 of CAZCDY010000011.1, forward strand.
TGAAGGTTACAGATGCCGTGCAAAAACGCCGTTCGGTGAAATGGTATGACCCCGAACATCAGATGCCGGAGGAGGTGTTCTGGAAGATGATGCAGCTGGCCCTGCTGTCACCGACTGCGTTCAACATCCAGAACTGGCGCTTCGTGCGCGTAACAGACCCGGCGCAACGCACGGCGATCCGGGCGGCCGCCTGGGACCAGGCCCAGGTCGAAGACGCCTCCGAGCTGCTGGTGCTGTGCTTCGACAGCAAGGCGTGGGAGCGCAACCCAGCGCGTTACTGGCGTCTGGCGCCGCAGGAGGTGCAGGACATCCTGGTGCCGGCGATCGCACAGTATTACGGTGGCAAACCGCAGGTGGAACGCGACGAGGGCATGCGCTCGTGCGGTCTGGTAGGCCAGAACCTGATGCTGGTGGCGCAGGAGCTGGGCTACGACAGTTGCCCAATGGATGGCTTCGACTATGAAAAGGTCGGCGAGATCATTGCGCTGCCAAAAGACCACGAAATCGCCTTTATGCTGGTGATCGGCAAGGGCATAAAGGAGCCCTGGCCGCGACCGGGCCAGCTGGCCCTGGAGGAGGTGCTGGTCGAGAATCGGTTTGCGGACTGAGTCGTCCCTATTCGGATCTGGCTTGCCGGCTGAGTAGATTGTGCACGGCCTCGCGAGGGTTCAGGCCTTCGTACAGGACGCGGTAGGTCTGCTCTGTTATCGGCATTTCAACCCCGAGGGCCTGCGCCTTGAAGCGGACTTCGCGCGCCGTGGAGACACCCTCGACCTCCTGGCCGATCTCGTTTTTTGCAGTTGCGATGTCCAGTCCTCTGGCAAGAGCCAGGCCCATGCGCCGGTTGCGAGACTGGTCGTCGGTGCAGGTAAGCGCCAGGTCGCCGAGACCGGCCAGCCCCATGAATGTCTCCGGCTTGCCGCCCAGGGCCAGACCAAGCTGAGTGATCTCGTGCAGACCCCGGGTGATCAGTGCCGCGCGGGCGTTGGCACCGAACCCAAGGCCGTCGGAGATGCCTGCGGCAATCGCCATGACGTTCTTGCTGGCGCCACCGACCTGCACGCCGATGAGGTCGTCACTGGTGTAGGCGCGGAAGTTCTCGCCGTGCAGGTACCTGGCGACGCGTTCGGCGTGCATTGGGTTGTTGGAAGCGACCGTGACCGCGGTCGGAAGCCCGCGTGCGACTTCGCCGGCGAAGGTCGGACCGGACACCACGGCCAGGTCACAAGCCGGCAGGTGACGCCCGGCCACGCTACTCAACAGGTCGTGGCTTTCCGGGTCGAAGCCCTTGGTTGCCCAGCTCAGGGTCCTGAGCCCGGGGCGGACCCTGAGGATCTCTGAACAGACGCTGGCAAAGGCGTGGCTGGGGACCACGATCAGGACCTCGTCGGCATTGATTACCGTCTCATCGAGATCGCCGCTTGGGGTGAGGCCGGGGGGGAGTTCGACGCCCGGCAGATAGTGCCGGTTCTCTCCATCACGCCGCAGGGCCGCAACCTCGTTCGGGTCGTGCCCCCAAAGTGCCACCTCGATCCCGTTACGGGCCAGCTGGATTCCCAGCGCAGTGCCCCAGGAACCCGCACCGAGTACGGCCAGCTTGGTTGCCGAAGCGTTCAAATCAGTGCGCGGTGCCGCTCTCGGCCTGCGCGGCCTTGGCCTGACGCTGCTGGGTGTATATGGCCTCGAAATTCACCGGTTGCAGCACGAACTGAGGGAAGCTGCCACGGGTGACCAGATCGGAGACCGCTTCGCGTGCATAGGGGAACAGGACGTTCGGTGCCGCGATGCCCATCAGCGCATCGGTTTCTTCGTCGTTGAAGCCCTGGATCAGGAACAGGCCTCCCTGTTGCACCTCGACCAGGAATACCGTCTTGCCGTCATGTTTGGCCTCCACCGAGACCTTGAGCACCAGTTCGATGTTTTCGTCACCGATCTTGTTTACCTCGCTGCCGAGGCCGACATTGATCTCGGGATTCCAGTTTTGCTGGAACGTCTGCGGCGCGTTGGGTGACTCGAAAGAGATGTCTTTGGTGTAGATCCGTTGGACCAGAAACTGGCGTTGGGCCTGTTGTTCTTCGCTCACTGAATTCTCCTGCAGGGAGGGGTTATTTGCGTTTCACAGGCAGGTTGGCATTTTCCCATGCCAGTATCCCGCCACGCAGATTCTTGACATTTTCGAAACCATTTTTGCGCAGCACGGCACACGCGGAGCCCGAACGGGAACCCGAACGGCACACGGTTACGATCGGTTTGTCGCGATGCTTTTCCATCTGCTTGAGGTTGTTGCCCAGCCCGTTGAGCGGGATATTGATCGCGTTGACGATATGCCCGTCCTTGAACTCCTTCATCGAGCGTACATCCAGCACGACGGCATCCTCATGGTTGATCATGGCGGTGGCTGCGAGCGGGTCGACCGCATTCTTGCCGCCCGGATCGGCGATCAGGTTCCAGATCAGGGCCGTCAGGACCGCTATGAAAGCGCCGACCAACAGCGCATGGTTGCCGGCAAACTCGAGGAGTTGTTCCATGATTCATCACCACCGTCGACACAGTTGCCGACGCGCCATACGACGAAACGGCAGGCGAAGGCTGCCGGTTCGCAGAATAATTGTCTCGGTGCAGTGCCCGCGCTGAAGCGCGGGGTGCCTAACTCAGTGCTCGTGGGTACAGAACACTTCGCGCATCATGCAGATCAGTTTCAGGGTTCGATTGTCGCTGACGCGATAAAAGACCCGGTTAGCATCTTTGCGCGAGGTGAGGATACCCTTATCGCGCAAGATCGCAAGGTGCTGAGAGATGTTGCTTTGGGAAGTGCCCACCTGGTCGACGATATCCTGCACGCTGACTTCGTTGTCACCAAGGGTGCACAGAATCTTCAGCCGCAGGGGGTGAGACATCGCTTTGATGGAACGTGAGGCGCGATCGATGTCTTCGTCGCCTTCCAAAAGGGTGAGTTCGCTATCAGGTTCGTCATGCATGGAAACAACCGACTTCTCGTGCAGGTTCACAGAATATCCTCCTTCGATGGGCTATTTACTAGCCTCTAATCTAATAATAGACCGCTATTCGTACAGGAACCGCTGTCCGAGGGCGAGCATTTTTCTTCGATTATCCACCAATTTTCTTTTATGAGGTCGCTCGCAATGGCGTCAACTGGCGCGTCTGCAGCTAAAATGGTTCAATATTGAAATCTGGTCCGTGGTGCCGCTTTGTCGAGTGCGGGCTTTGCAAATTGTCAATTTTTTCAGCGTGTTAATCAGGTCGCGGTTGGTTGAGTAAGGCCAGCCCGGCCGAGTAGAACGGAAACATGAGCAAAAAGGTGCGTCCAGCGGTTCTCCTTATCCTCGACGGATGGGGATTGAGCGACAATACCGACCACAATGCCATCCATTCAGCCAACACACCGGTCTGGGACAGACTGTGGGCGGAATATCCACACACCGCCATCCGTACCTCGGGCCCCGCGGTGGGTCTGCCCGGCGGGCAGATGGGCAACTCCGAGGTCGGACACCTCAACCTCGGCTCCGGGCGTGTGGTGTACCAGGAGTTCACCCGCATCGGCCGTTCGATTCGCACCGGGTCTTTTTTCGCCAACCGCACCCTGACAGACGCGGTCGACCTGGCGGTCGAAAAAGGCACTGCGGTCCATATCCTCGGCCTGCTTTCGCCGGGTGGCGTTCACAGTCACGAGGAACACATCCATGCAATGGTCAGGCTCGCGGTCGAGCGCGGCGCCCGTCACGTCTATGTGCATGCCTTTCTCGACGGCCGCGATATGCCGCCAAAGAGTGCGGAACCCTCGCTGAGGGCGATGGACGCGGTGTTCAAGGAACTCGGTGTCGGGCGCACGGCCACCCTGATCGGGCGCTATTACGCTATGGACCGGGACCATCGTTGGGAGCGGGTGAAACCGGCCTACGACCTGATCACCCGGGGTGTGGCCGGAAACTGTGCGCCCTCGGCCGTACAGGCACTGCACCAGGCATACGACCGCGGCGAGACGGACGAATTCGTGACCGCCTCGTGTATCGGCGAGCCGGTGAGGGTCCGCGACGGCGATGTCATCATCAATATGAATTACCGATCCGACCGCGCTCGCCAGATCACCCGCAGTTTCATCGAACCCGACTTCGACGGCTTCGAGCGCGAAGTGACGCCGAAGCTTGCTGCGTTTGTGTCGCTTACCGAGTACAGCAAGGATTTCGATGTCGCGGTCGCTTATCCGCCTGAGCGGCTGGAGAACACGCTGGGTGAGTATCTCGCCAAGCTGGGCCTGCACCAGCTGCGAATCGCCGAAACCGAGAAATATGCGCACGTGACCTTTTTCTTCAACGGTGGTATCGAGGCACCGAACGAGGGCGAAGAGCGTATTCTGGTTCCCTCACCACAGGTGGCGACCTACGATCTGCAGCCGGAGATGAGCGCGATCGAGGTGACTGACCGGCTGGTGGCGGCGATCGAGAGCGGACGATTCGATGCCATCATCTGCAACTACGCCAATGGGGACATGGTTGGTCATACCGGCAATTTCGATGCCGCGATCAAGGCGATCGAGGTGCTGGACGAGTGCCTTGGGCGCGTGACTGCGGCAGTGCAGGCGGCGGGTGGCGAGATGCTGATCACCGCCGATCATGGCAACGCCGAACAGATGACGGATCCCAAGTCGCGGCAGGTACACACCGCGCATACCCTCAATCCCGTGCCACTGATCTATGTCGGCAAAGCGACCCCCGGTCTCATGGAAAACGGTGCTTTGTGTGACGTGGCTCCCACCCTGCTGCAGATCATGGGACTCAGCCAGCCGGCAGCGATGACCGGAAGGTCACTGTTGCTTGCGGCCGATGCCGACGCCGCCTGAGCACCGGTCTGGCCGGGCCTTACTGCAACCCGGGCGCCGGCGCTGATCGGCTGCCGGACTTCTCCGCAGAGTAGGTCCTGTCCTTGCCCATGCATCTGCTATTAGCCCTGTGCCTGAATCTCGTTCTGCTGCTGCCTGCCGTCGCAATGGCGGCGCCGGATACGCAAGAGCAGCGCAGCAAACTCGAGGCACTGCGCTCGCGGATCGAGGGTCTGCGTGCGGACATGCAGTCAAAGAGCGGTGAGAAGAACCAGCTTGCGCGCCAGTTGCAGGACTCGGAGCAGCAGATTGGCCGTCTCGCGCGCAAGCTTCGGGTGCTGGACGGTCGCCTTGCGCGCCAGCGCAAACGCTTGCAGGAACTGCGCGCGGAACAATCCGTGCAGAATCAGTCTCTGGAGCAACAACGCCATGAATTGGCCCGCCAGGTGCGCGCGGCTTATGCCATGGGGCGCCAGGAGCGCCTGAAGATCCTGCTCAATCAGCAGGACCCGGCGACGGTAAGCCGGGTCATGGTCTACTACGATTACCTCAACCGGGTTCGCGCGCAGAAGATGCAGGCGATTCGTGCACATATGCAGCGTCTGGCAGCCACCGAGCGCGAGATCATGCATGAGGAGCACAAGCTGGCGGGCCTGCACGAAGAGCAGCAGACGGAGCTGGCGGCGATGAAGCGTTCGCAGGACCAGCGCCAGGAGGTGGTTGCCCGGCTGACGAGGGAACTGCAGGACCAGGGAGAGCAACTCGGCCGCCTGCAGACCGACGAGCGTGATCTCAAGACCCTTATCAGCGGACTCGAACAGGCGCTGGCGGATATACCGGCCGAACATCCTCAGCAGGTCAGTTTTGCCGGGCTGCGCGGCCGTCTGCCCTGGCCGGCGCAGGGCAGGATCTCGAGGCGATTCGGTGCGCCCAAGCTGGGAAGCCTGGTTTGGGACGGTGTTATGATCTCAGCGCCCGAAGGTCGGGAGGTGCATGCCATACATCATGGACGCGTGGCTTTTGCAGACTGGCTGCGAGGTTTCGGTCTGCTGCTGATCGTCGATCATGGCGATGGATATATGACCCTGTACGGTCACAACCAGAGCCTGTTCAAAGAGGCCGGCGACTGGGTCGAGGTGAATGAGCCGATTGCCCTGGTCGGTAGCAGTGGCGGTCGCGAGCAGGCTGGTGTCTACTTCGGCATCAGGCACCAGGGACGCGCGGTCGATCCGGCGCGCTGGTGCCGACGTCCCACCGGGAAAAAGGTGGGTTGATACGGCGGCGACGCGAGTGGGACGGACTTTTGAGGACGATATGAAGCAGAGATTACCCTCGGTACTGGCTGCCGGTCTGATGATTGCAGTGGGTGTTCTTGCCTACGAGCGCACAGCTGTTGCAGAGAGCGCGGATACGCAGAGTGACATGCCGCTCGAAGAACTGCGCGTTTTCGCGGAGGTATTCGGGCGCATAAAGGACGACTATGTCGAACCCGTCGATGACCGCAAACTGCTCAATTACGCCATCGAGGGCATGCTGAGCGGTCTCGATCCGCACTCAGCCTACCTTGACGAGGACGATTATCGCGACCTGCGTGTTGGCACCAGCGGCGAATTCGGTGGCCTCGGGATCGAGGTCGGCATGGAGAACGGCTTCGTCAAGGTGATATCGCCGATCGACGATACGCCGGCCAAGCGCGCCGGGGTGAAGTCCGGTGATCTGATCATCCGTCTGAACGACCAGCCGGTTAAGGGTATGACCCTGGACGAAGCAGTCAAGCTGATGCGCGGAAAACCCGGTTCGGAGATCCGCCTGACCATCGTGCGCGAAGGCGAGGACAAGCCGCTCGAGATCACGGTTGTGCGCGATGTGATAAAGACCGTGAGTGTGAAGCAGCGCATGCTGGCGCCCGGGTTCGGCTATGTACGTATTTCACAGTTCCAGGCGCGCACCCCTGAAGACATGCTGACCGGTATCGGCGGACTCAAGCGCAAGGCCGGTGGTTCACTCAAGGGGCTGGTACTCGATCTACGCGACAATCCGGGCGGCGTTTTGAACGCCGCTGTCGCGATAAGCGATGCCTTCCTGACCAGCGGCACCATCGTATACACCGAGGGCCGGATCAGCGATTCCCAACTGAAATTCAAGGCCGCGCCGGACGATATCCTCGAGGGCGCGCCGATCGTGGTCCTGGTCAATGGTGGTTCGGCCTCGGCCTCGGAGATCGTCGCCGGCGCCCTGCAGGACCACAAGCGTGCCGTCATCATGGGGCAGCAGACTTTCGGCAAGGGGTCGGTTCAGACCATCGTGCCCGTCAACGAGCGCACCGCGGTGAAACTGACAACGGCGCGTTATTTCACTCCCAACGGTCGTTCCATCCAGGCCGAGGGTATCGTGCCAGACATCCAACTGGCCAATGTGCAGCTGACCAGGGGAGAGGAGCGCGCCACGCGACTCAAGGAGGCCGATCTCGCCGGTCACCTGGTCAACCCGGAAGACAACGGCGACAAAAAGAAAAAGCACAAAGCGTCGGAGCAGAACGGGGCGGAAGAGGATTACGCGCTCAGCGAGGCGCTCAATCTGCTCAAAGGCCTCGCCATCCTGCGTCCGAACAGTGCCTGAGGCGGAGTTTGGCTGATGCTGCATCTTGCTGTCCTGCTGTGCTCGATGCTGATCCTGCCGGCGGCGGCACAGACGCCGGTGCGCATTGCGATCATCATCGATGACCTGGGCAACAACCTGCCTCTTGGCCGTCAGGCGGTCGAATTGCCCGGTGCACTGACGTACTCGGTGCTGCCGAGGCTGCCTTACAGTCGCGACATCGCCGAGCGGGCTCATGATGGCGGTAAAGAAGTGATGCTGCATCTGCCGATGGAGACACACGAAGGGCATTCCCTGGGGCCGGGGGGGCTATATGGGGCCTTGAGTCGGGACGCATTTGCACGTGCGGTCAGGGTCAATCTGGCCGCGGTCCCTCATGTAACCGGGGTAAACAATCACATGGGCAGCCTGCTGACCCGTGACTCCGGCGCGATGCGCTGGCTGATGCAGGATCTGAGATGTTTTCATGATCTGTATTTTGTCGACAGCCGTACCGACGCGGGTACGGTGGCACGTGAGTCTGCGCGCGCGGCAGGATTGCCAAACGCGCAGCGCGATGTCTTTCTCGACAATCAGCAGGATCCGGATTACGTGCGCAGCCAACTCATGCGCCTGGTCGCCAAGGCGCGTAGAGAGGGTACTGCAATCGGAATAGGTCACCCGTATCCAGCAACCCTGGAAGTGCTGGCTGAAGAATTACCCAGACTTGCCGACCAGGGGATCCAGCTCGTACCGGTGTCAAAACTGGTCGAAAAAGAAAGGAACCCAAACCTATGGCACGCGTCCTCATCCCCCTTGCAAACGGTTGCGAAGAACTCGAAGCAGTTACCGTAATCGATCTTCTGCGTCGCGCCGGCATCGAAGTCGTGACTGCAGGCCTGGCAGACGGTCCCGTTACGGCCAGCCGCGGCGTCGTAATGATCCCCGACTGCAGCCTCGATGAGGTGCTCGATGGCGATTTCGACATGGTGGTGCTGCCGGGCGGTCTGCCGGGCGCCGAGCACCTCGATGCGGACCCCCGCATCCATGCCTTGCTGCGGCGTATGGCGGAACAGGGCCGCTATACCGCCGCCATCTGTGCCGCACCCAAGGTGCTGCTGAATGCCGGCCTGCTCGATGGTCACAAGGCCACCGCCTATCCCGGGGTGATGGACGACCTGATGAACCCCGGTTCGCAGTACATGACGGACGCGGTGGTCTCCGACGGCAAGGTCGTCACCTCGCGCGGACCGGGAACCGCCATGGAATTCGCCCTTACCCTTATAGAACGGCTGTCAGGTGCCGATAAAAGGAAGGAAGTCGAAGAACCATTGATTAGAGTTTAAGGACAGATCCACATGAATTTCCGAGTCGGCAAGCTGTTTCTGATCATTCTGGTGCCCGCTCTGGTGTACGGGGCGCTCAAGGGCATCCTGTATTACAACGCCAAGAGCACGATCGACGAAGTGGTGAGGACTGCGTCCCATCAGGCCGATATACGCTACAGCGATATTGAGACGGACCTGCGTGGTGCGGTGACCGTCAGCGGGATCAGCATTCAGCCGTTGGGATTTGAAGATACGATAGGCGTAGGAGCCGTGCGCTTTGCCAGCGACGATCCAATGTTCTTCATTCGCGGTTCGAAGATGCTGCCCGGCGAGGTTAGCATGCCGAACAAACTGTCGTTCCATGTCAGCGGTGTTCTCCTACCCCTGTCGTCGGACATCGTCCAGGCCACTGCTGCGGAGAAGCGCACTGCCTCGGGTTCGTGCGACGAGGGCTTGCAGGTAGAGCCGGGTTTTCTCATGAAGATGGGATTTACCGAGCTCAGGCTGGACATGGAGGGGCATTACCGCCTCGACGAGACCGCGCGCACCCTGGATGTCGGGATGAATGTGGATCTGCATGACATCGAGTCGATGGAGTTTGCAGCGACCATGCACGATGTCGATGTTGAAACCCTGGCGGGTGGTGCCGCTCCGCAGTTCAGTCTCGGCCGGATGAGCTTCAAGATGGGGGTTTCACCGGAGTTCGGGCGACAGGTCCTGAAGACCTGTGCCGTGGCCACCGAATTGACTGTCGACCAGTGGAGCACCATTCTCGCCGACAATGCACTGGAAAAGATGCGTCAGGAAGGGCTTTCGTTGGGTAACGGCCTGAGCAACGCGATACGCCAGTTCTACCGCGACTGGGGCTCATTCGAATTGCGTGCGGCCCCGTCACAGCCGGTGGGTCTGCTGAGCCTGATGTTCCTGCCGCCCGATCAGTTGGCAAATACCTTGGGACTGCAGATGCGGATCAACGACGAGCTGATCGCCGACACCAGCTTCGACTGGCAGCAGCCGCAGGGGCAGGGACTCGCGGCACTGCTCGGTGGCGAGCAGCCGGAGGCCGCCAACGGGTCACAGGCCAAGCAGCGCCGGGCAGTCGTTCACCGCTCGTACGAAAGTGTTGCCGTACGGCAGATTGGTCAGTATGTCGGCCATCAGGTCCAGCTTACGCGGCGCGGACAGCCAATGCGTGAGGGCCGGCTGTCCGCGGTCGGCAAGGGTGAGGTCGAGGTTCAGCAGGCCCTGCATGGTGGGAAATATACCGTGCATATCCCCCTGGACGAGATTGAATCACTGAAGGTGCTGGTGCGTAGGGAGCCGCCGCCCGCAGGTTGAATTCCTGCAGCCCTTGTCGCGGCCCCCTGCACCTAATTGGTGCGGGCACGATCCGCGTGGTCTCTCGTCTGCCAACTGAACTGTGACGCGGCCCGCGGTTTATCCGTTTACGAAAAGGTAAAGGGAACTGTCATCATTCTGGCATGGTCTTTGTATATAAGCTATTTCTTATGTATCAGCCATGGGGCAGTATCAGATGACTGAATTCCGTATCGTCTACAACGAACAGACCGGTCTCTACCGGATTGAAAGGCGGCGCTGGTGGGGCTGGAGCTTCATCATGGACGCGTCCGGCGAGGACTATCTCGCCTACGGGAACTACCAGGACGCACAGTGCTTTGTCTGCCGGCAACTGCGCCGAAAGCGGCGCGCACACCGGCGCTGGAAGGTGGTTGATTTCTGCGACCGTCTCTGTTCCAGCTGCTGAACCGGTCGGATCCGACAGACAGACACCCGGACAAACAAAAAAGACCCCGCGTGTGGCGGGGTCTTTTGTCTGCGGCAGATACGGCCGCTACAGTTCGTGGGCGCGGCCTATTCAGGCGTCGAGTTCAGGACGAACATGGCCTGCAGCAGCGGCGGCACCTTCTTGGTGAATTTGCCGAACCATTTGCTGTAGATCGGCGTGATCTGCCCGGTGCGATTGAGTTGTGCCAGCACCGTGTCGGCCAGCAGGCGGAAATCGGAGTCGTTCCGACGCACGGCCAGAGCGAAGGGCTCGTATGAAAAGATATCGCTGGCGATCGCGAACTGCTCATCTCCCTCGTGGGTCAGTACGAGACCGATCAGGACCACCTGGTCGGCCGATAAGGCATCGACTTCACCCTTGATGAGGGCCTGCATGCCGGCGTCGGCGCTGTCCACCGGTACGACCTTGGCATCGCTGACCGATTCCTTGAGCTTCGCGGTGAGTGCGCCGATGGTCGTGGTGCCCCTGGAGACCGCCACCCTCTTTCCCTGCAGCCCGGAAATCCCCTCTACAGCGTTGTCTTTCAGGCTCAGCAGCGAGGCCCCCGTGACGAAGGTAAGCTGGGTGAAGTCGACCAGCTTGCCGCGCGAGATGGTCTTGGTGGTGGCGCCGCACAGGATGTCTACGGTGTTGTTCTGCAATGCCTCGAAGCGGTTCGTGGCGGTCAGCGGGACATACTCGATCGCTATATCGTCTTTACCCAGGGTGTTCTTCACCTCATTCACGATGCGCACGCACAGATCGATGGAGTAGCCTGCCGGTTTACCGTCCTGGTTCAGAAAAGACATCGGCGGCTGGTCATCGCGAAAGCCGATGCGGGCCTTGCCGCTTTGTTTGATCTGTTCAAGCGTATCTATCTGCTCTGCCGCACCCAGCGGTTGGGCGAGAATGACGGCCGTGGCCAGCAGTAGCAACGAAAATCTCATCTCGGAAGCTCCATTCAATATGTCCAAAGAGGGCTGAATGGTACTTGATTACGAAGTGAAAGGGATGTTCGCTGCCCGGCTGCTACGGCGCCAACTGCATCAGAATGGAACGCTCGGACCCTTCCATCCTTCCGTAGGGCGTGGAACTGCCCTGGCAATCGCCGATTCCGCATCCGCCCAGCCCTCGCAGGCATTGGGTCCCGGCCTGCCCCGGAACAGGTTCAACAGCCATTTGCATCTGGCGTACACAATGAAAAAAGCCAGCACCATACGCCTTTGTCGGTGGCCGGGCGGGCAATCACTGCAGATCAGTTTGTCATCGTACATGCCCCGGTCGGTCAAGCCGACGGCGGCGAATGCCTTTACCCTGACCCTGGTGCCGCGCGGCAGGCGCGGCCCAAGTACCACCGCATCCAGCAGGTCACCCTCCAGGCCGACAAGGTCCTCGACCGAGCCGTAATTGAAGGGGCAGGGAAACGGCGAAACAAAATCCACGTGCCCGGTGGATCCGCGTTTCAGAAAGCTTCCCCGCGGGATCTCGATGACCACTTCCAGCTCGGGTGGCATCTTGCCCCTGTCGTTGCCGGGTTGAGGTCCGTCAGGCATACAGAAAAACTACACGGTGGTCTGAATCAGGGGCGCGGCGTGGGAATCGGGGCATCCACGCGATATCCGCCGATTCAACGGATCAGCGCCAAAGCGAGCAACAGCACGCCGCTGCCGCCCATACCCGCGGCCAGCCACAGTGGATTGAAGCCGATCGAGGCGTCCAGAAGGCCGGCCGCCAGTACGCCACCCAGGGTCAGGCTGGCACCGGCCAGGCTGGTCTGGGTGCGTCGGTTGCCGGATCGGATCTCGTCGCGGATCTGTACCAGCTGTTCCGACTTCCAATTGACCGCAAGCTCGCCGTCGACCGCCTTGCGCAGCACCCGGTGTGCGAGCAGCGGCAGCTCGGGCAGGTCTTCCGATATCTGTGGCAGGGTCTCCTTGACCCGTCGCAGGAAGGCCTTGGGCCCAACCTGCTCCGACATCCAGCGTTCCATGAAGGGTTTTGCGGTACTCCAGAGGTCGAGCTGCGGGTACAGCATGCGGCCCAGGCCCTCGATATTGAGCAGGGTCTTCTGCAGCAGTACCAGCTGTGGCTGTACCTCCATGTTGAAACGCCGTGCGGTCTGGAACAGGCGCAGCAGGAAGTGGCCGAACGAGATCTCGCTGATCGGTTTTTCCCAGATAGGTTCGGAGACCGTGCGTATGGCCGCCTCGAAATCCTCCACCCGGGTGTCGCTGGGCACCCAGCCGGATTCAACGTGCAGCTCGGCCACCCTGCGGTAGTCGCGATGGAAGAAGGCCAGCAGGTTTTCCGCCAGATAGCGCTGGTCGGCGGCGGTCAGGGTCCCCATGATGCCGAAGTCGACCCCGATATAGGTCCCGTCGTTGCGCACGAAGATGTTGCCTGGGTGCATATCGGCATGGAAGAAATTGTCGCGGAACACCTGGGTGAAGAAGATCTCCACGCCGCGTTCGCCCAGTGCCTTCAGGTCCACGCCATTGGCGAGCAACTCGTCGACCTGGTCGACCGGGGTGCCGTAGATGCGTTCCTGCACCATCACGTTTTCGCGCGTGAGGTCCCAGAAAATTTCGGGAACGTACAACAGTTTTCCATCCGCGAAATTGCGGCGCAGCAGGGTCGCGTTGGCGGCCTCGCGCAGCAGATCGAGTTCGTCGTGGATGGTCTTGTTGTATTCCTCGACTACCT
>CAZCDY010000012.1:0-10652 GCA_964497145.1 uncultured Gammaproteobacteria bacterium
TTTATGCCTCCTCGACAAAGGCATTCTGCGATCGAAAAGCGCGTTCCGACCAATGCCTGTCAACGGCCGCCAAGGGCGCCTAACCACCCTTGGCGAACAATTGGTAAGCGGGATTGTCGGTCTCTTCACTGTACACATAACCGCTGTTTTCCATGTAGCTGCGAAACTCGCCGGCCTCTTTACGTTTCAGCTGCACACCGACCAGGACGCGGCCGTAGGCGGCACCATGATTACGATAGTGAAACAGGCTGATATTCCAGCCACGGGTCAATCCTTTCAGAAAATCCAGCAATGCACCGGGTCGTTCGGGAAACTCGAAACGGAAAAGTTTTTCATTCAGCGCCTGTGGCGCGCGACCACCGACCATGTAGCGAATATGCAGCTTGGCCGTCTCGTTGTCGGTCAGATCCACCACCTCGAACCCCTTACTGACCAGCAGGCCCGCCAGCTCCTTGCGCTCGGTGTTGCCATTCCTCAACTCGACGCCACAAAAAACCTGCGCCTTATCCTGATCTGAAAAGCGATAGTTGAATTCAGTGATGCTGCGCTTGCCCAGGGCGCGGCAGAATGCCAGAAAGCTTCCCGGCTGTTCGGGTATCTGAACGGCAAACAAGGCCTCACGCTGCTCACCTACCTCCGCACGCTCGGCAATATGACGCAGACGATCGAAATTGACATTGGCGCCGCTGAGTATGCCGATCAAGGTCTGTCCAGTGACCTGCTCGCGGGCCACATACTTTTTGATGCCTGCGATCGCCAGGGCACCCGCCGGTTCGGCCACGGTGCGGGTTTCGTCGAATATGTCCTTGATCGCCGCGCAGGTTTCATCCGTGCTGACCAGGATGACCTCGTCGACCAGTTCGCGTGCGACGCGGAAGGTTTCTTTGCCGATCTGCTTGACCGCGACACCATCCGCAAACAGGCCGACACGCGGCAGGGTGACGCGACGACCCTTTGCCAGCGCACGCTCGAGGGTCGGTGAATCCTCCGGTTCGACGCCGATCACCTTGATGTCGGGTCGGATGTGCTTGATATAGGCCGCAACGCCGGCGATCAGCCCACCGCCCCCGACAGGTACAAACACCGCATCGATCGGATCGGCGTGCTGCCGCAGTATCTCCATGCCGACAGTTCCCTGTCCGGCAATCACGTCCGGATCGTCGAAAGGGTGTATGAAGGTCAGACCCTTGTCCGCGGCCAGCTTCAGCGCATGCGTATAGGCATCATCATAGGAGTCACCCTGCAATACCGCCTTGCCTCCCAGCCGCCGTACCGTTTCAACCTTGATCCCTGGAGTGGTAACGGGCATCACGATGGTTGTGCTCACACCCAGTCGCTTACCTGCCAGCGCGACGCCCTGGGCATGATTTCCGGCAGATGCGGCGACCACGCCTGCGCTGTGCTGGGCGGCACCCAAGTGGTAGATCTTGTTATAGGCGCCTCGCAGCTTGAACGAGAATACCTGTTGCTCATCCTCACGCTTGAGCAATACGGTGTTGCCGATGCGCGCCGACAGGCGAGGGGCCACTTCCAGAGTAGACTCGATGGCGACATCGTAGACGCGCGCGCGCAGGATCTTTTCAATATAAGTGCGTGTCATCAGGGACTCTCGTGGATCGCAGCAGCAACGCGCGTATCGGCATGCTGTCTTGCCGCTCTAGTTTATGCCAGTAGCCGGGATTGTGCTTCAGCAGTTAGTTATCCGTTGACCTGAACCCACCCGGACGGCCCTGGGCTATGGCCGCAGATGATTGAACAGTGATAACGTCTGCGACCTGAAATAAACGGTCGATAAAGACCGAACGAAACAGAGGGCAGATATGAACGCAGACGACCTGAAACGACAAGCGGCCGAAGCGGCCATCGAATTCCTGCCGGACAGCGGCATCATCGGGGTGGGGACTGGCTCGACCGTGAACCACTTTATCGAAGCCTTCGCCGCAGTCAAAGGGCGATTTGAAGGCGCGGTCTCCAGCTCCGAGGCCTCGACCGAGCGGATGAAGAAACTCGGTATCCCGGTAATGGATCTCAACGCCGCAGGCGGTCTCGAGGTCTACGTCGATGGCGCCGATGAATCCAACAATCGACTGCACCTGATCAAGGGCGGCGGCGGCGCACTCACCCGGGAGAAGATCGTCGCGGCCGCGAGCAAGAAGTTCGTGTGCATCGCCGACGAGAGCAAGCTGGTCGATGTACTGGGTAAGTTCCCGCTGCCGGTCGAGGTAATCCCGATGGCACGCAGCTATGTTGCACGCGAACTGGTCGCGCTTGGCGGCACGCCAGTATGGCGCGAGAACTTTGTCACCGACAACGGCAACCTGATACTGGACGTACACAATCTGGAGATCATGCAGCCGATGGAGCTGGAGACCGAGATAAACCAACTCGCGGGAGTGGTTACGGTGGGCATCTTTGCGCATCGCCCGGCAGATGTCCTGATCCTCGGCAGTGAAAACGGCCCGAGGGTGATCGAGCCCTGATCGCGCACTGGCAGGGTCTGCTCCGCCACGGTGATTGACGACACCAATCGCGGTGCGGATGCCGCTGCCGGACGCGGCTTGCGCAACCAAAAACGGGGCGTGAATGCCCCGTTTTTGGTTGCAGAACCCGGATCAGACGATCAGAAATTGTGGATCATGCCGAGCGAGAACACGTCGTTGTCCTCGTCGGAGTTCGGAGACGCGCTGTCGTAATCGACCTCACCGGAGGCATAGGCCGCATACACCTTGGTGCGCTTGCTGAAGTTGTGCTCCGCTGCGAGCCCCCAGCCTTCGCGGTCGAGATCATCAACCTTGCCGCTCGCATCAACCTCCGCGCCGGTGTAAACGACGCTGACCGCGTTGTTGCCGAAAGTCGCCTTGCCCGTGACCGCCCACGCCTCGTAATCGGTGTCCTTGACGCCGCCGAGATTTTTGGTGTCTTCATACTCGGCACCGACGCTATAGTTGTTCATGCTGTAGCTGGCGCCCAGCTGCAGGACCTCGTAGTCATCCAAATTGGCAGAAGGCGGAGGTGCATCGACATCGTAAGAGGCATAGCCCATCGAGGCCTTCAGCCCATTGCCGGTGTACATACCACCAACAGACCAGTCATCGGCGATTCCGTCGCGCGAACCGGAGACGTCGTCGTCCTCGCCCGGGATGACGGCACCGACGACGCTGAAGCCGCTGAAGCTCGGGGAGATGTAGGTGATGATGTTGTCGGCCCGATACTCGTGGAACACCCCGATCGGCTGGTTTGGGTTTGGGTCTCCGGTCAGGTTGTTCCCCAGGTTCAGATCGATGACCGAGTCACCCAGACGCTCGTTGCCGGAGGCATAGAAGGCCATCTTGGCCGGGGTGTCATGACGACCGACGAGGAAGGTACCCCAGTTGCCGGCGAGACCGACAAAGGTGTTGCGTGTGGAATCGCCGAGGAAGCTGTCATTACAGCCCTGACCATCGCAACCGCCGCCGGCATTCACGCTCAGCTCAATCTGGTAGATCGCCTTGAGGCCGTTACCCAGGTCTTCCGAACCCTTGAAACCCAGGCGCGAGGAGCGGCTCTGCACCTCGTAGTTGTCTTGGTTGCTGGTTTCGTAATCGATGGCATCGACAGACGAATGCAGCTTGCCGTAGACAGTGCTTTCGGCGAAAGCAGCCGGGGCAGCTGACACTGCGGCGGCAACGGCTGCAGCGATAAGCTTTTTGTTCATCCAGAACTCCCGAAACCACGTCTTCGCTTTCATTCTATCAAAAGAATAGCTGTTCATCGTCGTCAGGTCTGCCTGGTTGTTGCGAAACAGTGCACAGGCACGCGAAGCAAATGACTGAAAATTGACATTTAGGGGCTGGATCAGCCGCTTAGGCGTCCAGCCGACCGTGTCGAAAGTTTATGACGCCTGGTGGCGAATCCGTGAGGACACCACCGTGCGCGCCCTGAAGTGACATCAAAACCACAATAAAAAACGGGGCCCGAGGGCCCCGTTCTCGATCTTCAAGATCCTAATCAGGGATTAGAAGCTGTGGATCATACCCATCGAGAAGACATCGTTGTCTTCATCAGACACACCGGCGGTATCGTACTCCATCTCGCCAGAGGCGTAGGCCGCGTAGACCTTGGTGCGCTTGCTGAAGTTGTGCTCCGCTGCCAGACCCCAGCCAGTGCGGTCGATGTCGTTACTACCGACTGTATCCGGCTCCCATGTAGCGTCGGTGTAGACAGCGCTGAGGGCGTTGTTACCGAAGGTGTACTTACCGGTGACCGCCCATGCGTCGTAGTCGTTGTCCGAGTTACCAGCAGTGAGACCTAGCGCCGGGAGAGACGGTGTCGGGTTATTTTCATGTTTTTCGTACTGGGCACCGATGCTGAAGGCGTTCATTGTATAGCTGGCACCAACGTTCATGACTTCCCAGTCGTCTGCGTCGACAGCGCCAGGGCCGTCGAGGTCGTAGGAGGTATAGCCAGCGCCGACCTTCAGGCCGTTGCCTTTATACATCAGGCCGAGAGAGTAGTGGTCAGCGATGCCGTCACGCGAACCGTTGACGTCGCTGTCCTCACCCGGAATGATGGCAACCGCAGCAGTGAAACCGCTGAAGTTCGGGGTAACGTAGGCGATAGCGTTGTCAGCACGGTACTCGTGGAAGACACCGATCGGCTGATTGCGGGCCTGGGTACCGTTCAGGCTGTTACCGATGTTCAGATCGATGACAGAGTCACCCAGACGCTCGTTACCGGCAGCGTAGAAGGCCATCTTGGCCGGGGTGTCGTGACGACCGACGAGGAAGGTACCCCAGTCACCGGCAAGACCGATGAAGGTGTTACGCGAGCTCTTGCCGAGGAAGCTGGTGCTGCCTTGGCCCTGAGAACCGCCACCGGAGTTTACCTGCAGTTCGATCTGGTAGATAGCCTTGAGGCCGTTACCCAGATCTTCCGAACCCTTGAAGCCCAGACGCGAGGCGCGGCTGTTCATTTCCCAGTCGTCGTAATCGGTGCCGGTTTCGTAATCGACTGCGTCGACAGAGGTGTGCATTTTGCCGTAAACGGTGCTTTCAGCGAAAGCAGCCGGGGCAGCGACTACTGCGGCTGCAACTGCAGCGGCGAGAAGCTTTTTGTTCATTTGAGAACTCCCGTAAAAGGTCTTTTGTTGATAGAAAAGCTGTGCAGTCAGAATACTAGTGGGCAATGTGCGACAAAGCAAGGCATTTTTGTAAAAAATATACACCTTTCGCTTTTGTTGCAAAAACACCACGCCATTGCGCCCGGCAAATCATTGAATTTCAATGTTTTATTAACAAAGTTAGCAAGTTGAGGGTTCAAGCTCACGTGGTTTCAATAATGTTGGAAGGCCACAAAAAGGGGCTTGAGACAGCCGATGGCGCACTCGAGACAAAGCAATAGCCGCCCAGAGGCCGCAATTTGTTGCAGATTTGCGTTATGTGGCCACGGCCGGGACAGCAAGGCCGGCGAAGTGCCTTTTCGGCCAGCTTGCCTGGCGGTTTTTTTGGACAGCCCGATTCGTCATGCCTTTTAAGCGGGGACTTGGTATCCGGCCGCCTCGATGGTCTCTCGGAGAATGGGAATCGCGGGCCTTATCTGTGCCAGGTAGTTCAGATGCCGGTAGACGGCACTGGCGTATATCTTTTCTGTTACCTGGTCATAGGATCCGGTTCGGGTCTTGCGCACGCTTTTTTCATGCTGCAGGCAGGCGGGCTCCCAGGGCAGCTTCAAGAATTCGAGAAGCCGCCTGACCTCGCGCTCCTGCTGGTGGACAAGGTCCTCGTATTTTATCTCCAGCGTCTTGATGCCTGTTTGCGATTTCACCGTGCTATAGGTTGTCGCCACATTGCGGTAGTGCAGACCTGTCGATTCAAGGCTGGCGGTATAATTGTGTCCCGCCGAAAAATTGGAAAAATAGGCCGACAGACAACTGTCCAGGGGGTGTCGGCTTATATATACGATGGGGGATTCTGGAAACAGCAGCCGAATAAGCCCGATATGCAGGGCATTGTGGGGCAGCTTGTCGGTAAACCAAGGCGCTTCTTTCTCGTAACCTACGGTGTTCCTTGCGTTATCAAGGTAGAAATCCCGATATTCGCAAAGCAGACTATGGAGACCACCTTTTTCCCCAATTCCATTTAACAGGCCTCCGGGGTACTCGTCTTGGCCCCTGATGTGCTTTTTATAGGAATTCGTGACGATCCCCGTGAGCCCATCGAGTTCTCCGAGCGGCGTGATATCCGGGTGCATACCAAGAATCTGCTCCAGCAGGCTGGTACCCGAGCGGGGAAAGCCGACGATGAAGATCGGCTGAGGACCCGCGTTTCTCGAACTCAGGCTATGCTGCCGTAAGCTGGCCCAGTTGTCCCGACTGAAAACATCCCGAATTCGCTGATTGGTCTTCGTGTCGCTTTCTTCGTCGTAGAACCGCCCCTTACGCCGATTCTTGGTCTCGTTTGCCTGCTCATAGGTCGAATAGGCCTCAGGATAGCGCCCCAGCTTGTCGTACACCTTGCCAAGGTCATAAAGCATTCCGAAATCGGAATCCGCCATTACCAACCTTTCCGGATCAATCGAGCGCAGGGTCTTCAATGCGGTCTCAAAGGCCTTGTTGCGCACATGCAGCCGGGCCTCGAGCCACGCCACCTCAGGCCCGAAGGTCGCCCTGTCCTTGATCTTGTTCAACAGTTCGCGGGCCCGGTTACAGTTGTTAGCCAGTTCTTCATATGAGGACCAATCCAGATAGATCAGGTCTTTGCTGGCAGAACTGCCCACGAACTGCTTGAGAAGGTTTCGGCCTTCCTGCTCCCGGCCTTCCTCGAATAACAATCTGGCAAGGTTCGCATAGGGGGCAGACATGCCGGCGTCGCTTTCTATCGCCGCCCGGTACAACGCCTTTGCCTCTGTTCGCCTCCCCTGGTCTTCCCGGATGATTCCAAGATTCACCAGCGCGCCTGCGTGCCGGGGGTTGATCCCCAGCACCTCTTCAAGCTGCCTGTGTGCATCCTGCGGCCTGCACAGTGACAGATTCAGCATGGCCATGTTGGCACGGGCGTCCAGGTCCGAGGGGTCCAGGCCCAGCGCCTTCTCCAGGTTTTGCTGCGCCTCCTCCAGCCGCCCTTGTTGCATGTAGATCGCGCCAAGGTTCTTGTATGCAGGAGCAAACGTCGATGCCTTGCTTACGGCCTCTTCCGCCAGTTTTTCGGCTTTTTCAAGATTGCCCTGCTGATAGAATGTCTCGCTGAGATTCATCGTGACACGCGGATCATTCACGCCCAATGCCAGAGAGCGCTGATAGGCAATGCCCGCTCTATTCAGGTCTCCGAGTTTCTTGTAGGCGTTTCCCAGATTATTGTGGGCCTGGGCGAGCCCTGGCTCCAGCTTGATCGCTTTTTGTGCCTGCTTGAGGGCCTCGGGGACCCTGCCCGCGGCATAGAGCGCCATGCTGAGGTTGCTGTGCGCGCCGGCATTCCTCTTCTGCAGCCTGATCTGCGCTTGCAGTTTCTCGCATGCCTGATCGACCTCCCCCAAACCGAGCGCGACGACAGCCAAAAGTTCCAGTACCACCGGCTGCCCCGGCGCAAACTGGTCCAGCCGGGAGCACGCCCTGAATGCTTCGGAGAGATTTCCCTGCTGATACAGCTGAAGGGCCCGTCGATATTCCGGGGAGGCCGCGATGTCTCTATGCATTGTCGGGAGCTTCTTGTTCGGTGGGCAGCTTTAGCAAAGGAAGCACATACACGCTTTTTTGGGGGTTTTCGAGTATCCCCAGGTCCTCATGCGGCAGTCAACCCGCGCTTCGCGCAGATACCAGCCTCGCACGCTGGAAGAGCGGCATATCGGACCCGGCTGCAGACCCGATCAGCAGAGTGGCCAGATAACCTGAATCCAGACAAACAAAAGCCGCTGAAGAATCAGCGGCCGATTAGATGGCTGGGGCGGTAGGGCTTGAACCTACAACCTACGGAGTCAGAGTCCGTCGCTCTGCCAATTGAGCTACGCCCCAAAAGGAAAGGCCGAGGGACGAGGTCCGACGACCTCGTCCCTCGGCCCAGCGAGATTTCGCTTAGCGCTTCGAGTACTGCGGACGCTTGCGCGCCTTCCGCAGACCAACCTTCTTACGCTCGACCATACGGGCATCACGGGTAAGGAAGCCGGCACGGCGCAGCGGCGAACGCATGCTTTCATCGTGCTCGACCAGGGCGCGCGCGATGCCATGACGAATGGCGCCGGCCTGTCCTGTGTTGCCACCACCAGAGACGGTCACGCTGATATCGACCTTGTCGGCCATATCGGTCACGGTCAGCGGCTGGCGCACGACCATGCGCGCGGTCTCGCGACCGAAAAACTTGTCCAGAGGACGGCCGTTGACGGTGATGTTGCCATTGCCGCTGTTGAGGAAGACGCGTGCCGTTGAGGTCTTGCGACGGCCGGTACCGTAATTCATCTGTTGTGCCATGCTCTTTAGTTCCGTTCTCAGATATCCAGCGGCTTGGGCTGCTGTGCCTGGTGGCTATGCTCGGGCCCGGCAAACACGCGAAGTTTCTTCATCATCGCACGACCGAGCGGATTGCGTGGCAGCATGCCGCGTACCGCGGTCTGGAGGACGCGCTCTGGCGCTTCCTGAAGCTGCTTTTCCAGGCTGATCGACTTCAGGTTACCGATGTAGCCGGTGTGATGATGGTACATCTTGTCTTTCAGCTTGTTGCCCGTGACAGCCACTTTCTCGGCATTGACCACCACGACGTAGTCGCCGGTGTCGACATGCGGGGTAAAGATAGGCTTGTGCTTGCCTTTCAGCCTGCGGGCTATCTCCGAAGCCAGACGGCCGAGGGTTTTGCCTTCGGCATCGACCAATAACCATTCCCGGCGTACTTCGGCGGGCTTTGCGCTTACCGTGGTGCTCATCTGATCCTGCCCCTAACTAAGGAGTTTATGCGTGTTTCACGAAAGGGCGCGAATGGTACCCGGGAATGATGCCCTACGCAAGTACTTCGGCGACTCGTGCGCACGCCGCAGGCAAAAAAAAGCGCGACGGGGAGTCGCGCTGAATATTAACCACCAAAGGAGGATGGAGGAGTGCTGAATCACGTTGAATCAGCATGTGAGAATTTTCTGATATAGCTGGGCCAATGTCAAGCCATAAATCGCAAAAAATTTCTGCCCCCATCAATGCACCTCATACCGGGGCTGTCAGCCTCAACCGCTCAACGATCTTGCCGTTGACCAGGTGCTGGTCGATGATTTCATCCAGGTCCTGCCGGTCGATGTAGGTGTACCAGGTCTCGTCCGGATATATCACGAGCACCGGCCCAAATTCACAGCGGTCGAGGCAGCCGGCAGTATTGATCCGTACCCTGCCGGCACCGGAGATACCCAATTCCTTGCAGCGCTGCTTCACGTAATCACGCGCCGCCCTGGCGTCGCACTGGTTGCAGGACTGGCGGCCATCGTCACGCTGATTAGTACAAAAGAACACATGATGTGCGAAATAACTCATACAAGATTCCGGACAAGGCTATGGCATGCATCGCATTATATAGAGGATGCGAGACCCCGAAGCCCTGAAAACCATGAAGGCAGAGCTGGACCGTTGCGTCAAATGCGGCATGTGTCTGGCGGAATGCCCCACCTACCGACTCGAAGCCAATGAAAACGAGTCACCGCGCGGACGCCTGGCCCTGATCGAGGGACTGGTGCAAGGGCGCCTGAACCCGGACAAGGCGCTGATTGCACACCTCGACCACTGCCTTGGCTGCCGCCGGTGCGAGCGGGTCTGCCCCTCTCAGGTCCGCTACGGCTATCTGATCGACGAAGTGCACAACCTGCTGCCCGCCCGCGGGCGCTGGCTGGGGCTGATTCAGAACCCGTCGCTGTTGCGCTGGGGGACCAGACTCGCACAGGCCGTACCTACGATGCTCTCGGCGCCAAGTGCTCCTCTGCACCGCTTGCACCGCATAGCGCGCGCGCTGCCCGCTGAACAGCCCGCACCGGCAGCGGGAGACTACCCGCCTCGATCGGCGGAACCCCGCGGCCGCGTCGGCCTGTTTACCGGCTGTGCAAGCGCGGCACAGCAGGGTGCAGCGCTGCAGGCAGCCCAACGACTGCTTCAACATGCCGGGTACACCGTCACCGTCCCGTCCGACAGCGGCTGTTGCGGCGCCCTGGCACAGCATTCCGGCAAACTGCAGACGGCCGCCCGGCTGGCCAAGGAAAATCGCACGGCGTTCGACGAAACGCTCGACGCGGTGGTCAGTATTGCCAGCGGCTGCGGCATCCATATCGACAGCTATCGGCCACCGCTGGCCGCCGGGCACCAGGATATCTGCCGCTTTCTGCTCGAACAGGGCGCGCTTGGCGCGACGGATTTTTCTCCGCTCCCGACACGTGTGTATCTGCACACTCCCTGCAGCGTCGAAAATGTCTACCGCGGTGCCTCATGGGCAAAGGCACTGCTGACGCTGATCCCTGATCTCGAGGTGGCGGAAGCAGGCGAGCCCGGCCAATGCTGTGGCGCTGCCGGTGACTACATGCTGCGCCACCCTGAATTCGCCGAACGCCTGCGCCAACCGATCCTCGACCAGCTTCCATCGGATGCCGAACTGATACTATTGACCAGCAATGTGGGCTGCGCCATGCACCTGGCCGAGGGCATGACTCACAAGGGTCAGAAG
>CAZCDY010000012.1:10662-41377 GCA_964497145.1 uncultured Gammaproteobacteria bacterium
ACAGGCGGTGCGGATGCATAGGGTCTTTCGGGGCCAGACCTGCACCCCTGGCCATAGGAATTGCTAAGATGAGCCGGGTCGGCCTGTTGCCGCCACATCCCTGCATTGGACCCAGAAGCATGGAAAAAAGAGAATTCTCACCTAGCGACAATCTGTTGCTGAATATTGATCAGGCCCTGCGCACCCTGTTCGGTCGTCCCTTGACCACCGAGCGTGCCAACCCGGCAACGCCTCTGCCCGAGGCCGAACTGAGCAAATCGGAGCGTGACCACATCTCACGCCTGATGCGCATCAACCATACCGGGGAGGTGTGTGCCCAGGCGCTCTACCAAGGCCAGGCATTGACGGCACGCGACCCGGTCGTGCGCAAAAGCATGGAGCGCTCGGCGGCCGAGGAAAACGACCACCTCGACTGGTGCGAACAGCGCGTGCAGGAACTCGGTGGTCGGCTCAGCCTGCTCAATCCACTGTGGTACGCGGGTTCCTTCGCCATCGGCGCGGCCGCCGGGGTGGCCGGAGACAAGTGGAGCCTCGGCTTCGTTGCCGAGACCGAGAAACAGGTAGAAGGCCATCTCGACGAACACCTGGAACAGGTGCCGCCCCGAGACCAGCGTACCCGTGCCATTCTCGAGCAGATGAAAGAGGACGAAATCGAACATGGTCAGAAGGCGAGGGATCATGGCGGCGTCGATCTGCCGCGTCCGCTGCGCAGCCTGATGCAGACGACGGCCAAGATCATGACCAAGTCGGTATACCGGATTTGACCAACCGCAAGTTGCCGGTAAAAAGAGAATGCCAGCCCTGCACCGGCTGCTGCGACGGCTGGGTGCAGATGACCATAAAGGGTCACGCGGTCTACCCGGGCAAACCCTGCCCACACAGCACAGGACAGGGCTGCGACGACTATGCCGGCCGGCCCAAGGACCCCTGCATCGATTTCAACTGCGGCTGGGTCCTGCCCGACAGCCCGCTGCCGGAGTGGATGAAACCGTGCAACGCCAAGGTCATCGTGATCTTCAACAAGACCCAATGGCACAATCTACCGGTGGATGTCGCCGTGCCGGTCGGTCGACGCATACCGCCACGCGCGCTGAACTGGCTGAAGGAATTTGCCGTGCGCAACGGACGCCCACTGCTGTTCTCGGAGCAGGTGAAGGAAAACGGCGTTTACCAGCGCGAACAATTATTCAGCGCTCATGGGCCGCCGGATTTCCAGCAACATATTGCGCAACTTGTGGCTGCAGGAAAACCACTGTGGTGACCCGCGTCACCGCGTGCCCTGGCCAATGTCTAGTGGGCTGCTTGGACCAGGCAGCCCACTAGCTATCCGGTAGTTCGAGTGCCTGGAACAATGGTTTGAGATGCCGTGCGTAGGGCTTCCAGCGCGCGATCGAGCTTGTATAGACAGGCTGCCGGACCTGCCATCTACTCGCGGTTTTAACCGACCGCTCCTGCTCATAAAACCGCAGCATCCGATCGTCGAACGCTATGTCGAGGAAGGCCGCCAGTTCGCGAGCCTTGTCTGGCAGACCCCCGATCAGGTCTTCGTACTGCAGCTCCAAGATCGGATTGGGGATCACCGAAGTCCAATGCGCCATCAGTCGCTCGTATAGGCGGTAGTAGCTGCCCAACGCCCTCTGATCGTAGGCGTACTCGTGGGTGCCGTGAAAATCGTGAAAGAAAACCGACAGAAGATTGTCTCGAGGCTCGCGCTTGATATGAATGATCGGCGCATGTGGAAACAGCAACCCAAACAATCCAAGTTCCTCGAAATTTTGAGGCAGCTTGTTGGTGACAAATCTGGCAGCTTCAAGGTTCACACGCTGCATTTGCTCAAGATACTCGGCAGCATGTTGGGCGACACCCTCTTGGTCCAGCGTGAATGCTGTGGCGATATCGCGATGAAAGTTCGGTACCGGCTTATCGGCTATCGCACAGACATCAGACACACGACCGTACTCTCCCGCACCATGGATTTGCGGATGTGCGCTGAGTACCTGCTCCAGCAAGGTCGTACCTGATCTCGGCATACCGACGATCAACACCGGCAACCCTGATTCCGAGCCCCATTCCTTCCGTTCGGCGAAGAATTCCCGCGTCAGCTGCTTCTCGACCTTCTCGAGCCCCTCGAGATAACCGGCATGGTCGAAACGATAGCCTTTCAGGCGATTGCCCAGATCGTAATAGCGAAAGGAGCGGTCATAGTCTTCTGCGTAACGAAAATGATTGCCCAGAGAAAAGCTGATTCTGACGCGAGTGTCGATTTCGAGCTCCCGGTCTTCGGCAAACTCACAAAGCCTCCGCGCATCTGCCGGCTCAAGCTTCCGGCCCGGCGCGAATGCCAGCATGTGGAAAGCGTCGACATTTCCAGGATCGAGCGCCAACACCTTGCGCAAGATTGATTCCTGCTGATCGAAATCACCAATGAGTGCGTATTCGTCGGCGATACGGAGCAGATAGTCGGTGTTGTCACCACAGGTCTCCGTCGCTCCGGACAACAAGGCCCTTGCTTCGTTTGTTTCACCGAGATTCGCCAGTATCCTGGCTATGGCTGGATTGACGAAATTGAGGTCGTAGCGCGCAGCCTGCAACTCACGCAACACCTCGAGTGCCTTGCGATTGCCACCGGACCGTGACAGTACGTCGCCGAGCGCGAGCAGGGTCTCGGGGGCCTGGGGCTTTTTTCGCAATGCACGCTCGTAATACAAGCGCGCCACATGGTTACGACCGAGACCGCGGTAGATGTTGCCAATCTGATGCAACAAGTCGGCATCAGCATGCGGCACCAGCTTATCGACTTTGCGGATCGCTTCCTCCGCCTTTTCCGGCCGCCGCAGCTGTGCATTGCAAATCGCAAGATTCAGCTGCGCCTTGGCGTCATCCGGTCGCAGACGAACCGCTTCGCTGAAGGCCCGTTCCGCATCCTCCAGCTGTCTGCATTTGACGAGCAGGATACCCATATTGGAAAACGTATCTGCATCGTTCGGGTTCAGCCTTAGCGCCCGACGAAAACTCTTTAGCGCACCTTCGAGCTCACCCGTCAGCGCCAGCGCATTTGCCAGATTGTAGTGAAACACGGCAACCTTGGGTTGAATCCTGATCGCCGAACGAATCAGCCCGATGCCACGCTCGACATCGCCGGAGTGCAACGCCAACTGCCCACCCAGATGCATGAGATCGGCGCTGTTCGCATCCAGCTGCAGACCACGCTCAACCGCCATCGCGGCATTTATCAGGTCACCCGAGTTGATCAGCCCGGCAGCTTGCCGCGCGAGCTGCATTGCCTGCTGACGCACCGGACTCAGCGGCTTGGTATTGCTCGTGGCGCTGTGGCGAGCAGCAGGCTTGCCGACGCTGCGGGCCTTTCTTTTCGCCATGGATACACCCTTCTCGATCTCGAGCGAAGTTCAGCTCGGACGTGCTGGAAAACTATGAATGGTAGGCCACACTCAGCTCGTGTACCGCCTCGATCATGGCACCTGCATGCTCGGGCGGTATCGCCGGGTGGATACCATGTCCTAGGTTGAACACGTGTCCGGAGCCCTTGCCGTAGCTTGCCAGGATGTCGGCCACCGAGCGCCGGATGGTGTCCGGCGAGGCATACAGGGTGCAGGGATCGAGATTGCCCTGCAGGGCCACGCGATCACCGACACGGGCGCGTGCATCACCGATCTCCAGGGTCCAGTCCAGACCCAGTGCGTCACAGCCGGTATCCGCCATCAGCTCCAACCACTGCCCGCCGCCCTTGGTAAACAGGACGACCGGCACCTTGCGACCGTCGGCCTCGCGCGTCAAACCATCCACGATTCGCTGCATGTAGTCGAGCGAAAAAGCCTTGTAGTCGCGCGGTGTCAGGGTCCCGCCCCAGGTATCGAAGATCATCACCGCCTGGGCGCCCGCCGCGATCTGGGCATTGAGATAAGACGTGACCGAATCGGCCAGCTTGGCGAGCAGCACATGCATCAGCGCGGGCTCGTCGAACATCATCCCCTTGGAGCGGGAAAAGGTCTTGGTACTCCCGCCCTCGACCATGTAGGTGGCCAGTGTCCAGGGACTGCCGGAAAAACCGATCAGCGGCACCCGTCCATCCAGTTCGCGCCGGATGGTGCGCACCGCATCCATGACGTAACGCAGGTCCTGCTCCGGGTCGGGAACGCCAAGCGCATCGATAGCGGACTTGTCACGTACCGGCCGCTCGAACCTGGGACCCTCGCCTTCATTGAAGTAGAGACCCAGGCCCATCGCATCCGGAATGGTGAGGATGTCCGAAAACAGGATTGCCGCATCCAGCGGGAAACGCTCGAGCGGCTGCAGCGTAACCTCACAGGCCAGCTCGGGGTTCATGCACAGCTGCATGAAACTGCCGGCCTTCTCGCGCGTGGCCCGGTATTCCGGCAGGTAGCGTCCGGCCTGACGCATCATCCAGACAGGGGTCATGTCGACGGGCTGGCGGAGCAGGGCGCGGAGGAAGCGGTCGTTTTTCAATTCTGACATTCGTCTACCGTAATGCAATTGTTGGACTGGGAGTCACGAAACGCGGAGGACTCGGAGGCGCAAAGGATCCAAAGGCACGCTTTTTATTGTTGTATTGGCCGTGCTGCGGCCGCAGTTTACCTCAGACACGGACGGTCGTCCCGCGGCGCGGCAATGGGTTGCTTTCTGCTGCGTCAGCGGCGACCGGCGCCCTGCAACCAAAGTGACGCATTTGCACCCGCCGCTTTCCAATTTGGCACAGCAAGAATACGGAGACCTGGACCCAGCACAAAGCGCTACTCCAACCAGGCTCCCTGCCGGATGCCAACCGACGGCGAAATCAGCGCGGCAGAGAAGTCATTCCCATCAGGTATTCGTCGACCGCGCGCGCGCACTGGCGTCCTTCACGGATCGCCCAGACCACCAGCGACTGACCACGGCGCATGTCGCCGGCGCCGAACACACCGTCGATCGAGGTCCTGTACGCATCCGCACCTTCGGTGCTGCCCTGCACATTGCCGCGTCCGTCCAGGGCCACGCCCAGATCCGCCAGCATACCTTCGTGTACCGGGTGCACGAATCCCATCGCCAGGGTCACCAGCTCGGCCTTGAGTTCGAATTCAGAACCCTCGACCTCCGACATCTTCCAGCGTCCCTGATCGTCCTTGTCCCAGCGTACCAGCGCGCATTTGAGGGCGCGCAGATTGCCGTCATCGTCACCGAGGAATTCCTTGGTGGTCACGTTCCACATGCGCTCGCAGCCCTCTTCCTGCGAGGTCGAGGTGCGCAGCTTGTTCGGCCAGTCCGGCCAGGTCAGGCCCTTGTCCTCTTTCTCGGGCGGCCTGTCGAGGATCTCTATCTGGGTGACCGACGCCGCTCCATGCCGGTTGGAGGTACCGATGCAGTCCGAACCGGTGTCACCGCCACCGATCACGACCACGTTTTTGCCGGTGGCGCTGATCAATTTCTCACCGGAATCCGGGACATCCTGCACCACCTTGCTGTTGGCGCGCAGAAAGTCCATCGCAAAATGGACGCCGCCAAGCTCCCGGCCAGGGATCGGCAGGTCCCGCGGCTTTTCCGCACCACCGGCGAGCACCACTGCATCGAAATCGTCGATCAGACGCTGGGTAGGGAACCCCTCGGTACCGATATGTGTATTGACGTGGAACTTGACGCCCTCCGCCTTCATCTGCCCCATGCGTCGCTTGATGACCTGCTTGGACAGCTTGAAATCCGGGATGCCGTAGCGCAACAGCCCGCCGACACCGTCCTGCTTTTCGTACACCGAGACCGAGTGCCCGGCACGCGCCAGTTGCTGGGCTGCCGCCATGCCGGCCGGACCGGAGCCAACCACGGCCACGCGCTTGCCGGTTTTGTGTGGCGCTATCTGTGGCTGTATCCAGCCCTCGGCCCACGCCTTTTCGACGATCGACAGCTCGATATTCTTGATCGTTACCGGTGCATCATCGATGTTCAGGGTGCAGGCGGCTTCACAGGGGGCAGGGCAGATACGGCCGGTGAACTCTGGGAAATTATTGGTCGAATGCAGCACCTCGATCGCAGCGCGCCAATCCTTCTGATAGACCAGGTCGTTCCAGTCCGGGATCAGGTTGTCCACCGGACAGCCCTGATGGCAGAAAGGAATACCGCAATCCATGCAACGCGCGCCCTGCATACTGACCTGCTCATCCGTCAACGGGATGGCAAATTCGTTGTAGTGGGTGAGGCGATCGGCGACCGGGGCATAGGTGCGGTCCTGACGTTCGATCTCTTTGAAACCTGTTGGCTTACCCATATTGCTCTGTCTCTTTACAGAGGGGTGCCTGGGTACCCCTCCTGGTCAATTCTTAAAAATCCAAGGTAGGGCGCAGCCCGACCCAAGCGCTGATGGCCGTCGCTATGCCGCCACGCTCTTGGCCTTCTGCTGTTCTGCCTGCATCTCGGAGAGGGCACGACGATAGTCGACCGGCATGACCTTCTTGAACTTCGGCATCCAGTTGTCCCAATCGTCCAGCATGCGCTTTGCAACCGCCGAACCCGTGTGGTCCAGATGACTCCCGATCAACTGGCGCAGACGGATGGCGTCAAAACGCGTCATGTCGTGCGAGACGTCGACCCGGCCGTGCGATTCCAGATCGCCGCCCTGGTGGGCCAACTGCTCGAGCGCCTCGTCTTCGGCGATGATCGGCTCCAGCTCGACCATGGCGAGGTTGCAGCGCTGTTCGAAGGTATCGTCTTCGTCCAGGACGTAGGCGATACCGCCCGACATACCGGCGGCAAAGTTGCGACCGGTCGGGCCGAGCACAACGACGACACCACCGGTCATGTATTCACAGCCATGATCACCGACGCCCTCGACGACTGCGGTGGCACCCGAGTTACGCACGGCGAAACGCTCGCCGGCCACACCACGGAAATAACACTCACCCTTGACCGCACCGTAAAGCACGGTGTTACCGACAATGATGTTGTCTTCGGCCTTCTCGATCTTGCACTCGGGCGGCGGGTAGATAATCAGTTTGCCACCGGACAGCCCTTTACCGACATAGTCGTTGCCTTCGCCCGCCAGCTCGATGGTGACACCGCGCGCAAGCCAGGCCCCAAAGGACTGACCGGCCGTACCCGTGGCATTGATCTTTATCGTGTCTTCAGGCAGCCCGGCAAAGCCGTACTTCTCGGCGACACGTCCGGACAACAGGGTGCCGAAGGTACGGTTGACGTTCTGGATACCGATATCGATCTCCACCTTGTCGCCGTTGTCCAGTGCAGGTTTGGCCAGCTCGATGAGCTCGTTGTCCAGCGCCTTGTCGATACCGTGATCCTGGGTCTCGGACCAGTAAACCGTATCTCCCTCGGCGGCAGTGGGCTTCTGCAGCAGACGGCGGTAGTCGAGCCCGTGCGCCTTCCAGTGGTTGATCGCCTTGCGCATGTCCAGCCGGTCCATCTGGCCGATCATCTCGTCGAAGGTGCGGAAACCGAGTCTGGCCATCAGCGCGCGCACCTCTTCGGCGACGAAGAAGAAATAGTTGATCACATGCTCCGGCTTGCCGGTGAAACGCTTGCGCAGTTCCGGGTCCTGGGTGGCAACGCCGACCGGGCAGGTGTTCAGATGGCATTTGCGCATCATGATGCAGCCCTCTGCAATCAGCGGCGCGGTCGCGAAACCGATCTCATCGGCACCCAGCAGGGCAGCCACCACGACGTCACGGCCGGTACGCATACCGCCGTCCGCCTGAACCGCGATGCGGCTGCGCAGCCGGTTCAGCACCAGGGTCTGGTGGGTCTCGGCGAGGCCGATCTCCCAGGGTGAACCTGCATGCTTGGTCGATGTCAGCGGCGAGGCACCGGTACCACCATCGTAACCGGCAATGGTCACGTGATCGGCATGCGCCTTGGAGACACCGGCCGCCACTGTGCCAACACCGACCTCGGATACCAGCTTGACCGAGATACGCGCCTTCGGGTTCACATTCTTGAGGTCGTGAATCAACTGGGCCAGATCCTCGATCGAATAGATGTCGTGATGCGGCGGCGGTGATATCAGGCCGACGCCCGGGGTAGAGTGGCGCACCCGCGCGATCTGCTGATTGACCTTGTGCCCGGGCAGCTGACCGCCCTCACCGGGCTTGGCGCCCTGTGCCATCTTGATCTGGATATCGTCGGCATTGACCAGGTACTCGTTGGTGACGCCGAACCGGCCAGACGCAACCTGCTTGATCGCCGAACGCTCAGGATTGCGCGAGCCGTCGGGCAGCGGGTTGAAGCGCTCGGGCTCTTCACCGCCCTCCCCGGTGTTCGACTTGCCGCCGATCGCGTTCATCGCCACGGCCAGGGTCGAATGTGCCTCATAAGAGATCGAGCCGAAGGACATGGCTCCCGTGGCGAAACGCTTGACGATCTCCTTCGCGGGTTCAACCTCATCGAGAGCAAGCGGCTGCTCGGCAAAGTTGAACTCGAACAGGCCGCGCAGGGTCAGCAGACTCTCGTTCTGCTCGTTGACCATCTTCGAGAAAGCCTCGTAGGTCGACGCATCATTGCCACGCACCGCGTGTTGCAGCTTGGCAATGGTATCTGGCGTCCACACATGGCTTTCACCGCGCAAGCGGAACGCATAGTCACCCCCCACGTCGAGGTGTTTGCGATAGATCTGCGCGTTGCCGTAGGCATCCCGATGCTTGCGCACCGCCTCGGCCGCGACCTCATCCAGACCGATACCCTCAATGGTGGTCGAGGTGCCGGTAAAATATTTTTCAACGAACTCGCTCGACAGACCGACCGCGTCAAAGATCTGTGCACCACAGTAGGACTGGTAGGCCGAGATGCCCATCTTCGACATCACCTTGAACAGACCCTTGCCGACCGCTTTCACATAGCGCGCCCGGCCCTCTTCCAGGGTTGGTGCATCCGGCAGCGACGGCAGCATCGCCTGGATGGTGTCGAACGCGACATAGGGGTTGATCGCCTCGGCGCCATAGCCCGCCAGGGTGGCGAAATGGTGCACCTCGACGGCGGCGCCGGTCTCCACCACGAGACCGGAGTCGGTGCGCAATCCGCGTCTGATCAGGTGATGATGGACCGCCGAGGTAGCCAATAATGCGGGAATCGCAATGTGATCAGCGTCGACCGGCCGGTCTGAAAGAATCAGGATGTTGAAACCGTCACGCACGGCCTGCTCGGCTTCTAGGCACAAGGCATCCAGGGCCGTCTTCATGCCTGACTCGGCCTCCAGGGCCGGGTAGGTGATACCCAGGGTCTTGGTGCGGAAGACACCACAGCAGTTGTTCTCGATATTGCGAATGCGCTCGAGATCTTCATTGGTCAGGACCGGCTGGCTGACCTCCAGGCGCATGTGTTCGCCGCCCGAATCCAGCCCCAGCAGGTTCGGGCGTGGCCCGATAAGGGATACCAGAGACATCACGATCTCTTCACGGATCGGGTCGATCGGCGGATTGGTGACCTGAGCGAACAGCTGCTTGAAATAATTCGACAGGTGTTTGGGCTTGTTGGACAAGACCGCAGGCGGATTATCGGCCCCCATCGAGCCGATCGCCTCCTGACCGGTCAGCACCATCGGGGTCAGCAGGAACTTGATGTCTTCCTGGGTGTAACCGAACGCCTGCTGGCGGTCGAGCAGGGTCTCGGGATCGGGCGACATGGCGCCGACCACCGAAGGCAGATCATGCAGATCGATCTGCGATTCGTTCAACCACTGCTTATAGGGCTTGGCACTGGACAGGTCGGCCTTGAGCTCTGCATCGTCAATGATGCGCCCCTGCTCCATATCGATCAGGAACATCTTGCCCGGCTGCAGCCGCCACTTCTTGATGATCTTCTCTTCCGGGATCTGCAGCACGCCCATCTCTGAACCCATGACCACGAGATCGTCATCGGTCACCAGGTAGCGCGCGGGACGCAGGCCGTTGCGATCCAGGGTCGCACCGATCTGACGGCCGTCGGTAAAAGCCACGGCGGCAGGACCGTCCCAGGGCTCCATCAGGGCCGCATGGTATTCGTAGAAGGCCCGGCGGTCCTTGTCCATCAGCGGATTTCCGGCCCAGGCCTCCGGGATCAGCATCATCATCGCGTGCGCCAGCGAATAGCCCCCCGCGACCAGCAGCTCGAGCGCATTGTCGAAACAGGCGGAGTCGGACTGCCCTTCGGGGATCAACGGCCAGATCTTGTCCAGATCGGCACCAAGGATATCGGAGGCCATGGACTCACGACGCGCCGCCATCCAGTTGACGTTGCCGCGCAGGGTGTTGATCTCGCCATTGTGCGCAATCATGCGGAACGGTTGCGCCAGGTCCCAGGTGGGGAAGGTATTGGTCGAGAAACGCTGATGCACCAGCGCCAGCGCCGAGACCATGCGCTCATCATCCAGATCCTGGTAAAATTCACCGACCTGCCCGGCGAGCAGCATGCCCTTGTAGACGATGGTACGAGACGAAAGCGAGGTGAAATAGAACGCGCGCTCGGGGTCGATGGCGATATCGCGGATGCGGTTTTCGATCTGCTTGCGGATGACCAGCAACTTGCGTTCGAAGGCCTGTTGATTACCGCAGCTGTCACCACAACCGATAAATACCTGGCGGATCACCGGCTCGGTCGGCAGTACGCTGTATCCCAGGCCACTGTTTTCAACCGGCACGTCGCGCCAGCCCAGCAGGCGCTGCCCCTCGAAGGCAACGTATCCCTCGACGGTCTTCTGCGCCTCGGCGCGCGCTGCATCATCACGCGGCAGGAACACCATGCCGACGGCGTACTCACCCGGTTGGGGCAGTTCGAAACCCACGACCGCACGGAAGAACGCGTCGGGCAGCTGCAACAGCATGCCGGCGCCATCACCGGCGCGCGGGTCGGCACCCACTGCACCACGATGGTGCAGGCGTTCAAGTATGGTCAGACCCTGGCGGACGATCTCGTGGCGCTTTTCTCCCTTGATATGCGCGACAAAACCAACGCCGCAGGCGTCGTGTTCGTTTGCCGGGTCGTACAGCCCCTGCTTTGGCGGTAAGGCACCGTAGCTCATCGCATACCTCTTCTAATAGCTTCTTGGGGCCAGTCAAGTCCGGCCACGACACAAACACACCGGTGCACGCCCGGAGGCGCGCTCAAACCCGGCAGGGATACTGCAGCAAAGTTCATACCATCGACCTGCTGCACGAAAGCGGCACGCAAAAAACCGCGCCGCGCGGCCCGCCGCCAATGCTGCCTTGGGCGGACGCTTGAGACATCCTGGCGCATTCGGGCACACAGACCGGACGGGCTAGGATAATGGAATCGGAATATACGGACCAGTATTTTGCCGGGAAGCGCCTGTACGATAGCGGCAAAAAAGAATCAAGTTATTGTTATTTCAAACTTTTTTGAATCGAGTCGAATGTTCTCGGCCAAACCCCGGATCGCTCGAGGCGCTTGGGAAGCAGCCCGCGTGCGGCGATCGCCGCATCGCGGTTCGGATAATCACCGGCGACCAGGGAGTACCAGGGCTTGCCCTTGAGGTCCCGCTCAAAGATCGCGAAGGGCTTGTCGATGCCGTAATCACGCACAAATTTCTCCACCGCCCGGCGGTCGCGAGCCCCCACCAGCTGCAGCGTGTAATGAGCCGGCTTTCGGGTTTTCAGCCAATCGCTGCCGACGACCGGCGCAGGATGCGAAACCACCCTGGCGGGTTTGGGTTCCACAACCGGCGCCCCGGCAGAAGGCGCCTGGCGGGTCTCCACCGGCGCCGGCACCGCCCTCACGACCTGCGGCTGCGGAGCTTCCGCAGCCGGTTCGCGGGCCTGCGGCACCAGGATCGGTGGTTTTTCTGGCACCGACGCTGGCTCCTGCATTGTTGCCTCGGGAACTGTCGCGGTTGCCGCGCCATCGGCTGGCTTGTCTACCGAGGCCACCTGCGTGGCGTCCGTCGACGCCTTGTCGACAACTCGCTGATCCGTCGTGGCAAGTGGTTCGGCTAAAGCCGGTTCCGATAACTGCTGTTTTTCTGCGGCGGCGAGCGCATCCCGCATCACCGCATCAAGCAGGTCATCATCACCACTGCTGTCTGGCGCAACGGACGGCTCGGCGGTCGCCTCCGCCGGCACTTCCTGCGGCAGACCCTCAGCCCGGTCCACCGATATCGGACCCGAGGCGGTCGGTTCGCGGCTGAGCTCCGGCAGGGTGATCTCCGGCATCAGGGCGGAAACCGCCTCGTCTCGCAGATTTTCCGGGGGGACGGGTTCCGACGCGGGCCCGACCCGGCCGGCGGGCGAAACGGGCTCCGCCTCCACCTGCTCCGGAGCACTTTGCCTGACACCGTCTTCGGGCAAGAACACCGCATTGATCTGATCCTGAAACTGCAGTACGGCCACCAACACCACCAGTGCCAGGCCGATAACCACCCAGTGCCAGACCGGTCGTTTGCTCATTTCAGGCCTGACGGCAGATTGCGGGGCGCGCGGCGCACTGCGGCGACTCGCAAGGACCCCGTTGAGCGCGTCGAGCAGCAGGCCCGGCACCCCATTCGCCGCACGGTGCAGGCCGGCAGCCAGGTCGTCGGTAACTCGCGCCGCCTGATCGCCGGCCTGACTGCGCAAAAACGCAACAGTCTGTTCCGCATCGAAGGGGGGGAGATCGACGAACTGCACATCCCAGTTGCCATTGGTCTGCGCCAGGCCGCCCTGACCAACCAGCAGCAGTCGTCCTCCGCGCGCATGCAGATGTGCCAGGCTTTCTACCGCTTCGAGGCCGAGACGGTCGGCATCGTCGACGACGACCAGAAGATCCCGGCCATTGATGCCGTTCAGCACCGCATCCGGCCAAGGGCTGCCATCTTCCGGCGCAAGGCCAAGTTCGTCGACGACTACGGCCGATACGTCGCTGTCATTGCTTGCATGCACCCAGACGGTCGCGGTCTCGTCACCGAGGATATCGAACAGTCGGTGGACGAAACGCGTCTTGCCGGTACCAGCAGGCCCGCGCAGATAGATCACTTCACCGGCATTGCGCACCAGGTGCAGCAGGAGTTGCAGGCGCTCGGCACGGGCCGGGGTGTCAAAATAATCGCCGGGTAGAGTCTGTTCAGTTGCCATACAGGGTCTGCTTCAGTGCCTCTGGGTCAAATTCAGCGCTGATCACCGCTTTCCCGATGTCCTTCATCAGCACCAGTCGCAACTGGCCATCCATGACCTTCTTGTCGACAGCCATCAATTCCATGAACCGGTCCGGCGAAACCTCGCCCGGGGGGCTCACGGGCAGGCCGGCGGCCTCCACGAGATTATTTACGCGTTCAAGCTGCTGCTCGCTCAGCCAGCCCAGTCGCGCAGACATGGCGGCTGCCATGCACATCCCGGCGCCAACCGCCTCACCATGCAGCCAGCTGCCGTAACCCATGCCGGTCTCTATGGCATGACCGAAAGTATGACCGAGATTGAGCAGGGCGCGTTGTCCCGACTCGCGCTCATCCGCCGCAACCACCGCGGCCTTGTCGGCACAGGAGCGCTCGATCGCGTACGCAAGCGCCTCCGGATCACGCGCCATCAATGCCTGCATATTGTCTTCCAGCCACTCAAAGAACACAGGATCGCTTATCAAGCCGTATTTTATGACCTCGGCCAGCCCGGCAGAGAGCTCGCGATCGGGCAGGGTATCGAGGGTCGCAATATCGATCACCACGCACTGCGGCTGGTGAAAGGCCCCAATCATGTTTTTGCCCAGCGGATGATTGACCCCGGTCTTGCCGCCCACCGAGGAATCCACCTGAGACAACAGCGTCGTGGGGACCTGGACGAAATTCACCCCGCGCTGATAACTGGCGGCGGCGTAACCCGTCATGTCACCCACCACACCGCCACCCAGGGCCAGCAGGGTACAACCCCGATCGAAACGGTTTTGCAGAAGGCCTGTGTAGATCTGGTCCAGTACGTCGAGCGTCTTGTATTGCTCACCGTCCGGCAAAATGACCTGTGCCACACGCAAATCGCCCAATGCCTCCCGAACCCGTTCTAGATAGAGCGGCGCGACCGTTTCATTGCTTACGATCATGACCTGTCCGCCGTGGAAATACGGGCGAAACAGCGAGCCGTCCCCGATCAGGTCGGAGCCGATGAATATCGGGTAGCTGCGATCGCCAAGGTCGACCTCCAGCGTGCGCATAGGGGAAGGCATGGTTACAGTGATCCTGGGATTCCGGGTGATTTCATACCGGAATTTTACACACCCGGCAGGCGGAATGGGTCAGCCGCGCAAAATCCCGAGAATCTCGTTGGCCACCGCAGAGGCGCTTCGACCCTCGGTGCTGACGGTGTAGTCCGCGCTGCTGACGTAAAGCGGCTCTCGGATCTCCATCAGGGCCTTCAGGCGTTGAAGCGGATCATCCGTCTGCAACAGTGGGCGATTGCGATCCCTGTAGGTGCGTTCGAACTGCTGCTGCGCCGAACAGGAAAGGAAAAAAACGATGCCTCGGGCCGATAGGTGCTGCCGGTTTTGCGGCCGCATGACAGCACCGCCGCCGGTGGCCAGCACCTGATTGTCGACCTGGGTAAGGTCGTCAATGACCTGCTGTTCACGCTGACGGAAGCCCTCTTCCCCCTCGTATTCGAAAATGGTGGGGATATCGACGCCGGTTCGACGTTGAATCTCCTGGTCGGAGTCATTGAAGGTCATGCCAAGCGACTGTGCCAGCTGCTTGCCGATAGTGGTCTTTCCGGCGCCCATCGGGCCGATCAGGAATATACGATTGGGTTTGGCCATAAGGCGAATATGCCACGAACGAGCACGGCGGACATCTGTCCGCCGTCTGTTACATCATGAAAAAGGGATCCGACTCAACGCAATGTGAGCGTGTCCTTGAGGATCTTCGGAGTAACGAAAATCAGCAGCTCACTGTTCTGGTCTGCGATCGCCTCCTGCTTGAACATGAAACCGAGGTATGGCAGATCGCCGAAGAACGGAATCCGCTCGGTCTGCTTGGACTTGGTACGCTCAAATACGCCACCGAGCACCACGGTTTCACCATTGTCGACCAGGACCGAGGTCTCCACTTCACGTGTATCGATCGGCGGTACACCGAGAACGGCACGGGTGAAGTCCGGGTTGTCCTTGTTTACCTTCAGATCCATGATCACGCGGTCGTCAGGCGTAATGTGCGGCGTGACTTCCAGCTGCAACACGGCCTCTTTGAAAGACACCGAGGTCGCACCACTCGATGCCGCTTCCTGATAAGGAATCTCGACACCCTGCTTGATCGTTGCCTTGT
This sequence comes from uncultured Gammaproteobacteria bacterium, assembly GCA_964497145.1. Taxonomy (GTDB): domain Bacteria; phylum Pseudomonadota; class Gammaproteobacteria; order Chromatiales; family Chromatiaceae; genus Thiosocius. Next base: position 25,877 of record CAZCDY010000012.1, read on the forward strand.
TCTGGTCTGAGGTAATGACGCGCGGGCTGGAGACAATCTCGCCCTTGCCTTCCTGTTGCATCGCGGTCAGCTCCAGGCGCAGCAGGTAAGAACCAATTTTGCCGATCACCATGTTCACGCCACCGGTTGCCGCCGTCGCCGGCAGATTGACCAGGAGATCCTCCGCACCGCCCAGCGCACCGCTGATATTACCCTCGCTGTTACCGCTGCTGAAGTTTCTGCTAGCCCCCAGCTTGACACCGAGGTCACGTGCATAGTCGTTGATTGCGATGACGATCCGCGATTCGATAAGGACCTGGCGTATCGGGATATCCAGGCTGGTCACCAGCGCACGCACCTCGCTCAGCTTGGCAGCAGTGTCCTGGACCAGCAGGGTGTTGGTACGCTCGTCTATCGATACGCTGCCACGCTCCCCGATCAGCTTGTTGTCGCTGGATTTCAGCAAGGCGGCAAGATCTGAAGCCTTCGCGTAGTTGACCTGGATCAGCTCTGAACGCAGGGGTGCAAGTTCTGCGATCTGCTGCTGCGATTCAAGCTCGAGCTTCTCGCGGGCCGCGATCTCCTCGGTCGGAGCGACCAGCACGACATTGTCATTCTTACGCATCGACAGACCACGGGTCTTCAGGATGATGTCCATCGCCTGATCCCATGGCACGTTCTTGAGCCGCAGGGTGATGCGCCCGGAGACTGTATCGCTCACCACCATGTTCAGCCCGGTGAAATCCGCCAGAAGCTGGAGAACCGCGCGCACCTCAATATCCTGAAAGTTGAGCGACAGACGGTCACCTTCGTATACCTGCTGCGCCTTGAGGCGCGCCTCTTTCTCCTGCTTGCTCAGTGCACGGAACTCGACCGTATAGGTATTGTTCGCCTGGTAGGCCAGATGCTCAAACTCCCCCGTGGTACCGATGGTCATACGCACATTTCGACCGTCGGGACGGGTCTCTATGCTCTGGACCGGGGTGGCGAAATCCATCACGTCCAGGGTCCGGGCCAACTGCTGAGGCAGATTGGTATCCATGAAGTCGAGTACCACGCGCTCGCCCTGCTGACGCATGTCGACCACAACCGATGGGTCGGATAGTTCGATCTCTACCCTGCCCTCACCATCGGGGCCACGGCGAAAATCGATATTTTCCAGTCCAAGGCCGCTGCGTCCAAGCACGTTGCGGCTGGACGACATGGATGCCGCAGGTGTGCTGGTGGCGGACATGGTGCCGGCACCACTACCGGCCCCTACGCTCACGATGAGCCGGTTACCTTCGGTGCGAATTTCATGCGTGGCCTGGTCCAGCAGATTGACTACGACACGGGTGCGGTCGCCGGCCTCGATCGCGGTGACGCTACGCGCCATGCCGATCGACACCGGTGTGACCTTCTGCGCCAGGCCGTTGCTGGTGTTGGCCAGATCAATCGCGATGCGCGCCGGGTTGTCGGTCGTGAAAGACGTCGGTTCTCCCACCGGATCAGTGGTCGTCAGCACGATCTCCACCCGATTACCGGGCAATGCTGAAAAACTGACGTCCTGCAACTGATTAGCCAGCGCATCGGACAGGAAGGCCCATAGCAGCAGCACCCCAATCAGTGCAGTCTTGCGCGCCTTTAACGTCTTAAACATCGTGCCTTCTCCTATTCCCCGCCAAGTGCCACGGCCGCTTCTTTCTCAAGAAAGCCGGAACCAGTGGGTACGAGTTCAATCAGTTCAATTTTCTCTTCACTGATCCGCGTGATTCTTCCATCGTTCAAACCGATATAGTTACCCGGCGCAACCCGATGAATGGTTCCGTCCGAAGTCTTTAACAGACCCCAGGTTTCCTCTTCCTGCTCCAATGTGCCGACCATACGCAAGGTATCGAGTGAGTACGCCTCAAGCTCTTCCTTGCGCCGATTCGGATCCGGTCGAATGCCGTCGTCCAGCACCGCCTCTGTCGTCACCACATCATCTGCCTGCCGGGTGAAGGGATCGCGGCGGTTCTTGGCCACGTATACGAAACCAATCACCTGCTTCACTTCGGGTATAGGCTCAATGCCTGAGGCCGGCCTGCTCTTCACCTCATCGACATAATCATGGAGGTCAGACATGTCCTGGTTTACGCAACCAGCCAGCAACAGAGGCACTACCAAGGGGATGAACTTCCTCATCATCAACCACCTGCCTCATCAAGATAACGATAGGTGCGTGCCGTTGCTTCCATAATCAGCTGTCCGGCCTGCCTGCGCTCGATCTGGACATCATGAATGGTCACGATACGCGGCAATGCGGCAAGACCGCTGACGAATTCACCGAACTCGTGGTAGGTCCCCACAACCCGAATCTTGATCGGGAGCTCCGCATAAAAATCTTTTGGCACTTCCGGCTGCGGCTGAAACAGCTCGAATTCGAGGCCGGCCGCAAGCCCGGTCTGCGATACGTCAACCAGCAGATCTGCCACTTCGGTGCGGTTGGGCAGCTGCCGCAACATGGCACCAAACGACTCTTCCATCTCCGCGAGCTGGGCCCGATAGGCCTCGAGATTCACCGCCTTTGCCTGCTTGCCTTCGAAGTCCAGACGCAGGTCCTTTTCGGTGTTTTCAACCCGCTCCAGTGCTTTGTACTGGTCCTCGATATCCATGAAATACCAGGCCGCACCAACCCCGCCCATGAGGATCAGGATCAGGACGGCTTTTATGGCGGCCGGCCACTCCCCGATATTGCTGAAATCGAGTTCGTTGAGTTCCTGCATATTCATTGCGCCGACTCCCCCTTGGGCACGACCTGAACCAGATCGAGTTGGAAGGTATTGTCTGACGACTTGGATTTGTCCTTGTGTTCAATAATGCGCAGCTTCGGCTTGGCGAGCCAGGGGCTTGCCTCGATGTTTCGCATATAGGTCGAGACCCGGGCATTCGACTGCGCATTGCCGTCTAGTACCAGAGATTGTCCACGCTGCGTGGCTTTGTTGAGGAAGGCACCATCGGGTACTACAGTCACAAGCTCGTCGAACATATGCACAATCTGGGGACGGCTGACCTGCAAGTCCTCGATCACCTTCATGCGCGAGATCAGTTTCTGGCGGGTATTCTCTAACTGTCGGATCTCCGCGATCTCCTTGTCGACCTTTGCGATCTCTCTCTCAAGGAAACGGTTGCGGTTTTTCTGATTGTCGATCAGGCCCTGATTGAACCAATGCCAGTAACCCATGCCGGCCAGAGTCAAAACCAGGGCTCCAAGCACCATCACGCCGAATTCGCGCAGACGCTGCTTACGTAACTTCTCGCGCCAGGGGAGTAGGTTGATATGCGCCATCTCAGTCGAAGCTCCTCAATGCCAGGCCGCAGGCGATCATCAATGCCGGGGCATCGTTGCTGAGCACCTGGGGTTTCACCTTTGAGGCCACTGCCATGTTGGCAAACGGGTTGGCTATCACTGTCTCCACCCCGAGACGCTCCTGGATCAGATCGTCAATACCCGGGACCGAAGAACTCCCGCCGGCAAGTACCACCAGATCGACGCTGTTGAACGCACTCGCTGAATAGAAGAACTGGATCGAACGACTGACCTGCTGGGCCATCGCCTCTTTGAACGGCTCCAGCACCTCTGGAATGTAATTGTCCGGCAGGCCACCCTGACGCTTCGCCATGCCTGCCTCTTCCACCGACAGACCGTAACGGCGCTGGATCTCCTCGGTCAGCTGACGACCGCCGAAGTTCTGCTCCCGGGTGTAGACGATGTGATTGTTGTGCAGCACATTGAGCGTGGTGGTAGTGGCCCCGATATCCGCCACTGCTATGGTCTGCGCCTCACCCGCATTCGGCCACTGATCGACCAGTTGGGTGCAGGCGCTCTCCATGGCATAGGCCTCGACATCGACGATTTCACAGCTCAGTCCCGCAAGCTCGAGTGCCGCCACCCTGTCGTCCACGTTCTCGCTTCGCGATGCGGCCAGCAACACATCCACGAGTTCCGGACTCTTTTCAGAGGTGCCCTGGATCTGAAAGTCGATATTGACTTCCTCCAGGGGGTAGGGGATGTACTGGTCTGCCTCGAGCTGGATCTGGCTTTCCATCTCGGCCTCCGACAACGCCGCCGGCATCGAGATCACCTTGGTGATTACCGCCGAACCGGATACCGCGACAGCTGCACGCTTGTTGCGCGTGCCGGCCTTGCGGACAACATTGCGGATAGCCTTGCCGACAGCATCGACATCCGCAATGTTCTTTTCCACGACGGCGGTAGAAGGCAGGGGCTCAACCGCGTAACTTTCCACGCGATACCGAACGCCCCCACGACCATTATGCTGACTCAGTTCGAGTAGCTTTACCGCTGTTGAGCTGATGTCCAGCCCGAGTAGCGGCACCTTCTTCTGGGTAAAAAGGCCCATGGCGATATTTTTTCCAACTTCCTTTGGTGTGCTTTCCCGAGTGCCAAGCCGCCCCGGGTCTTGGGGTAGTCAGCGGCAGCCTGGAGGATTTTCTTTAATAAAACGGTTCAAGTATAAAACCTTCTCGCGTTTTTACAGGAATTAAACTCCAAGCGGAACCATTTGTGTTCTCTTCTGACTCATCCATGAGTGCGCTTTGTGTCCAAATAACCTGGCTGCAAATCCCGTGTCTGATAATTTGGCCCGAAGCTCTCCAGACCAAAACAACCACCAACCACATCATCTTTCGGGCTAGTATAGCGACCCGCCTGAAATGGGTTGTCGGCACCATTTCGAAACTCTGTAATCTGTGAACACGCGCATGAAGTGGCTTATAAAACTGTTTAAATTCGGCCTGATCCTCGGCATCTTCGCGGCCTTCCTCGGCGCTGCAGCTCTGGCTGCAGCCTACTATTACCTCGAGCCAGACCTTCCGGATATCGATAATCTGCGCGACGTGCGACTGCAGGTTCCGCTGAAGGTATTCAGCAAGGACCGCAAGCTGATCGCCGAGTTTGGTGAGAAGCGACGTAATCCGCTCACCTATGATGAGATACCGGAGCACATGATCCAGGCGTTCCTGTCCGCAGAGGACGCCAACTTCTTTCAACACCCGGGAGTCGATTATCGGGGCCTGCTGCGGGCAGGTTTGCAACTCGCGCTTACGGGAGAGAAGAAGCAGGGCGGCAGCACCATCACCATGCAGGTGGCGCGCAACTTTTATCTCAGTAGCAAAAAGACCTACACCCGCAAGCTCAGCGAGATATTTCTTGCGCTGCGGATAGAAAGAGAACTCTCCAAGAAGGAGATCCTCGAACTCTATCTCAACAAGATCTACATGGGTCACCGCGCTTACGGAGTCGGTGCGGCAGCGAGGGTGTACTACGGCAAAACAGTGGCCGAACTCGACCTGGCGCAGACAGCGATGATCGCAGGTCTGCCCAAGGCCCCTTCGAAATTCAACCCGCTGGCAAATCCGCCGCGCGCCCTGGAGCGTCGCAATTACGTCCTAGACCGCATGCTCGAACTGAGCTACATCGGCCAGGCAGACCACGATACAGCCAAGGCACAAGCGATAACGGCCAGCCGGTACTCCCCGGACATCGAGGTCGAAGCACCCTATGTCGCCGAGATGGTGCGCGCTGACCTCGTCGAGCGCTTTGAACAAGATGCCTACACCGGCGGCTACTCCGTTTACACGACCCTGGGATCCGCCGAGCAGACAGCGGCCAACAGCGCCGTGCGTAACGCGCTCGATGCCTACAGCGAACGGCATGGCTATCATGGCCCCGAAGGCAGGCTGGAGCCCCTGCCGGCGGACCAGGGCGCCCTCGATGCGGTGCTCGCAGACCGTGCCACGATCGCAGACCTGCAGCCGGCGATCGTTGTCGCGGTGGAGGATAAATCCGCGACCATCTATCTTGGAGACGGGGTGCAGAGCAGTATCTCCTGGAGCCAGATGAAGTGGGCGCAACCCTTCATAAATACCGATCGTCGTGGGCCGGCGCCGAAGAAGGCGACGGACATCCTCAAACCGGGTGACCTGATCAGGGTCAAAGCGGTCGAAGTGGTTATCGACAAGAAAAAGCAGCTGGCATGGCGCTTGGCACAAACCCCGCGGGCGGCCGGCGCACTGATTGCCCTCGACCCCAGCGACGGCGCGGTACGCGCACTGGTTGGCGGTTACGACTTCTACCACAGCAAATTCAACCGCGTGACCCAGGCCAAACGCCAACCGGGCTCCGGATTCAAGGCATTCATCTATTCTGCCGCGCTGGAAAACGGCTTTACCCCGGCCAGCCTGATCAATGACGCGCCGGTGGTGTTCGAGGATCCCAGCCTGGAAGGTGCCTGGCGGCCTGAAAACTATTCCGGCAAGTTTTTCGGACCCACCCGCCTGCGCCATGCACTTACCAAGTCACGCAACCTGGTGTCGATCCGATTGCTGCGCAGCATGGGCGTGGAGGCCGCACTGGCGCACATCGCAAACTTCGGGTTTGATCCCGACGAGTTGCCGCATAACCTTTCACTGGCACTCGGCAGCGCCGACCTCACACCGCTGCAGATGGCCACGGGGTACGCGGTGCTCGCCAACGGGGGATACCGCGTAGAACCCTATGTAATAGAGCGCATTGAGCAGGACGGTGCCGGTCTGGTTTTCGAGGCGCAACCGAAGACAGTGTGCGAGGACTGCACCGACGACATGGCAGGCGAGGCTGGCGACCCAGACCCACGCCACGCACCGCGCGTGCTGGATCAGCGCAATCGTTACCTGATGTATTCGATGATGCAGGATGTGATCCGGCAGGGTACCGCCACCAAGGCACGCGAGCTCGGGCGCAAAGACCTGGCGGGCAAGACCGGAACCACCAATGATCAGCGTGACGCCTGGTTCAACGGTTTTAATCAGCACCTGGTCGCCAACGTCTGGGTCGGTTTCGATGACAACAGCAAACTTGGCCGCGGCGAGGTCGGGGGCAGGGCCGCACTGCCCGCATGGATGGATTTCATGCGCATTGCGCTTAAGGATGTCCCTGACGAAGAACCGGAGATCCCTGCAGGCATCGTGACCGTACGCATCGATCCCGCTACCGGGGCAAAGGCTACCGCGGCAACCGCGGGCGCCATCTTCGAGATGTTCCGCGAGGAAAATGCCCCTGGCGTGACCGCGGCCGCCAATACGGATGATGAAGGGCGCCTGACCACCCCGGTAGTCACACCGCCCGCTGCCCGGGACCTGTTCTGAGCAAGGCAAAGAACCGCTCGGCCCAGCGTGCCCTGCTCGCCGACGCGGCCAGGCTGGTGGTAGAAGGTGGGCATGACCGCGAGGATGCCCTCAGGCGTGCCGCGCGCCAGCATGGCATAAAGCTGCAGCAGGCAATCCCGCCGCTCGAGGCGCTGCACACTGCAATCCATGACTACCGTGAATTGTTCAAACCCGAACAGCTTGTCGAGCTACAGGGACATCGCAGACTCGCACTGCAGGCAATGGCCGAATTTGCCGAATTCCAGCCCAGGCTGTTCGGTGCCTTGCTGCACGGTGATGGAGCGCTCGACCTTGTCCAGCTGATGGTGTTTGCCGACTCTCCGGAGCAGTTGATGCACCATCTCAGCGATCGACACATCCCCTGGCAGGAAAGCGAGCTGGTGCTCCATTACTCAGGCGGGCGACGGATAGCCCGGCCCGCCCTTCGTTTTCTCGCGGGTCAGGCCACGGTCGAGCTGGTCATCCTCGACCCCGGGTGCTGGAGCGACCCGCCACGCGATGCGCTGACCGGCAGGCGGCTTGAGATGCAGGGTGTTGACGAACTCAACGCCCTGATCGCGCGCACACAGGCCTGATCAACGTTCGGCCTCTGGCACGTAGTCCCGATGGCCGGCGCCCTGGTAAAGCTGGCGTGGACGCCCGATACGGTGTCTCGGATCATCCAGCATCTCGGTCCAGTGGCTGACCCAACCAGCGGTGCGCGCCAAGGCGAACATTACGGTGAACATATTGTCCGGAATGCCCAGGGCGCGGTAGATGATACCGGAATAGAAATCGACGTTGGGGTACAGTTTTTTCTCGAGGAAGTACTCGTCCTTGGACGCGATCTCTTCCAGTCGCATCGCCAGCTCGAACAAGGGATTATTGCTGTCAGCCAACTTCTCGAGGACCTGGTAACAGATCTCGCGGATGATCTTTGCACGCGGGTCGTAGTTCTTGTACACACGATGACCGAAGCCCATCAGGCGGAAGGGGTCGTCTTTGTCCTTGGCCTTTGCGATGTACTTGTCGACGTTGTCCACGGTGCCGATCTGCTCGAGCATGTCGAGTACGGCCTCATTGGCGCCGCCATGCGCCGGCCCCCACAGCGAGGCCGTGCCGGCCGCGATACAGGCGAAGGGGTTGGCACCGGAGCTGCCGGCCAGACGCACGGTCGAGGTCGATGCATTCTGCTCATGATCGGCGTGCAGAATGAACAGCAGATCCAGGGCACGTTCCGCCAGCGGATCGACCACGTAGGGCTCACAGGGCGTGGCAAACATCATGTGCAGCAGGTTGCCGGTGTAGCTCAGGTGGTTCTGTGGGTACATCACCGGCTCACCGACATTGTGCTTATAACAGGCAGCGGCAATGGTCGGCAGCTTGGCGATCAGGCGATGCGCACTGATCTCGCGATGACGCGGGCAACTGATGTCCATGGAGTCATGGTAGAAGGCCGACAATGAGCCGACCACGGCTACCATCATCGCCATCGGATGGGCGTTGTTGTGGAAGCCCTGGAAGAAGCGCAACAACGAATCGTTGATCATCGTGTGGTGCGTGATGATACCGTTGAAGTCTGCGAGCTGCACCGGCGTCGGCAACTCGCCGTACAGAAGCAGGTAGGCAACCTCAACGAAATTGGATTTCTCCGCCAGTTGCTCAATCGGGTAGCCGCGGTAACGCAGAATCCCTTCGTTGCCGTCGATATAGGTTATCGAGCTGTCGCAGCTCGCGGTCGCAACAAAACCCGGATCGAAGGTAAAGACCTTGCCCTGGCCGTAGAGGGTCGAGATATCTACACAATCGGGACCTTCGGTACCCGAGAGCACCGGCAGTTCGATCGATTTACCCGTATCGTTGAAGGTAAGGGTGGCTGTTTTGTCAGACATATGGCCGTTCCTCTCAGACTGAGATCAAGCTAGGCGAAAGAGACTAGCACAGGCAGATTTCGATCTGACCATTGGAATTGCTGCAGTGCAACGAAGTCGTTTTTCAATGCACACCGGGGTATTCCCTCACCCCGGTCTGCCGGTCAAGGGGCCTTCAGAAGCCCGATATCGGCGCGCACATGGGAAGCGGATTCGCGGAACATGGCCGCCTCCTCCTCTGTCAGGGGCAGATCGACCACGCGTGACATGCCATGCTCGTTGAGCAGGCAGGGAACCCCCATGGCAATGTCTTTTTCACCGTACTCACCATCCAGGATGCATACACAGGGCAGCAGGCGATTGCGGTTGCGACTGATCGCACCAACCATCGCCACCACCGATGCTCCGGGCGCATCATAGGCACTGGAGATCTTGCGCAGCGCCAGTATTTCAGCACCACCATTGCGTGTCCGGTCCACGATCTCCTCGATGCGCTTTTCCGAGATGAACTGCGAGATCGGAATTCCGTTGACCGTACAAAAGCGCGTTACCGGCACCATTGAGTCGCCATGACCCCCGAGCACCATGGTGGTGATGTCGCGGGTCGAAAAGCCCGTTTCAAGTGCTATGAATGCCGCCATTCTGGACGCATCCAGCACGCCTGCCTGCCCAAGCACCCGCTGACGCGGCCAGCCGGTAAGCTGCCACACGCGATAGGTCAGCACGTCAACCGGGTTGGTCACCATGATCACGACACTTTCCGGGGCATACTTGAGAATATCGGCGACGATACTGTCAATTACCTGCACATTCGTATCAAGGACATCGGATCTGGACATGCCCGGCTTGCGTGCGACACCTGCGGTAATGACCACCACATCAGCATCCTGCATGTCGGCCGGATCATTGCTGCCGGTCACTCGCGTGTCGAACTTGAAGAAAGGCGCGGTCTGGAAGATGTCCAGCGCCACCCCCTGCGGCACATCCTCCCGTACGTCAATCAGCACCACCTCGCGGCAGGTTTCCCGTATTGCCAGCATCTCCGCCGTGGCCTCGCCAACCCGTCCGGCACCGATGATTGCTACTTTTTGCATTGTTGTTCTCTCCTCGCTCTTTTTTTGGGACCAGCATCCTCTCAACACCTGAGCTTAGTCGAAGAAAACAAACCCTCTGTTCTGCGAGCGACAAAAAAGGCGCGAAGCCTGAGACTCCGCGCCTTCTTGCCAGGCACCTTTCGGTGCAGACAGCAGCCGATTACTTGGCCGGATAATGCGCCGGCCAGTCGGCGCGGGCCACCCCGGAGTCGACAGCCGCGCGCGCAACCGCCGGCGGAATTACGTCGCGCAGACGCGCATCGAGCGGCTTAGGCAGAATGTAGTCGGGACCGAATGCCAGTGCATCGAGTCCGTAGGCGTCCAACACCTCCTGCGGCACCGGCTCGTGGGTCAGATCCTTGAGCGCGTGCGCCGCGGCGATCTGCATGTCCTCATTGATCCGGCTGGCGCGTACATCCAGCGCACCGCGGAAGATAAACGGGAACCCGAGCACATTGTTGACCTGGTTCGGGTAGTCCGAACGCCCGGTGGCCATGATCATGTCGTCCCTGACCGCAATCGCGACCTCGGGGCGGATCTCGGGCACCGGATTGGACAGGGCGAAGACCACCGGCTTGTCGGCCATCGAGGCCAGCATCTCGGCGCTGACCAGATCGGGGCCGGATACGCCGATGAACACATCCGCGCCTTTCATGGCATCTTCCAGCGTGCGCGCCTCGGTCTCGACCGCCACCATGAATTTGCAGGGGTTCAGATCCTTGCGCCCGAGATAGATGACACCCTTGCGGTCGAGCACCAGAAAGTTGCGACGATGGGCGCCCATCAGGATCAACAGACGCACGGCGGCGATGCCGGCCGCACCCGCCCCCAGTACCACGATCTTGGCGTCTTCGAGTTTCTTGCCCTGCAGCTCCAGCGCATTCAGCAGGCCAGCTGCGATGATGATGGCGGTCCCATGCTGATCGTCGTGGAATACCGGGATGTCGAGCTGATTAATCAGGGCCTGTTCGATCTCGAAACAGTGCGGCGCTGCAATATCCTCTAGATTGATGCCCCCGAAGGTCGGCGCAATCCGCACCACGGTATCGATGAACTCCTGCGGGCGCTCGGCATTCACCTCGATGTCGAACACATCGATATCGGCGAAATGCTTGAACAGCACCCCTTTGCCTTCCATCACCGGCTTGCCGGCCAGCGAGCCGACATTGCCCAGTCCCAGCACCGCGGTACCGTCGGTGATGACCCCGACCAGATTGCCCTTGGCGGTATATTTATAGGCATCCTGCGGATCTGCGGCGATACGTCGGACCGGTTCGGCAACACCCGGAGTATAGGCAAGGGCAAGATCACGCTGAGTCGCGGTGGGCTTCGTCAGTTCGACACTGATCTTGCCGGGACGCGGATTGGCATGGTAATCGAGCGCCGCCTGATTGATCTCGAAATCGGCGTCTTGTTTCTTCTGATCTGCCTCACTCATGTTTTTGCTCCGGGTGGCGGAAAATCCGGGCCGTCGCCCAGTTGTAGAACAAGAAAAGGCGCCACGAGGGCGCCTTCCGGTATCGGTAGAAGCCGGCTCGGCTTAGCGGCGGAAACGCTTGCGGAACTGGTCGACGCGGCCGGCCGTATCCATGAGTTTCTGCTGGCCCGTGTAGAACGGGTGACAGGCCGAACACACCTCGACGTGAAGCGATTCACCACCCATGGTCGAGCGCGTTTTGAAGGTGTTTCCGCAACTGCAGACGACTTCGATGTCAGTGTAGTTCGGGTGCACGTCCGCTTTCATTTCGTCTTACTCCAACGCCCGCCGCTACATGCGCCGGGCCTCTGCAAAGGATACTGGTTCTGCGCGCACATGGCGCGAAAGGCCGCGTACTCTAAGCCAGAGGCGGGAGAATTGCAAGCATCACGCCGCTCAGTCGCGGATGCGGGCGAACGCGACCACCTGACCGGCCAGCTGGGGATTTGCCGGCAGCCCCTCTGGATGCTCGCTGAACAGACCCTGCAGCTCGCCGAAACGATCGTTCAGCCCACCGGGACCCAGGACCGTCCGCCACATCATGCGCGAAATCCGCAGGCAGGCGGCCATCGGGGTACGCGCGAGACGGCGCTCCTGGTCGATCCGCCATTGCAGACAGCGCAGCCGATCACGGTTGGATTCAGACGCGCTTTCTATCGCGGTCTCAATCGCGGCCAGCCGCATAAGCTCGAAGGTCTCGGGGTCGGTGCGCGCCATCTCCGACCAGGTATCAAAATCAATCTCGGCAGTTTTTTTATTTTCCATCTTTATCACCCTAAAGTTTCTTTGGGCTTGGCCGACACAAGTCGGTTTTCAGTTGGATTCATTATCAAACTACCACAGCTTTTCGGGGTCTGTCTTGCCGAATTAAACGGCGCAAAAAGGGACGGCCATTCCTCCTATTTCTTTTTTATAAACAATGACTTGCAAGCACCAATCAATTGCGAACGCTTTTTTGACGCCAGATCGCTTCGCCGTCTGTCCCGGACAGGCCCTGGAGCTGGTCGAGTCGAATCGCCAGCTCTTGTCCCGCTTGATCAAGCAGGATGAGATACTCCGCGCCTTCCCGGGCCAGCACATCCATCACCGCTCCTTCAGCCGAAACCCGGGGCCCCTCCCCTAGCGTGAATTGAGCCACGACGGACGTGCGACGCATGGCCAGCACTTCCAGTACCGAATGCTGATCACAGTCGATCGGCACATAGTCATTCGTCATCGCGCAGCACCTCGAGGCCCCAGTCCCCGCCCTCGTTTCTCAGGCGCACCTCGATCGGCCTGCAGCACACGCTGCAGTCCTCGATATAGCCCTGGTCCCCGGCCGAACTGTCGACCAGCATCTCGATCAGCTCGCCACAATAGGGGCAATGCACCTGCCGGAAAAACACCGATGCCATCGCCACAGACCTCAATCCGGTTCAAAAAGGGCCAACAGGTCGTTCAGGTACCGCAGCCCCAGCGCGCTGGGCTGTAGCCGCGCTGGATCCCCCATCATCAGGCCGATTTCTCTGGCCCTTGCGAGCGGCTGCTCTATTGCGCGCAGAGCGAGGCCTGTGCGCAATTCGAACAATTCTACCGGCACCCCGGCCGAAAGCCGCATGGCATTGAGAAAAAATTCTACCGCCAGTTCATCCGGGCCGATGTCAGCCTCGTGCGCGACCGCTCCCACGGTGGCAGAGTCGAAAAAGGCGGCGGGGTGGCGCTGTTTGCTGCGCCTGCGGACGACAGGGCCAGGCGATGTCAGCTTGCCATGTGCTCCTGCACCGATCCCCAGGTAATCGCCAAACTGCCAGTAGTTCAGATTGTGCCGACATTGCCGGCCGTCACCGGCATAGGCCGAGATCTCGTATTGCCGGTAGCCTGCATTCGCCAACATCGCCTGGCCGGCCTCCATCATGTCTACCAGGCTGTCTTCATCTGGCAACGGGGGCGGCAGGTGATGAAACAGGGTGTTGGGTTCGAGCGTCAGCTGGTACCAGGAGATGTGCTCCGGACCCAGACCGATGACCGTGCCAAGATCGGCCAGGGCATCGTCTGTCGCCTGCTGCGGCAGGCCGTACATCAGGTCGAGATTGATGTTGTCGAAGCCGGCCGAGCGCGCCATCCGGTAAGCGGCGCGCGCCTCGGCGGCCGAGTGAATGCGGCCGAGCGCGGCCAGCTTCCTGTCGTCCAGACTCTGTACACCGATCGACAGGCGGTTGACCCCTGCCGCGCGATAGGCAGAGAAATGTGCAGCCTCCGCAGTTCCCGGGTTGGCCTCGAGCGTGATTTCGGCGCCAGGCTCCAGCACCAGACGCCGGGTGATGCCATTCAGCAGCCTCGCAATCGCCTCACCATCGAACAGGCTCGGGGTGCCGCCGCCGATGAAGATGGTCTCTATGGCGGATAACGGCTGCCGTCTGAGCTCTTGGTCCAGATCGAGCAATAACGCGTCCACATAGGTGTTCTGGTCGATGGGTTCGCGCACCGCATGCGAGTTGAAATCGCAATACGGACACTTGCGCACGCACCAGGGGATGTGGATATACAGGCTCAGAGGGACGGAGTCAGAAGTGAGGTGCATGGCAAATTCCAAACCCCCAGGAAAAAACCCAAAGATCTCCAAGACGGAGAGGGCTCAAAGTCTTCAACAATGAACGCAAAACAATACCTGATTACCCCCATCGCTCAGCCATGCTGAGCAGTCGCTGAGGCATGGGCGGTGTACGTAGAGCCACATACGCCAGCCGTTCGATCATGGCGGGCAGATCAAAACGGCGATTGAAACGGTATTCGAACTCGGCAAGGTAACGCGGTACATGTTTTTCCCGAATCGCATGAAAGGTACCCGTCAGCGCGGTCTTGACGTTGCCGAGCACTGTGTTCACCCATTTGAACGTGGGGTGCTGCGCGGCCTTGCGACCACTGCCGGTCACGATCGGCACATGCTGGCAGCCGACCATCGTGACAGCCGCGAAGCAGGCCAAACCATCGGAGAAGACGATCGAGCCCGGCAAAAGACTGGTTCTGGCATAGCGTGCGATCTCCCGCTGTTGGAAACCAGCGACACGACGCAGATGCATTTTGATCGGCCGGCCGTCGTGCGTCGTCTCAACGGCGGCGATGAAAGGGGTCTTGTGATGCGCGCCACGGCCGCGCTTGCCGGGCATCTCACCGCCGAGGTAGGCATCGTCGATCTCGACCCGGTTGCCGAGGGTATCCTTCTGACCGCGCTCGAGCATCACCTGCATCAGTTTGTGCTTTATTCGCCAGGCGGTGTCGTACTTGACACCGAGGTCACGCGAGAGCTGCATCGCCGACAGGCTCTGCTTGCGCTGCGTGAGCAGAAAGATGGCGAGGAACCATTGGGTCAGCGCGAGTTTCGTGCCATGGAAGATGGTGCCGGCTGTCAGCGAGGTTTGATGATGGCATTTATGGCACTGGTATACCTTGCGACTGTGCAGTGCGCAGCCCGTGGTGTTGCCACAGTCCGGACACACAAAGCCCTGTGGCCAACGCAGCCGGTAGAGTGCCTGCTCGCATTGCTCCTCACTGCCGTATTGTTTGAGGAAGGATTGAAGACTGAGACCCTTTTGGAACTGGACCGCGTTCTTGGCCATGACGGCTTTCTCCGTGTTTTCAGACAGTTCCATTATCTGGGAGCCAGTGGCTCAGTAGCTGAGCCTTTGGGGTAATCAGGAAGCGCAATGACGCTGATATCGACGCCGGATTGCAGCCGGTGCATCGCCGTCGTATGACGAATCATATGCGGCGATATCTGGCGTGCCGCCAAATCGGGTCGTCGTACCGGCGCAGTTCGTCGGCGAAGGAGTCGGGTATTTCTTCGGAAGAGCGCACACGCTGCGCGCTCCGGGGCGGCGAGCTTCGGTTCATAATCGTCTCCTGGAGTGGAAACTCCACTTCAGGGGAACACTGA
>CAZCDY010000012.1:41387-47444 GCA_964497145.1 uncultured Gammaproteobacteria bacterium
CAAGACGGAGAGGGCTCAAAGTCTTCAACAATGAACACAAAACAATATCCCTGCGTACTTTGCGCCTCTGCGTTCTTTGCGTTCCGATAAGCCGACTCCAGGTCACCGCCACTCAGGCAGGTGTCAGGTTGGCGTAGGCCACCACCAGCCACTTGGCACCGACATCCTCGAAGTTGACCTGCACACGTGCACCATTGCCCTGCCCCTCGGCATTGAGCACCACGCCCTCGCCGAATTTGGGATGCGCCACGCGCTGCCCGAGGTTGAATCCGCCGGCGGCCTGTGCCGCCGCCAAAGAGCCCCCGGCGGGTGCATAGGGACGCGCCACCTGAGGCCGTGCGCGCACCTCTTCAACCAGTTCCAACGGGATCTCGCGCAGGAAGCGCGATGGCAAGGGATAGCTTTCCGAGCCATGCAGGCGCCGGCTCTCGGCATGGGTGAGATACAGCTGCGACATCGCACGGGTCATGCCCACATAGCAAAGACGCCGCTCCTCCTCGAGACGCTCGGGGTCCTCGGCCGACATGCTGTGTGGAAAGAGGCCCTCTTCGACGCCGCCGATAAATACCAGGGGGAACTCCAGCCCCTTGGCCGAGTGCAGGGTCATCAGCTGCACGCAGTCTTCGTACTCATCCGCCTGGGTATCACCGGCCTCGAGCGCGGCATGGGCCAGAAAGGCGTCCATCTCGGACAGGCCGGTCTCATCGACATCCTCGAACTCGAACTGGCGACAGGCGTTGACCAGTTCCTCGAGGTTTTCGATCCGGTCCTGGCCTTTGCCATCGCGGCTCTTTTCGAAATGCTCGCGCAGATGCGAGGCCTCGATGACGAAGGCCGCACGTTCAGGCAGGGCCTCTTCCAGACTGTTGGCGTCGATCTCCTCGATCAGGCCCTGGAAGGCGCGCAGCGCATTCGATGCCCGTGCGGCCATGGCGCCACCCCGCAGCAGGTCGGAGGCCGCCTGCCAAAGCGAACAGCCGAAATCCCGTGCATGGGCGCGCACCGCGTCCAGGGTGCGCGGCCCGATCCCGCGTGGCGGCTGGTTGACCACGCGCTCGAACGAGGGGTCGTCGTGACGATTTGAGACCAGGCGCAGATACGACAGGGCGTCCTTGATCTCGGCACGCTCGAAGAAACGCAGGCCGCCGTATACACGGTACGGGATGCCCGCCTGCAGCAGCGACTCCTCGAACAGGCGCGACTGTGCGGTGGTGCGGTACAGGATCGCGATCTCGGTGCGCCGGCTGCCATGCTCGACGGCCCCGCGGATGCGTTCGACCACAAAGCGCGCCTCGTCGACCTCGTTGAAGGCCCCGTAGACCCGGATCGGTTCGCCCTCGCCATCCTCGGTCCACAGCTGCTTGCCCAGCCGGGTGGGATTATTGGCGATGACCGCGTTGGCCGCCTGCAGGATATTGCCGGTCGAGCGGTAGTTCTGCTCCAGCCGCACCACCTGAGCGTTCGGGTACTGGCTCTGAAAATCCTGGATGTTCTCGACCCGAGCGCCACGCCAGCCGTAGATCGACTGGTCATCATCACCGACCACGAACAGTTTTTCCTGGCTGCCGGCCAGCAGGCGCAGCCAAGCGTACTGGATACTGTTGGTATCCTGAAACTCGTCGACCAATACGGCACCGAAACGCTCGCGATAGTGCTGCAGCAGATCAGGGCGGTCGCGCCAGAGTTCATGCGCACGCAGCAGCAGCTCGGCGAAATCGACACTGCCGGCGCGTTGGCATGCCGCCTCGTATTCGCGGTAGATGGCGATCATCTGCCGCTGGTAGGGATCACCCCCATGATCCAGGTGTTCGGCCCGCAGGCCCTCGTCCTTCTGCTTGTTGATGAACCACTGCACCTGGCGCGGCGGCCACTTGCCGTCATCCAGGTTCATCTCGCGGACGATGCGCTTGACCAGGCGATGCTGGTCATCAGAATCCAGGATCTGGAAGCCCTGCGGCAGACCGGCCTCCTGCCAGTGCGCGCGCAGCAGGCGATGCGCGAGGCCGTGGAAGGTGCCGACCCACATGCCACCGACCGGCTGCCCCAACAGGGCCTCGATGCGGTGTTTCATCTCGCGAGCGGCCTTGTTGGTAAAGGTCACCGCAAGGATTCCCCAGGGCGACAGGCCTTCGACCTGGATCAGCCAGGCGATACGGTGAACCAGCACGCGGGTCTTGCCCGACCCTGCTCCGGCCAGGACCAGGGCGCTACCCATGGGGGCCGTCACGGCCGCGCGCTGGGCGTCGTTGAGGCCCTCGATAATATGCGAAACATCCATTGGTGGGATTCTATCAGTCGCCCGGGCTGGTGAGGCGCGAGGTTTCCGGCAAAAAAGCGCAAGGCAAACCGGTTGGCGCTTGTCGCCGCGACCGGTCGCTGTCGCCTGCAAGGGTGACGGCTGGCTTCGACCCCAGGGACTATGCCTGTTTTCAATGCATTGCCGGGGTCAAGCGGCAACCAGGCGTCGACTGACTGTGTGTTTTGCTATGGCTGCCGCTATTTGATCCAATGAGCGACTTCGTTCGGCGCAAACAGGCAAATGGTTGGCGCACACAGCAAAGAATCAGCCAATGCGTGTCTGCAAAATTGGCTTCACAAAAACAGTGACACCACCGGAATCAGTACCTTTGAGCACCCTACCCTTGATCCCCATACGTAAATTCTGTGTGCTGGCGATCGGTGCGGCCCTCGCGTTTCAAGCGCATGCCGACGATGTGGCCATGATCACCAGACTGGCACCGAATATCCGCCCCAGCGTCGTTGAAGAGGCCGTAAGTGCGATGAAATGCGCGCAAAGCCACGGCGTTGGCGCAGATGCCCGGCGTCTGGCCATCATCGATTACACCATTCCCTCGCGCAGGCAGCGCATGTGGGTCGTGGATATCGAAGCGCAGAAACTGCTGTTCAAGGAACATGTCGCGCATGGCCAGAAGTCAGGCCACGACATTCCCACCGCGTTTTCCGACCGCAATGGCAGCCATCAGACGAGCTTGGGCCTGTTTTATACCGACGCCACCTACCAGGGCGGCAACGGCTACTCGCTGAAGCTGCACGGCCTCAGCAAGGGATTCAACGAGTCGGCCATGCGCCGCCTGATCGTCATGCATGGCGCGCCCTACGTTAACCCGGACGCCGCGGAGAAATTGGGCCGCCTCGGGCGCTCCTGGGGCTGTCCCGCGGTACGTGTCGAGATCGCCAAGCCGATGATCGATGCATTGAAAGAGGGCAATTTCATCTATGCTCACGGTCCCGGCACCGCCACCCTGTCCCGCTGCGGGGACCAGAATCCGACGCTGGCCTCACTCCTCAACTAGGCATTCACAGACAAAGCCCAGGTTAGGGTTCCGTTTTACGCATGGGTGCCTGCAACATCCCCTCCCGCTCGATGAACGCGATGATCTCTTCCAGCCCGGCACCCTCTTTCATATTGCTGAATACCCAGGGGCGTTCACCGCGCATACGGTTGGTATCCGCTTCCATGACCTCCAGCGAGGCACCCACATAGGGTGCAAGGTCGATCTTGTTGATCACCAGCAGGTCCGAGCGGGTGATTCCCGGCCCGCCCTTGCGCGGGATCTTTTCGCCCTCGGCGACATCGATCACGTAGATCGTGAGATCGGCCAGCTCCGGGCTGAAGGTGGCGGACAGGTTGTCACCGCCGCTCTCGATAAAGACCAGATCGAGGTCCGGAAACTTCAGCTGCAGGTCCTCCACCGCCGCGAGGTTCATCGAGGCATCTTCACGTATCGCGGTATGCGGGCAGCCACCGGTCTCGACCCCGACGATGCGTTCGAACGGCAACGCCTCGGCGCGCATCAGGATCTGTGCATCCTCCTGGGTGTAGATGTCGTTGGTCACCACCGCGATGTCATAGCGCTCGCGCAGCGCCTTGCACAGCACCTCGAGCAGCGCGGTCTTTCCGGAGCCGACCGGGCCTCCTACGCCGACCCGCAGTGCAGGTTTTTTTGAACTCATCACTCTTTCCTCAGCATCTCTATTGCAGACGCACTGCGACCGGTTTGATCCGGCTGCGTCAATTCATGAACGGAACAGACGCGTGTATTGGGTCTCGTGGCAGGCGCTGGCGATCGCCAGCGCGGGCGCACCCGCACCGATATCGTCATCGTCGATCACGAGCGCCCGCTCGACCACCGCCGGCAGACGCCCGGCCAGTTGCAGCTGAACACGCTGACCGTCGGTCTGGCCCAGCGGCACCAGCTTGATCGCGGCCGCGACCTGGTTTTCCAGCCAGCCCCAGGCGTAGCCGAGCAGGCAGTCCTCCAGGCCGATCTCCCAGTGCACCGCGGCCAGCGCGAATGGTGCGGCCTGGCAATGGATCAGCTGCTCGCGCCAGTTCGCGGCCTGCGGGACTTCCAGGTCGGCCAGCAGGGTGATCAGGGCACGCGCACGGTTACGTTCTTCTGCACGCAGCTCTCTGGTCTCGCGGCTGGCATAAAGCTGACGGCCCCAGCGACTGACAGCAGCCCCATCGTCCCGGGCGCAGGCCTGGTACAGGCGGCGGAGTATCGGTAATTCAAGCTGAGCCAGGCCGTCGTCCATCAGGCCTTCGAGCCAGTCCGCGAGCGTCGCCATATCGCACACCCAGCCGGCCTCGACCGCCCATTCCAGGCCCTGCGAATAGGTGAAGGCGCCGATGGGCAGCGCGGGACTGACCAGCTGCATCAGACGCAGTCGACCGAGCAATCCGGTCGGCGCTGGATCAGCGGGCGGCATCGTCATGGGCAGGATCGTGGGAATGGCTGTGACCCTGGGCACTGCCGCCATAGGCCCCGGGCTCGGGCTCGAACGGCGCCTGCACGAAGGTCGGCCGCAGACCCAGGCCACGCAACATGTCGTCCAGGACGTGATCATGCCCGTATCGCAGCAGCCCTTTGCCGATCTGGAGGGGCATATGGCGGTTGCCCAGGTGGTAACAGGCACGCGCCAGCAGCAATGAATCGTCGCACCTGACCTCGGACACCGGTTCGGCCGCGGCCCGGACCTGCACGATCATCCCGTCCGCACTGCCGAGCAGATCACCCTCATGCAGCACCTGGCCGCGCTGCAGAAACACGCCGGCCTCGGAACCGTCATCCAGGGTGACACGCAGGCGGCTACGGATCCGCTTCTCGAGCGGCAGCGTGAGCGTCGTGACCGGTTCGCCCTGATCAAGACGTTCGGTCAGTTCATGCATGGCCCGCCCCCTACCGACGCAGGTTCAGAAAAGGAAATAGCGCTGCGCCATCGGCAGCACCTCTGCCGGCTCGCACACCAGCAGCTCACCGTCTGCACGTACCTGATAGGTCTGCGGGTCGACCTCGATGTTCGGCTGCCAGTCATTCAGGACCATGTCCGATTTCCTCACCCCGCGACAGTTGCGCACGATGCCGACAAGCGATTCCAGACCCAGATGACGATGCACATCGGCCTCATGCGCGGCCTTGGACAGGAAGGTCATGCGGGTGGCATGGCGCGCCCCTCCCAGGGCCCCGAACATCGGGCGGTAGTGCACCGGCTGCGGCGTGGGGATCGAGGCGTTCGGATCGCCCATAGGCGCCGCGGCGATCATCCCGGCCTTTATGATGGCGCTTGGCTTGGTGCCGAAAAAGGCCGGCTTCCACAACACCAGGTCCGCCAGTTTACCAACCTCGACCGAGCCAACCTCATGCGAGATGCCATGCGTGATCGCCGGGTTGATGGTGTATTTTGCGATATAGCGTCGGGCACGCAGATTATCGTGGCTCGCGGGGTCCCCGGGCAGGCTGCCCCGCTGCACCTTCATCTTGTGCGCGGTCTGCCAGGTGCGGGTGATGACCTCACCGACCCGGCCCATCGCCTGCGAGTCCGAGGCAATCATCGAGAAGGCCCCGAGATCATGCAGGATATCCTCGGCGGCGATGGTCTCGCGGCGGATGCGTGATTCGGCGAAGGCGACGTCTTCGGCGATCGATGGCGAAAGATGATGACAGACCATCAGCATGTCGAGATGCTCGTCGACCGTGTTGACCGTATAGGGCCGCGTCGGATTGGTCGATGAGGGCAACACATTGCTGTGCC
>CAZCDY010000013.1:0-10159 GCA_964497145.1 uncultured Gammaproteobacteria bacterium
TGAGCCTCTCCTTGTGCCGGCTGCCCCTGTGCAGTCTGCGCTGACGCCGCTTCAGCCTCGCCCGCCGGCGCACCTGCGGTTGGCATGTAGCGGTCGAGGTCGATCTGATCCAGATCCATCCGTGTCCGGATCACGGGACCACTGGCGTCAAGCAGATGCAGATGGCCTGTGAGCTGGGAGTCATCCAGCTGGAGCTTCAGCGGATCGAGTTTCAACGCACCATCGGCATAGGCGAAACCGAGGTCGCCACTGGCCCGGGTCAGAGCCGAGGGATCGTTGGTCTCTATGGGGCTGGCAAACATAGATGCCAGGGTCTTCAGGTTGGTTTCGGCGATGCTCAAGCTACCCTTAGCGGCGGGGTTGGTCTGCATGGCGCTTACCTTGAGCTCGCCGCTGGCCGCCAAGGCCGGACCACTGATCTCGAGCTTGTCGAGTTGCAGGGTATCGGCCTTCGTATCCGCCAGCAGGTCGGTCTTGAGTATCAGCCTGGCTCCTCCTGCAGGCAGCCCCTCGCCTTTGGCGTCGAGGTTCAACACCAGGCCGCCAATGCGGAATACCGCAAGGTCTGGGTCGCTGCCAACGCTGGCAGTGAGATCGGCCTTGAGCGTCATCGCAGGCTTGCTGCTTCTGAAGGTGATGCCGGCCTCTACCGGCACCGTCGCACCCGGCGTCAACGCCCCGGTCACCAGGCGCACCCCGTCAAGCACATAGGTCTGGCCGGCCTGACGGTCATCCCAGGAAACGCGCGCATCTTCGATCTGGATGCCCTGTATGCTCAACGACAGGGGCGGTGCCGCGTCTGCGGCTTCAGTTACCGTCTGGTCGGGCTGCGCGGGTGCCTTATCGTCCCCCGCCAGGTCGTCCCAGTTGGTCTTGCCACTGGCATCCTTTTCGAGATTCAGGCGCAGGCCCTTGACGACCAGCGTATCGACCTCCACCTGCCGTCTCAGCAGGGGCATCAGCTTCACCTTCAGTCCAAGCTGATCGATCTCGGCAAACGACTGTTCGGCAAAACCCTCGGCATTGCCCAACTTCACGCCGCCGGTCTCAATCCCCAGCCATGGAAACACAGACAGGCTCAGATCCTGCTCGATCACCAGATCCCGGCCGAGCTTTTTCTTTGCCGCCTCCACGATCTGCGGCTTGTAGTCATTGGGGTCGACCACCATCGGCAATACCACCACGGCAGCCACGACAAGCAAAACCAGCAGGATAATCAGGCCAAACAGCCATTTGAACAGGGAAGCCATAGACCACACCTTCATTCGGCAGATGTTGCCACCTGCCATGAACCCAGGGCACCCCTACAGGTGCCCGCACAAACCAAGTACGTCGCTAGGCGACTTTGTGCTCATACAGATGTACATCGCGCTGCGGATACGGGATACCGATACCGGCCTCGTCCATGCGCAGTTTTACCGCCTCGGTGGTATCGAAGTAGACGTCCCAGTAATCAGCGGTATTCGTCCACAGGCGCATCACCAGGTTGACACTGTTGTCGGCCAGTTCAGATACAGCGATCATCGGCGCAGGATCGGCCTTGACGCGTTCATCCTTGGCTGCAATGTCCGCCAGAATCTCCTTTACCTTGGCCAGGTCCGCATCGTAGGACACCCCGACCGTGAGATCGACGCGGCGCGTTTGCTTGGCCGAGTAGTTGACGATGTTGTCACCGAGAAGCTTGGAATTCGGGACAATGACGGTCTTGTTGTCACCCGTGCGCATGGTCGTGGTGAAAATCTGGATCTCCTCGACGATTCCCGAAACACCAGCCCCCTCGATGAAATCACCGACCTTGAACGGCCGAAACATGATCAGAAGGAACCCGGCAGCGAAGTTTGCCAGTGAGCCCTGCAGGGCCAGACCGATGGCCAGACCGGCGGCACCCAGGATGGCAATGAAGCTGGTGGTCTGGATACCGATCTGACCAAGAGCGGCAAGGATCACGAACGCCATCAGGGCGACATAGATGATACTGCCGACAAAACCGATGATTATCGGATCGGTTTTTCCCTTGGTCATCATCTTGACCGCGATCCTGCGCATCCACCTGGCGACGATGCGACCAAAGAAAAGTATCGCCAGTGCGGCAAGGACCTTGAGGCCGTAAACAGCCACCAGCTCCTGAATCTGGGCAATCATCGCTTCTGCGTTTTCCATCATATTTCCTTAATTCAGTTTATTAACAAGTCGCTCTAACAATTTATTTTAATTGTTAAATACAGTTTTCAATAACTCAGTCGTTCGAGCCGCTGGATTGTCCCGAATCGCCTTCTCTTCGGCGGCAAGTTTCACAAACAACCCATCCAGCGCCTCTTCGGCGATATACGCATCGAGGTCCAGTGAGCCGGTGTTCAGCATACCGCCGAGTCCGCCCAGACCACCCAGGACACCGTCCGCCTCGTTCTTTAGCGCCTTGTAGGCGGAGGTGGCACCGGCACTGTCGGTCGCACTCGAGACGATCGGCAGGATCGCCTCTCGCAGCTGCGGCCCGGCATGCTTGCGCAGGTACTGCGTCGCCGCATCATCACCACCGTCCAGGATACCGCGGACGTCCTGCAGCGACATCTCGCTTACCGTATTCTGGACGATATCCAGGGTCTGAGGAACAGCCTGTTCCGCGGCGCGATTCATCGTCGTCTCGAACTCGTCGACGTATTGTCCCTGGCCGGCCGCACGCAGTCCTTTGGCGGCACTGTCGAGCACCCCGGGCAACGGAATACGGACGCTGGGATCGTCGAGAAAGCCACCCTGGCGCCCGAGCAGATCCACCGCCCGCCCTGCTCCGATGCTGAGCGCCTCCTTGAGACCGGCGTTGATCTGCGAGTCACTGAGCGCGGTCGCAGCACCACCGGTCGAGACACCGGGGGTATCCTCGAGCAGATCAGCGGCCGACTTGAACAGTTCATCGAAGCCCGCATCGGCCGGACCGAAAGACACGGCCAGTGCGGCGAACAGAACAAGCGTGGATCGTTTGGTTTTCATGGCTTGGCGCCCCAATACTGGATTGGGGACATTGGTAACACGATTCCGTGCACCGGACCAAGCGTGGGAGGGGAATTGTTCGACCGGTTCGACGGTCAGGCGGAGTTGCGCTGTCCGTGCAGCCGAACAATCAGTTCGGCCTCGCTTTCACTGAGTTGCAGTTCATCCACCAGCCGACTGACTTCCGCCCCCTGTTGCACAAGGCGGATCGCATGACCGTAAGGCTGCTCGTCGGATTGTTGGATTTCGTAGGTCTCCTGGCGCTCCGACAGCACCTTCTCGCGAGCCTCCAGACGCTGCATCCTGCGATCCACGCCAACCGCACCCGCCGTCAGGCCACTGATACTCTGACGCACCAGATCCAGTTCTAGCTGCAGTTGGGCGAAACCAGCCCGCTCTTCACGTAGCCGCTTTTGGATCAGCGCAATGCGAATCCATGCGACAAGGCCGAGCAGCATGGCGACGATCGCGAGCGAGGACGGCACATCGAGTTCAGGCATATTCGTCCACCTGGTGTGACTGGTCATCTGTAGGGCGCGGACGACGGTTCTCGGCTCCCGGCGCGGCAGGTGGCTTGCGTGGTTTCTTACGCGGCCCCGGATCCCGTGTTCGATTCGGCGGCATGATGATGCCGACTTTTCCGGGTTGTCTGATCTCGTCGCTCACAAGCCTTTGCTCAGAACACGTTCATCTCTGACCATTCCTCCTCGGTCAGCAGCTTGTTCAGGTCGACCACGATCAGCAGGTCATCGTCCCGGCTTGCGACACCCTGGATATAGCGCGAACTCTCTTCATTGCCGGTATTGGGTGCAGAATCGATCTCGGATTGGCGCAGCTCAACTACTTCAGCGACGCTGTCGACCAGGATTCCAACCACCTGCTGTTCAGACTCGATAATCACGATCCTGCTGGCATCGTCGAGTTCGCCCGTGGGCAGGCCAAACCGCGTACGGGTATCAATCACCGTAACCACGTTGCCGCGCAGGTTGATGATGCCCAATACGTATCCCGGAGCACCAGGTACAGGTGCGATCTCGCTGATCCGCAGTACCTCCTGAACCTGCATCACATTGATACCGTAGGTTTCATCCTTCAGCCGGAAGGTCACCAGTTGGATAACCTCGTCACCGACCGCACTTTCTACCGCTGTGTTACTCATTGCCCGTTCTCCCGTTTTCCGCGCAGTGAGCCGTCAAAACATCGTCTCCGACGGCCACCTGAAGTTAGTTGAAGCATTATCCGTGCCTAATTTTCTCTCCGATTACCTCTGCATCCAGCAGACCGCACATCTGTTGCGGTAAAAACCCGGCCAGCCAGGCCGGCCCGCTCCCAGGTCTGGTCCAGCGCACCTCTGTCGGGTCTAGCGCAAGCGCATCCTCGAGCTGGTCACACGCCAGTGCACCTTGACCATCACCGATCAACAGCAGATAACGTGGTTCGGCACAGCTTGCAGTCACCCCCAGCAGCAGGCCGAAGTCTGCCACTACGACGGTTTCGCCACGGTGCCTGGCCAGGCCGCAGTGCCACGCTGCCTGCCCGGGTACCCGGGTAAGCCTGCCGGACGGGGTAAAGATGCTGCGCATCAGCACCAGCGGCATGCCAAAGCGGAATTCACCGATACGGAAAAACAGCGCCCGAAATCCACCCTCGGCCCAGTCAGGCACACGCGGGCCAACCTCTGGCACACCCGGTGCTACCCCCCTTAACGGCCGTACCGGCGGATCGTTGAGTGGCGGGCGGGCGAGCGGCAGACTGCAGGCAGACGCCGCAACGCATCCACTGGCCGGGGAGTCGGCACCGGTATCCGGATTCGCAGACCCCGCACCGAGCAGGGATTCGAACAGGCCATCCAACGCCTGGTCATGACTTTCCAGCCGCTTGAGGCCGGATGCAGGGTGTGCGGGTGCCATCAAACCGCCCGACGCGGGTCGACCGATTGCCCCTGCACCAGTTCCTCGAGCAATTCCGCATAGGCCCGTACGCCGCGTGCACGTGGATCGAAGAAAGCGGGCGGCAGCCCAACGCGGCTGGCCTCGCGAAAACGCGTGTCGATCGGGATGACCCCGCCCCACAGCTGTTGCGCATGATCGCGCCGCAACACCTCGAGGCTGTCGTTCGACGCCCGGGTGCGACGATCGAAAAAGGTCGGCACGACCACAACGTCCAGTGGGGCCGGTCTTGATCGGGAGACCATCCCCAGCGTGTGCTGCAGGCGTTCAAGCCCCTTGATTGCCAGAAACTCCGTCTGCACGGGCGCGATCAGACGTTCACAGGCTGCCAGCGCGTTGATGAGCAGCACGCCCAGCACCGGTGGACAATCGATGAGGATGTAGTCGAAAACGCGTTCGAGTTCTTTTACCGCAAGTTCGAGAACCAGCCCCATCCCGTCCAGACGCCCTGACTGGCGATCGAGGGTCGCCAGCGCCATAGCGGCCGGGATCAGGCTCAGACCCTCGCTGCCTGTCTCGCGGACCAGGCTCAACGGGTCGAGCTGACGCTTATCGGCCGCCATCTCGAACAGCGTGTAGCTGCTCCGCTCCAGAGTGTCCGGGTCATGGCCGAAATAACTGGTCAGAGAACCGTGCGGATCGATGTCGATCATGAGGGTTCGAAAACCCCATGACGCCAGGAGTCCGCCGAGCGCCACCGTCGTCGTGGTCTTGCCAACGCCGCCCTTCTGGTTGGCAACCGCCCACACTCTCACGGTGCCTCCAGAGCGGGGCCTTCGGCCCAGGGCACCTCATGATCGATAGCCGGATTCCCCTCGCGCTTCCCGGTCAGTACCACGATGGTGACGCGGCGGTTGGCGGCACGTCCCTTTTCATCGCCATTTTCGGCAATCGGCCTGTGCTCACCCAGACCCACTGCCGACATGCGCCAGGGTTCGATTCCCGATCGTGCGAGAAAATGCACCACGCTCGCTGCACGCGCCGCCGACAACTCCCAGTTGGAAGGGTATGCCGCCGTAGCGATCGGCACGTTATCGGTATGCCCCTCGATCTGCAGATGGCTCGGAATACGCGCCAGGGTCTTGGACATCTCCCTGAGTGCGCGCAGCGCGGCGCGGGAAAGGCGCGCCTCACCGGATAAAAACAGCATCCTGGCCTTCATCTCGATCTCGATCCGGTCACCGACCTGGTTGATGCTCAACAGGTCGTTGTCGATGTATTCCTGCAGCGAGATCGCGATCTCGTCCGCTACCCGGATGTTGCCACCATCCTGCTTGAAATGTTCACCGATACCGCCAGCCGGCGCGGCCCCTGCCGCTTGTGCTTCGCCAGCATTCGCAGCTTGCATCTGCGTCGGTGCCATCGGGCCGTCGGGCAAGGCAAAAACATCTCGCGGGTGCTCACCCACCTGGATCGGCTCATCGCTGCGCGGCGTCACCGTGAATACGGCGTTCAGGGACTCGGAAAGGACACGGTACTTGCCCTCGTTTACTGAAGAAACCGCATACATCACGACGAAGAATGCGAACAGCAGGGTGACGAAGTCGGCGTAGGAAACCAGCCAGCGTTCCAGGTTCTCGTGGTCCTCCTGATGTCGACGTCGTCTGGCCATAGCTCACCTCAACGCAGGAAGCCCTGCAGGCGGGTCTCTATCTGACGCGGATTCTCACCCTCGGAGATAGCTACAAGACCCTCGATCACGAGTTCCCGATAGTGACTTTCCTGCAGCACGTAGGCCTTCAGCTTGTTGGCCATCGGCAACAGAAACAAATTGGCAAGACCAACACCATAGATGGTTGCCACGAATGCAGTGGCGATCCCGCTTCCGAGTTTGGAGGGGTCGGAAAGGTTCTGCATGACATGAATCAGGCCCATGACCGCGCCGATGATGCCGATGGTCGGTGAATAGCCGCCCATCGCCTCCAGTACCTTGCCCGCCTGCAGATCGAATCGCTCGCGGCTGTCGAGTTCAACCTCCAGTGTATGCCTTATCTCGTCGGGCTCGTTGCCGTCCACCAGCAGCTGCATGCCCTTGCGGACGAACAGATCAGACTCGTTCTCCAGTGCCTTCTCAAGACCGAGCAGGCCATCCTTGCGCGCAATCTTGCTCCACTCCACGAGTTGCTGGATGGTGTCTTCCAGCATGCGCTTTGGCGGTACGAAAACCATGCCCAACATGCGCATGGAGCGGAGAAATACCTGCATCGGGGTCTGCAAAAGGACAGCACCGATAGTGCCGCCGACCACGATCACCATCGCCGGCCCGTTTGCCAGCGTATCCAGGTGCCCGCCCTCGAGCCAGTTACCACCAAGAATGGCGGCAAAGGCAATGGCGACGCCGATGAAACTCAGCAGATCCACCCGCTTATGCCAGCCCCGACAAGGCCGCCCCGATCTCGTCCAGCGGCATCACACGATCGCTGTAACCAGCCTTGACCACGGAGAAAGGCATCCCGTACACGACGGAAGACGCTTCGTCCTGACTCCATACGGAGGAGCCATGCTGCTTCAACAGGCGCGCACCTTCGGTTCCGTCCGCGCCCATACCGGTAAGTATCACCGCCTGCGCGGCGTCGCCCAAGGCCCTTGCGACCGAGCCAAACAGGATGTCGACACTGGGTTTATAGAGCTGATCCCCGCCCGGCTTTATCCTTACGCGCAGGGTTTCCGCCCGCGAATCGACCAGGGTCTGCATACCGCCCGGCGCGATCAGCGCCTGGCCAGGTTGCAGGACGTCACGGTCGCAGGCGTGCTTGACTTTGATTCGGCAAACCGAATCGAGCCGTTCGGCGAATGTCTGGGTAAATTCCGCTGGCATGTGCACGGCCACCAATACCGGGTAAGGATAGTCCGCCGGCAGTTCTGTCAGCACACGCTGGATGGCGACAGGCCCCCCGGTGGATGCACCGATGGCAACCAGGCTCAGGCAGTCGTGGTGAGGTTCGAGCGGCCGGGAGAAGGATGCCGGCAGTGGCTTCAGCGCCGGCGGGCTGTGCATGGAACGTACTTTGCGAACCTGCTTGGTTCGCGCAATGCTGATCACACGCTCACACAGGCCCTCCCCAGCGACATTTTCCCGGTTGCCGTTGATGCCGTCCTGTTTGGCCAGAAAATCGACGGCGCCGGCATCCAAAGCCTCGAGCGTGGCACGCGCACCTTCACGTGTCAGCGCGGAGAACATGATGATGTCGGTAGGGTGGATGCGCATGATTTCACGCACCGCCGAGATGCCATCCATCAAGGGCATGGCGACATCCATGGTGATCAGGTCGGGGTTGAGCCTGGCGACCATCTCTACCGCTTCCCGGCCGTTAGCGGCTTCACCGGCGACTTGTATCTCACCGGTACGCTCGAGCTCGTGCTTTATCCGATTACGGAAGAAAGTGGAGTCATCAACGACAAGGACACGAACGCTCTCCACCATCGGTTAGTTAACACAGGGCCGAAACGGCACCGCCTCCTTTTCAACTGGCACTCAATACCGCCGCGCGTATTTGCGCATCAAGCCGGGGACATCGAGGATCAGCGCTATCTTGCCGTCACCGGTGATAGTCGCCCCCGCCATGCCTTCCAGGCCCTGCAACAGTGCACCCAGGGGCTTGATCACCACCTCTTCCTGACCAACGAGAAAATCTACGACCAGGCCTACCTGTACACCGCCGACATTGACGACAACGACATGCCCCTGGGACTCCTGCCCGTCGCCGGCCTGGGCCAGGGCACCGGATATCAACCAGCTGCTCAGGTAGAAAAGCGGCAGCGCACGATCCCTGACCCGGATTGTCAGCTGGCCATCCACGGTATTGGTCCGTGACAGATCGAGATTGAAGATCTCCACCACACTCGCCAGCGGCAATGCAAACGGCTGCTGACCGAGAATCACCATCAGGGTCGGCAGGATCGCCAGAGTCAGCGGCAGCTTGATGGTGATCTTGCTGCCCTTGCCCTTGGTGGAGTCGATCTCCACCGACCCGTTCATCTGTGCGATGCGCGTCTTAACCACATCCATCCCGACACCGCGCCCCGACACATCGGAAATCTCTGTCTTGGTCGAGAAACCGGGCTGGAATATCAGGTTGTAGCATTCCTTGTCTTCGAGACGGTTGGCGGCATCCTCGTCCATCATGCCCTTCTCTACCGCCTTCCTGCGCAATACGTCGGCATCCATACCCTTGCCGTCGTCTTCGATGGACAGCAGGATGTGATCCCCTTCCTGGGCGGCTGAGAGCACCACGTTGCCGCGCCGGGCCTTGCCTATCTGCTCGCGTTCTGCGGGTGATTCGATGCCGTGATCCACCGAGTTGCGCACCAGGTGCACCAGCGGGTCGGCAAGTGCCTCAACCAGGTTCTTGTCGAGATCGGTATCTTCACCGTGCAGGACCAGGTCGACCTCTTTGTTCAGATTGCGCGCAAGATCGCGTACCACACGAGGGAAACGCCCGAACACCTTTTTCACCGGCTGCATGCGCGTCTTCATGACCGACAGTTGCAGATCGGCCGTGACAACATCGAGGTTGCCGACCGCATTCGCCAGTTCTTCGTCTGCCATGGCGGATTTCAGGGTTGCAAGGCGGTTGCGCACCAACACCAGCTCCCCGACCATGTTCATGATGTCGTCGAGACGCTGGGTGTCGACCCTCACCGTGGTCTCGGCCTGGGTCGCCTTGGCCAGACTGCGCGGGTTATCGGCCTGTTTCGCGGCAGCCGCGGATTCTGAAACCTTGCTTCGGGTTTCTACAGTGGCCACATTGTCGCATGCCTGTTTCGCAGGCTTTGCCTCGGCCGCGGGCTTCTTGGCTGCGGGTCTTTTCGCTGCGGTTTTTTTGGCCGCGGTTTTTTTGGTTGCCTGTCTTTTTGCTGCCGGCTTTTTGGCTGCGGGCTTTTCGGTTACAGGCTTTCGTGCTGCAGAGTTGGCCTTCGCAATCGCACCCGTATGCTTTCCCTTGCCGTGAAGATCATCCAACAGGGCTTCAAACTCGTCGTCCGTGATCTCATCAGGGTGACTGCCGGCGGCCGCCGACGGCGTGCCCGCCGACACGGTTTCTCCCGGCACCCCGCTATGCTTGCCCTTGCCGTGAAGATCGTCCAGCAATGCCTCGAACTCATCGTCATCTATCGCGTCACCGGTGGCCTTGGCCGGCTTGCCGCCGCTGACATGTTTTCCTTTGCCGTGTAACTCATCCAGCAGGGCCTCGAACTCATCCTCCGTGATGTCCTCACCACCC
>CAZCDY010000013.1:10179-45545 GCA_964497145.1 uncultured Gammaproteobacteria bacterium
GGCTGGACATCCGCCTCCGCTTCGATCTCCGCCTCGACAGCTACCGTTGCCACCTCCGCCTCCGGCTCCCCGCAATCAGGCCCAGCCAGGCCTTCGAGTGTTTTCAACAGTTCGGGGTCGACCGGCTCAGGCATCTCACCGTCACGGATCAGGTCCATCATTTCATTGACGACATCGAGAGCCTGCAGGATGGCATCCATCAGGTCTGGCGTAACTGCACGCTGCCCCTGCCGCAGTACATTGAAAACATCTTCTGCATGGTGGCAGGTTTCAACCAACGGCGTAATCGCCAGAAAGCCTGCGCCGCCCTTGATGGTATGAAATCCGCGAAATATTGCGTTCAGGAGATCAGCGTCATCGGGTCGCTGCTCGAGATCAACCAACTCCTCCCCCAGCTGTTCAACGATCTCCGAGGCCTCTACCAGGAAGTCCTGTAAAATTTCGTCGTCGGCATCAAGACTCATCGCTCAGAACCCCAAGCTTGAAAGCAGATCATCGACATCGTCCTGACCACTGACGACATCACCCTTGTCCACCCCAGGCACCACAGGACCCTGCGGCTTAAGATCAGGCCGCTCCTCGACATTGCCTTCCAACGACTTGACACGGCTGCCTGACAGACGCACCAACTCGACCAGCTTGCCCTCGACATCATTGACCAGGGTGATGACCTTACGGATCACCTGCCCTGTCAGGTCCTGGTAACCCTGGGCCATCAGGACCTCGGACAGCTTGTCGTGCAGCGCCTCGGAATTGGTCTGGGTGACGGTAAGAAAACTCGAAAGCTCTCCACTCAGCTCACGAAAGTCATCCACCGAGAGTTGGCGCGAATTGAATCTTTCCCACTGACCTGCAAGATGACGTGCGTCACTGCGCAGTGAGTCGGCCAGCGGCAGGCTCTCTTCCACCGCACCCAGCGTGGTATTGGCCGCCTGTTCGGTCGTGGCAATCACGTAGCGCAGACGCTCGGCAGCGTCCGGCATCTCATGCTGCGCAATATCGGCCAGTTTCGCGTCTGCGACAAAACTGTTGATCGAGTCATGCAGTTCACGTGTCAGACGACCAACCTCCTGAAACAGCTGGTTGTCGCCATCACCGCTCAATTCCGCGATCACATCGTCGGCGTCATCTTCGTTTCCAGCCTCTAGATGACTCACCAGAGCTCTGGCCAGCTGCAGCCTCGCGCTCGTCCGGCCTGCACTTTCTGCCATTACAGATTCCATATCGGGTTACGCCGCAACGCGCTCGAATATCTTGTTGATTTTCTCTTCCAGGGTGCCGGCGGTGAACGGCTTAACCACATAGCCGTTGACCCCTGCCTGCGCCGCCTCGACGATCTGGTCACGCTTGGACTCTGCAGTAACCATCAGTACCGGCAAGCCGGAAAGCTTATCGTCGGAACGCACTGCCTTGAGCAGATCGATACCCTGCATCCCGGGCATGTTCCAATCAGTGATCAGGAAATCGTATTTGCCCGATTGCAGCATCGGCAGCGCAGTAGTGCCATCGTCCGCCTCTTCCGTGTTGGTGAATCCAAGATCCCGCAGCAGATTCTTAATGATCCGACGCATCGTGGAAAAATCATCCACGACCAGGATCTTCATGTTTTTATCCAAAGCGACCTCCGAACGTCTTACAGAGGGCCTGAGGTGAGGCCCGGTTCAACCGATTCATCGGAGATATCGGCAACGGGGGGAAAAACCGTAGGGGTTTTTTTCCTTACTTCGGGGCGCTTAATAAGCATCTTCCGAGAGCCACTCGGACAGGCGTGAACGCAGACGCAAAGCTGCCTGACTGTGGATCTGGCAGACACGGGATTCACTCACGCCGAGCACCTGCCCGATCTCACGCAGGTTCAGCTCTTCATCGTAGTAAAGCGCGATGACCAGACGCTCGCGCTCCGGCAGGCTGGCTATGGCGTCACCCAGTGCCTCGCGGAAATGATTCTTTTCCAGACCGCGTGCGGGCCCGTCTTCGAGCAGATTGCGCGGCCTGGCCAGGCTGCCTTCGGTAGGCACCACCTCGCCGACTTCGCTGAGTTCTTCATAGCTGAAGATACGGGCGCCAGAGGCATCCTTCAGTACCTGATGGTATTCCTCGATCGACATGCCGAGCGACTCGGCGACCTCGACGTCGCGTGCGTCACGACCTTCTGAATTTTCTATCTCACGCATCGCATCGGCGACCATGCGCGCCTTGCGATGCACCGAACGGGGGGTCCAGTCCGAACGCCGGATCTCGTCCAGCATTGCGCCACGGATACGAATGCCCGCATAGGTCTCGAAACTCGCACCCTGACTCGGGTCATAGTTCCTGCTCGCCTCGATCAAGCCGATCATTCCGGCCTGAATCAGGTCTTCCACCTGTACCGAGGGCGGCAGACGATTCATCAGGTGATAGGCGATACGCTTTACCAGCGGCGCATGCCCGGTCACCATGTCATCGAAAGACTGCTTCTGTACTGCATCGTAGGTTGCAAGATTGCTCACAGCACCATCTCCCCATAGTCACTGGAATATTTAATCAGGCGTTCCACAAAGAACTGCACCTGGCCGTTGGCGCCTTCCGGCTGCGGCCATGTCTCTATTTTTTTCGCCAGGCTGCGGAACACCTGTGCCACCCTGCTGCGTGGAAAAGCCTGCACCACGGGTCGCTGTGTCCTCACTGCTTTGCGCAGGTTTTCATCGAAAGGCAAGGCCCCCATGAATCCGAGGGTCACGTCGAGATAACGGTCCGTCACCCGACACATCTTGTTGTAGAGCTCGCGACCTTCCTGTGCGCTGCGAACCATGTTCGCGAGAACGCGGAAGCGCTGATGACCATAGTCGCGATTCAGCAGCTTGATGATCGCGTAGGCATCGGTGATCGACGCCGGCTCGTCGCAGACCACGACGACGATTTCATGTGCTGCACGAGAGAAGCTGAGGACCGTGTCCGAGATACCTGCCGCCGTATCGACGATCAGAAGCTCGGTATCGGCTGCCAGTTCGCTGAACGCCCTGATCAGCCCGGTGTGTTCGGCCGGGCTGAGTTCGGCCAACGACTGCAGGCCCGAGGCACCAGGTATCAGCTTCAAGCCTGCGGGTCCCTCCACCAGGATCTCATCCAACGTGCGCTCACCACGCATGACATGCGAAAGATCGTACTGAGGGTGTATACCAAGGACGACATCGATGTTGGCAAGCCCCAGATCCGCATCCAGCAGCATGACCTTCTGCCCCATTTCGGCGGCTGCCACACCCAGGTTCACCGAAATATTGGTCTTGCCGACGCCACCCTTGCCACCCGTCACGGCGATCGCGCGCACCGGACGTGGATTGACCATCTGGCGCAGTCCGCTGGCCTGATCGATCGTGGAATCAGCCGTTAACATGTGCATTCGCTCCACCAAAGGCCAGGGCAAGGTAACCGGGGTCAAGATCCGTCGGATTCTCCGCCAGCAGTTCGGCCGCGCGCGTGACCAGTGGATGCGCCTTGGCGGGCTGCAGGTCTTCGGGGACACGCTGGCCATCGGTAACAAAGGCGGTCGGCAAGCCGGCCTGGATCAGCGCCGACAACAGACTGCCAAGACTGGCGGCCTCATCAATTTTGGTCAGCACGCAGGCGTCGGGGCGGAAATCGGCGAACAATCGCATGGCACGTTGCACCGCTGCCGGCTCGGTTGTCGCGGACAGTGTCAGCAGGGTACGCAGACCACGGCCCGCTGCCGCCAGGGTGTCGCGCTGATCGGCTACCCGCTCATGCGCCGCGGCCATGCCGGCCGTATCGACCAGGATCAGGCGCCGGTCGCCCAACATGTTGAGAGCCTCATCCATCTCCTCGCGGTTGGTCGCGGTGCGCACGGGAACGTTGAGGATGCGCGCATAGGTCTGTAACTGATCACGGGCGCCGATACGGAAATT
Organism: uncultured Gammaproteobacteria bacterium; assembly: GCA_964497145.1. Classification (GTDB taxonomy): domain Bacteria; phylum Pseudomonadota; class Gammaproteobacteria; order Chromatiales; family Chromatiaceae; genus Thiosocius. Next base: position 14,082 of record CAZCDY010000013.1, read on the forward strand.
GTCGGTGGTGATCAATGCGACACTGCGATGGCCATGGCGCAGCGCAAAGCGGGCGGCCATCTTGGCGATCGTGGTCGTCTTGCCGACACCGGTTGGCCCGACCAGGGCCACCACGCCACCCTGCTCGAGCACATCAGATTCGAGAATGTTGAGCTCGCCGGCGAGCACGTACAGAGCCTTGCGCCATGCCTGCTCCATATCCTCGACGTCACTCACGCGTTCCGACATACGGCGCGCCAGTTCGGCATTCAGGCCCAGCGCCATCAGCCGGCCAAGCAGCTCCTGAGAATGTGGTGCACGCTGGCCCAGGTCGTACCAGCTCAGACCGCTGAGTTCCGCCTGCATCCAGCGCCGCAGGTTTTGCATCTCGCGGCGCATGTCCGCCAGGGCATCATCCTGGTCCGGTGCCGCGACACCGCGATCGGACACACTGCGTGTTCGCCCACTGCCGCGCTTTTCATTGGGAATCCGCTGGTCCACGGTGTCGGTGGATATGTTATCTACCAGATCCACCGCGGCGGTGAGCTCGACGCCCCCCTCGACCGATTTGTTCGACAGGATGACCGCATCTTCGCCCAGTGCCTCTCGCACCATCCGAAGTGCCTGCCGCATATCCTGCGCCACAAAACGCTTGATTTTCATTGCCAACGGCCCTCGTTCTTCCCCGGGACCGCTGCGCGGTCACTCAGGCTTCAGTCGGATTCCGGCCGATAGTGCTGATCACCTTGATCTGCCGGTTGTCCGGAATCTCGTTGTAAGAGAGGACGCGCATCCCTGGCACGCTGTGGCGGGTGAACTTGGCCATCCAGGGGCGAATCGCCGCTGCTACCAGGAGGACACTGTCCTCCCCGCTCACTTCCTGCTGCCGGGCGGTCTGCTGCATCGCGTTCTGCAGCTGCTCGAGCATCCCTGGCTCGACGCCGGCACCATCCTCTCCTGCGTTCACCAGAGTCTGTTGCAAAAGCCGTTCCAATCCTGGCTCCAGAACGATTACTGGAATTTCTCCAATAGGACCAATGACTTGCTGAATAATGGAGCGTGAAAGGGCGACCCTGACGGAAGCTGTCAAAGTGCCGGCATCTTGACTTTTGGTCGCCTGCTCCGCCAGCGTTTCGGCAATCGTGCGCATATCGCGGATCGGTACGCCTTCCTGCAGCAGGTTCTGCAACACCCGCAACACCACTGCCAGCGGCAACAGCTTGGGTACCAGATCCTCGACCAGTTTGGGTGCCAGGTCGGCAAGATTGTCGAGCAGCTGCTGGACCTCATCATGGCCGAGCAGTTCATGCGCGTGCGACTGCAGCAGCTCGCTGAGATGGGTAGCCACCACGGTACTCGCATCGACCACGGTGTAGCCCATGGTCTGTGCCTGGTCGCGTTGACCGACGTCGATCCAGACCGCCTCCAGGCCGAATGCAGGATCACGGGTCTGCGTACCTTTCAATTCACCGAATACCTTGCCGGGGTTGATCGCCATCTCTCGGTCCACGTAGACCTCAGACTCACCCAGTGGTACGCCGTTCAGGGTGATGCGATAGGCATTCGGCGAGAGGTCGAGATTGTCACGGATGTGTACCGACTGCACCAGAAAGCCCAGCTCCTGCGACAGCTTCTTGCGCACTCCCTTGATCCGGTTCATCAACTGGCCACCCTGCTCCCGGTCGACCAACGGGATCAGGCGATAACCCACCTCCAGGCCGATAACGTCCACCGGCTGTACGTCCTGCCAGGTCAGTTCACGAACCTCGCTGCCCTCTTCCGCCTTGGCCAGCGGCTTCAGCGTTTCCGGTTCGGCCTGCGGCTCGCGCTGGCGCTTGGTGATCATGTAGGCAAGCCCGCCCACCGCCCCTCCGAGGAGCAGAAATACCAGGTGCGGCATGCCGGGAACGATGCCGAGCATCACCAGAATGGCGGCGGTGATCGCCAGCGCACGCGGATTATCGAGCAGCTGGGTGGCCACTTGGCTGCCCAGATCCTCGGCCTTTGATACCCGAGTGACGATGATTGCAGCCGAGGTCGACAGCAGCAGGGATGGCAATTGTGCGACCAGGCCGTCACCGATGGTCAACAGCGCGTAATTGCGCATCGCGGTGCTCAGATCCAGGTCATGCTGACCCATGCCAATCGCCAGTCCGCCGATGATGTTGATCATCAGGATCAGAATACCGGCAATCGCGTCACCGCGAACAAACTTCGAGGCACCATCCATCGCGCCGTAGAAATCGGCCTCGCGGCCCACTTCTTCGCGCCGCGTACGGGCCTCGTTCTGGTCTATCAGCCCTGAGTTGAGGTCCGCGTCGATAGCCATCTGCTTGCCCGGCATCGCATCCAGGGTGAAGCGGGCCGAGACCTCGGCCACACGCCCGGCACCCTTGGTAACCACGACGAAGTTGATGATCACCAGGATCGCGAACACCACCAGACCAACGGCATAGTTACCACCAATCACAAACTCACCGAAGGCCTCGATGACCTTGCCCGCAGAGTCACCGCCATTGTGGCCGTCGAGGAGTACCACCCGGGTCGAGGCAACGTTCAGTGCCAGTCGCAGCAGGGTCGCGACCAGCAACATCGATGGAAACATGGCGAAGTCCAGTGGCCGCAGCGAATACACGGTCACCAGCAACACCACCAGCGAGAGCGCGATATTGAAGGTGAAGAACAGGTCAAGCAGAAACGCCGGCAGCGGCAACACGATCATCGCCAGCAGCATCAGTATGACTATCGGAGCCCCGGCCCCGCGAGCGCCGACCTGGCGGAACACACCCATGACCTGTTCCATCAGAGCTGCCCTCCCAAGCGCACCAGGCTGCCGGCGTCGGCACCGTATCGGCCCGGATCCGGTGACACAAAATCAGTCATGCTGATACTCCTTCGGTACTGGGTAATCCTGTGGCGGCATCGGTATATCACCACCGTCTTGCTTGTAGGCACGCAGCTGGAAGACATAGGCCAATAGCTGAGCAACGGACAGGAACAGGGCCGCCGGTATCGGCTGCTGCAGTTCGGTATTGAAATAGATCGCGCGCGCCAGCATAGGCGCCTCGACCAGGGGTACCTGGTGCGCGTCGGCCACTTTGCGGATGTTCGCGGCGACCAGTTCCTTGCCTTTGGCAACGACAAGCGGGGCATTCATTTTCTCAGGGTTGTAGCGCAAGGCCACGGCGTAATGCGTCGGGTTGGTGACGATGACATCGGCCTTGGGCACTTCCTCCATCATCCGGCGTTGCGCGATCTCGCGCTGCATCTGACGGATACGGCCCTTGACCTCGGGCTTACCCTCTGTCTGTTTCATCTCATCGCGCACTTCCTGCTGGGTCATTTTCAGCTCCTTCTTGTGCTGCCAGAGCTGGAAAGGCACGTCAATCAAGGCCATCAGGATCAGGGTCGATGAAAGAATCAGCGAGGCCCATCCGAGCATGGTCATGCCCTGCAGAAGCGACTGCTCGACGTTGAGCGTGCCCAGCCGCAGGAGGTCCCCGGACCAGGAATTCAACAGGATTGCCGTCGCCACCGTCACCAATGCGAACTTGCCAACCGCTTTGAACAGTTCCATCAGCGCCTTGACCGAGAACATCCGCTTGATCCCTTTCAAGGGACTCATCTTGGACAGCTTCGGTTGCATCGCCTCGAGACTGACGTTGAACCCACCCAGGGCAACCGAAGACAGGATCGCCACCACAATCATGATGGCGAAGTAAGGCAGAAGCATGAACAGTGCATCACCCACGGCCTTCGTCAGGTGTGCCATCATGGCGTTCGGGTCAAACATGTCTGCGCGGGTCAGCGAGAACTGTTCGACAAACACCATGTTCAGCGTGTCAGTAAACATGGGCGCCATGGCCATGATGGCGCCCACCCCGACGAGTGTTATCGCCATCGTGTTCATTTCACGCGAGCGGGCGACCTGGCCCTTCTTGCGCGCGTCTTCGACCTTTTTCGCTGTCGGTTCTTGGGATTTTTCCTGACCGTCTTCGTTTTCAGCCATGTCGGATCACCTCGATCTCAACACGATGGCGGAACGGTCGAAGGCCTCGGTGACCAGACTGCCGAAGTTGGTCATCACCTGCGGCAATGTCACCCAGATAAGGAGGAAACCCATCATCAGCGTAATCGGAAAACCGATGGCGAAGATATTCAGTTGCGGTGCCGCACGTGAGACCACGCCCATGCCGATATTGACCAGCAGCAGCGAGACGATGACCGGCATTGCCATCAACACGCCGGCCGCAAACATCCGCGAGGCCCAAGACAGCAGCTCCCAGATACCGGCCCGCGTGAGGCCATCGGTGGCAACCGGCAAGACGGTAAAGGTATCGACGATGGCCGAGATCAACACAAGGTGGCCATTCATCATGACAAAGGCCAGCATCGCCAGGATCAGCCAGAACTGGGCCACCACCGGCACCTGCACACCATTGGTCGGATCCATCATGTTCGCGAAACCCAGGCCCATGCTGTAGGCCATCACCTGGCCGCCGAAAATCAGGGCCTGAAACGCCATCTGCATCACGAACCCGAGAGCGACCCCGATGATGATCTGCTGCAGGGCGAGCATCAAAGCATCGGTACTGAATACCGACACCATCGGCACCGCCGGCAACACCGGCTGTACCAGCAGGGTGATGAGCACGGCAAGCAGCATTCGAAAACGAACGGGGATCTGACGAGTATTGAAGACCGGCGCAGCCATGAGCATGGCACCGATGCGCAACAGCGGCCACATGAACCCGGCGAGCCATTCACTGATTTGCGCTTCGGTAAACTGCATCGCGGAGGCTAGCCGATCAGGTACGGCACGTTTTCAAACAGCCGCAGGGTAAAACCGGTTATCTGGCGCAACAACCAGGGACCGGCGGTCATCAGCACCACGGCCACCACCATCAGTTTGGGTACGAAACTCAGTGTCATCTCGTTGATCTGTGTCGCCGCCTGAAACATGGCAATGATCAGGCCGACGGCCAGGGACGACAGCAGGATGGGGGCGGCCAGCAGCATGGTCACCTCCATCGCCTGGCGTCCGACAGTGACCACGGTATCTGCATCCATCGTGTTTCCCTTATACGTAAAAACTGGTGGCAAGGGTCCCGAGAACCAGTGCCCAGCCATCAACCAGTACGAACAACATGATCTTGAACGGCAGCGAAATGATCAGGGGTGACAGCATCATCATGCCCATGGACATCAGGACACTCGCCACCACCAGATCGATGATCAAAAACGGAATGAACAACAGAAAGCCGATCTGAAACGCTGTCTTGAGTTCACTGGTGGCGAATGACGGCATCAGCAGGGTGAAGGGCACATCGGCCTCGCGCTCGAAACCCTCCCGCCCGGAGATACGCGCAAACAGCGCCAGGTCGTCGTCGCGCGTCTGCGCGAGCATGAATTCGCGTACCGGGACCTGTGCCACATCGAGCGCGGCCTGCGCTGTCATCTCGCCTGCCAGATAGGGCTGCAGGGCCGTTTCGTAGACCTCGCTCAATACCGGCCCCATGATGAAGAAGGTCAGGAACAGCGCCAGCCCGATCAGGATCTGGTTGGATGGCGTCTGCGCGGTGCCCAGTGCCTGGCGGAGAATCGAAAGGACGATGACGATGCGGGTGAACGACGTCATCAGGATCAATGCGGCGGGCAGCATGCTCAGCGCCGTCATCATCAACAATACCTGGATCGTCAGGGTATAGGTCTGCTCACCACCTTCACCCGAGGTTACTGTCAGCGCCTCTATTCCAGGCGCCGCCAGTGCGCCATGGGCCGACAACAGGCCGATTATCAGCAGGCAGAACTTCATGCCTGCCTACCGCTGCCGATCGGGTCGTCGCGCTCCGACACCGCCTCAAGCTGGTCTGCAAAGGCGATCTCCTGAGCGGCATCATCATCCAGCACCAGCAGGGTCTGTACGCGTCCGGGCGCGATACCGACCAACAGGCGTCGGCCCTCCACCGAGAGCAACACCGCCTTTTCACGCGCGCCCAACGATACGCCGCCATGTATCTGCACCTGCCCCTTGCCGATTCCCGGGACCTGGACATAACGCTTCACCAGCCAGGCAAGGCCCAGCATCAGCGCAAGTACGAGCAGCAGACCGATACCGGTGTCCACCAGATTACCGGCGCTCAGCGGCGACTCGATCAGGCGCGACGGCGCCTCGCCCGGCGCTGCCCCGATGGCCTCGGCCAACATGAGCAGGGGACCGGTGGAAACAAGCGTTCTGTTCATTATCGCTACCGGATGGAGATGTCTGGGCGGGTGGGTCGATGCTCTGGAACCATTTGGCTCACCCACTCAGCTTCTTTACACGGTCAGCCGGGCTGACGATATCCGTGAGACGAATACCGAATTTTTCGTTCACCACGACCACCTCACCCTGTGCGATCAGGGTGCCATTGACCAGGACATCCATGGGTTCACCCGCCAGCCTATCCAGCTCGACAACAGAGCCCTGGTTCAGCTGCAGCAGATTCCGGATATTGATACGCGCGCGACCGATCTCCATCGCAACGGTAATCGGCACATCGAGAATCGCGTCGATCTTGACGTCACCGGTCCCCACACCGCTGTCGGCCTGCAATTCCTGGAACTGGGCAGTTTCTGCGGCTGACGAACCCGCCGCCTGCTCGCCGGGAACCTGCTCTTCCAGCGCTGCCGCCCACTCATCGGCCAATGCCTCATCTGCGCTTTTCTGATCGTTGCTCATTGCGTATTCCGCCTCGTCATACCTGATTGCCCGACACCAGTTCGGTGCCCGTTTCCGGCTTCGGTCTCACCATCATTTCGTGGAGCTGGCGCGAACCGTTGCGCTTCACCCAATCTGAAATCTTGATTGCATAACTGTTGTTGTGGACGCCAAGGGTGCCGCGGAAAATCGGCAGATTTTCGGCACAGACATCGACCGTATCCTTCACATCCAGCGGAATGATGTCGCCTACCTGCAGTCCGGCCAGCGCCCGCAGGGGAAGGGTCGCCTCTCCCAGCACGCTGCTAATCTCGACGCTTGCACCCATCACCTCCTCGCGCATGGCCATCTCCCAGCGCTCGTCACGCTCGCCCCGGTCGCTCTGCATGCCGGCGTCCAGCAGGTCGCGGATAGGCTCGAGCATCGAATACGGCAGGCAGATATAGAAATCACCGCCGCCGGCTTCGAGATCGACATTGAAAGTGGTAACCACTACCACCTCGGATGGAGATACGATGTTGGCGAACTGGGGGTTCACCTCCGAATTGACGTACTCAAAATCCAGCTCGAGTACCGGCTTCCAGGCCATCTTCAGATCCTCGAAGGCCGTTCCCAGCAACATCTGGATAACGCGCACCTCGGTCGGGGTGAAATCGCGGCCTTCGATCTTGGTGTGGAAACGCCCCGTGCCCCCGAAAAAGTTGTCCACCACACTGAACACCAGCTTGGGGTCGAGGACGAACAAAGATTTTCCGCGTAGCGGAGAGACCTTGGTGATATTGAGACTGGTGGGGACAAACAGGCTGTGCACGAACTCGGAAAACTTGAGCATCTGCACGCCTGAAACCGAGATGTCGGCCGTACGGCGAAGCATATTGAACAGACTGCTGCGAAAGTAGCGGGCAAATCGCTCGTTGATCATCTCCAGTGTCGGCAGACGCCCGCGGACGATCCGGTCCTGGCTGGCAAAATCGTAGTCTCGAGCCAGACCCGGCTCGAGCACCTCGTCTGAATTGGTTTCAACCTCGCCGCTGTCTACACCGTGCAGCAGCGCGTCGATCTCGTCCTGGGAAAGAAGGTCAGCCTGACTCATAGTTATTGCATCACGAATTGGGTAAAGAACACGCCCTCGATCTCTCCGGGCTCCTTTAACGCCTTGAGTTTCTCGCCCAAGAGTTCATGGACCGCCTGCTGCAACGCTTCACGCCCCTCGACCGTCATCAGTTCAGCCGCCTGTTGCTGCTCCAGCAGATTCAGCAAATGGTGTCTGATCATCGGATCGTTTGCCTTGAGGGCCGCGACCACGTTCGGGTTGCGGGTCATCACCTCAACCGCAAGCTGCAGCATCTTGACCGGCCCGCCGGGCGGTAGATTCACGACGAAAGCCGGGTCAAGCTTGAGATACTCGGGGTCACCCTTTTCGACCTCGGCCACCTCGGGCGCACTGGATTCCGCGCCTTCCACCTCGTCATCACCGGCCATCAGGAAAAATGTCGCTGCCGCGGCGCCAAGCACCAGTAAGACGGCCGCCACGATAATGATGATCAGCTTTTTCTTGCTTCCGCCCTGCCCTGGATCGTCGATGTCTTTTTCGTCTGCCATGTGGTCTACGTTCGTCCCCGGCTGTGTAACAGTTGGGCAGAAAACCCGTCTGCAGCTAGGACTGCAAACCTCGTGCCAGCAAAACAGAAAATATTTTTTGCTTTTTAAACAATCTGTTACAAACATCACGAGGCAATGCGCCAGTGATTTGACGAACGTAGAAACAGCGTTCAGGCGGAAACCCGGCAGAGCGGGCCGGCACGAAAAGCGGACAGCGGGGGACGAACGGTCGGCGGCTACGGGGTAGCTTGGGTCAGCGCCGCAGGATCGCCAGCCAGCGCCAGATGCTAAGCAGGCCGGCCAGGGAAGCGGCGACATAGGTCCAGGCCGCAGCACGCAGAATGCGGCGTGCCGCCGGCACCTGATCCGGTTCGAGGTAGCCTGCCTCCAGCACCGGCAGGGCCTTGCGAAAACTCGCATCAAGTTCAACAGGCAGGGTGACCAGCTGCACGAGCACGCCAAAGCCCATCACCAGGAAGCCCCCGAGTACCGATATCAGCGCCGGAGAAGGTGCACGCGACAGCAGCGCGAGCATGGGCGCCACAATGATCAAGAATGAGCCCAGGCGTGCAGCCCAGACTGCTGAGGCCGCCAGGCGCGACCGCAGCATGAACATGGGCTCGGCACCGGCATGCTGCAGTGCGTGACCACACTCGTGCGCCGCGACCGTAATCGCGGTCAGGGTCTTGCCGTCGAACTTGTCCGCGGTAAGACGCACGCAACGGGTGGTCGGATCGTAATGATCTCCGGTCTCCGTGCGTTCGACCTGCACCTGGTCGAGACCAAAGCGTGTCAGCAGGTGACGTGCCAGCTCGCCACCGGTACCGGGGAAGTTGCTCTCGGGGCTGCGGTTATACCGCGCCAGCACATGCTGCACCCAGAACTGGGGCAGAAACACGAACGCCAGCAACAACAGCAAGACAATCAGGTAGACCACTCAGCCCCCCAGGCGTAGCGCCTCACGCTCACCTTCCGCAACATCGACCCGGCTCAGCAGCCAGGCACCCATGAAAAACAACAGCAACACACTCAGAATTCCGGTTCGCGCGCTTTCCGACAGTAGCGTGACCCAGCCGACCAGCAAGGGTCCGACGACGGCCGCGAACTTGCCCATCATGTTGTACAGACCGAACAGGCGTCCCGCGTGTTGCGGTGGAATCAGGCGACCAAACAGTGCCCGGCTCATCGCCTGGATACCACCCTGCACCAGGCCAATGACAACAGCAATTCCATAAAACTCCCAGCTTGCGCTCATCCGCCACGCCCAGAACACCACCACCACGTAGACGGCCAGGGCAAGCCAGATGGCGCGTTTGGCACCGATCCGATCACCGATGCGGCCGAATATCAGGGCCGCCGGAAACCCTACCAGCTGGGTGATCAGCAGGGCGGCCAGCAGACTCTCGGCATCGAACCCCAGTGACAGGCCGTAATCGACCGCCATCCGCACGATGGTGTCGACACCATCGATATAGAACCAGTAAGCGAGCAGAAAGACGAACGCCATGCGCAGGCTTCGCAGCAAACGCCAGCTCTCGCCCAGCTCGCGCCAGGCATCGCGCATCCCTGCCAGCGTCTTTTGTGCCCGAGGCCTTGGTGCCTCATGCACGAACAGCAACACCGGCAGCGAAAACACGGCCCACCAGATCGCGACCGTCAGGAAAGCGAACCGTACCGCCTGTGCCTTGTCGGCCAGGCCAAAGGACTCCGGATACAGCACCATCAGCACGTTGAACGCGAACAACAGGCCACCGCCCAGGTAACCGAGCGCATACCCCATGGCAGACACCCGCTCCAGTTCGGACTTTTCCGCCACATCAAGCAACATTGCATCGTAGGCGACATTGGCCCCGGCAAAACCGATCACACCCAGGACGTAACAACCGGCCGCCACCAGCCAGTATCCCTCCGCCACCAGGAAAAGCCCGGCGCTCATCAGCACGCCCAGGGTGGCCAGCATCAGAAGCAGCCCCTTCTTTCGGCCGCTGCGATCGGCGATCACACCCAGCAGCGGCGCAAGCAAAACCACCAACATGGATGCCATGGCATTGGCACTGCCCAGGCGCATGGTGCTCTCTGTCGCTGGCACACCGGCCGCCCAGTACGACTTGAAGAACACCGGAAAGAAACCGGCCATCACGGTAGTGGCAAAAGCCGAATTGGCCCAGTCGTAAAAGGCCCAGGACCACTGTTGGCGCCTGAGTCTGTTGCCCACCGGCCTGGTCATCAGCTTTTGATGCCCACACCGCGTGCCAGCAACCACATCGCGAAGCCCCCGAGCGCCAGGATAAAGCCCAGGATGATCACGAATGCCAGCCAGATCGCGATATCGCTCACGCCCAGAATGCCATAGCGGAATGCATTTACCATGTAGAGCACCGGATTGACCAGGGACACCTGCTGCCAGAACGTCGGCAGCATGCTGATCGAATAGAAGACGCCCCCGAGGTAGGTCAGCGGGGTCAGGACGAAGGTCGGAACGATCGAGATATCGTCAAAGCTGTTGGCATAGACGGCATTGATGAATCCGGCGGTCGCGAACAAAATCGAAGTCAGCACGAACACGGCCAGCGTCACGCCATAGCTGTGGATCTGCAGATCGGTGAAAAACATCGACACCGCGGTAACCACAACACCGACCACCACACCGCGGGCCACACCACCGGCGACGAAACCCGCCAGAATGATGAAGTCCGGCAAAGGCGCGATCAGCAGTTCCTCGATGTTGCGTTGAAACTTGCTGCTGTAGAAACTCGAAACGCAGTTTGCATAGCTGTTCGAGATTACCGACATCAGGATCAGGCCCGGAACGATGAAATCGATATAGCGGAACCCTTCCATGTCGCCGATCTGAGAGCCGATCAGCTTGCCGAAGATGACGAAATAGAGCGCCATGGTTATCGCCGGCGGCAACACCGTCTGCACCCAGATGCGCGCGAAACGCAGGATCTCCTTGGTCAGGATGGTCTTGAAGGCCACCCAGTAGACAGCGTTCCCGCTCATTGCGTATGTACCTCGGCCTCGACACCGGCATTGACCAGGTCGATGAACAACTGCTCCAGGCGATTCTGCTTGTTACGCAGACTCAGGACCTCGATGCCACGCTGATTGAGCACCTCGAACAAAGGATTGAGGCCGCCGTCCCGGGTCACCGAGACCTCGAGCGTCTTACTGCCGAGCAATTGGATCGCAAACCCGGGGATCGGCTCGATATCCTGGATCTCATTGCGCACATCGAGCACGAAGGTCTCGGTGTGCAGGCGACCCAGCAGTTCACTCATGGCCGCGCGTTCTGCGATCAGGCCATGATTGATGATCGCGATATGGCGGCAAAGGCTCTCAGCCTCCTCGAGGTAATGCGTGGTGAGGATGATGGTCGTGCCGCTGGCATTGATCTCGCGCAGGAAGTCCCACATCGAACGCCGGATCTCGATGTCGACGCCAGCCGTCGGCTCGTCGAGGATCAGCAGCCGCGGGCGATGGACCAGAGAGCGCGCAATCATAAGGCGACGCTTCATACCGCCGGAGAGCTCGCGTGCCTGCGCCTCGCGCTTGCCCCAGAGATCGAGTTGTTTCAACGATACCTCGGCGCGACGGTAGGCCTCGCGCCGAGGGATACCGTAGTAGCCCGCCTGGTTGACCACGATCTCCACCACCGGCTCGAACTGGTTGAAATTGAATTCCTGCGGCACCAGGCCGATGCTGGATTTCACCGCGGCGGGCTCCAGATCGAGATCGTGGCCAAAGACCCTGACCTGGCCCGCACTCTTGTTGACCAGCGAACTGATGATGCCGATTGCGGTCGATTTGCCGGCACCGTTTGGACCCAGAAGCGCAAAAAAGTCGCCTTCATCGACCTCCAGATCGATCCCGCGCAGTGCCTCATGACCATTGCGGTAGGTCTTGCGTAGATCGTGCAGCGCCAATGCCTTCATGTCTGAATCCGGAGCCTGTCAAGCATCCTATTCTATAGGACCGCCGGATCGAAGAGGGTCTGATTGCGTCCGGGAAATTGGCGCGAATACAGGCAGGATTGCAACGCCGGGCCCAGCCTGACCGCCGCACGAACGGTTGAGAGAGCTTTTGCCGCCCGGAACCCGGCTTGGATCAGTCGTCGGGCGCCTGTGCGGCAAGCCGCAGCGGCTTGCCGCAATGTGGACAGAATGCCGCATGGGCAGATGCCTCGACTTCCTTTTCGAGCATTTCGGCCACTTCATCCTGTGCAAGGCTCATGGAGGCACCACGGGATTGCAGAGCGCTGCGCTCCTGTGGATTGATGGAACCGTCCTGCAGGGCCTTGTCGACCTCCCGGCGCAGGGTGTCACGGCGCCGATGCAGGGCGTTGCTGAATCCCGAAGCCAGTATGCCTGCCGGCAATGCCACCATGCCCACACCGATAAACCCCAGGATCGAACCCAATATCTTGCCCAGAGGAGTAACCGGTACGACATCACCGTAACCGACCGTGGTGACCGTGACGACAGCCCACCACATCGCCTGTGGGATATTGCCGAACGCCTCCGGCTGGTCCGCATTCTCGGCCAGGTAGGTGGCGCTGGCGGTGACTACCAGCATCACGAACAGGATAAACATGGCTGCGCCGATCACCCGTGCCTCGTCGCGCAATACCTTGAACAGCAGGTTGGTGGCTGCCGAATAGCGCGTCAGTTTCAATACCCGAAGCAGCCGCATGATGCGCAGGAAACGCAGATCCACCGGGAAGAACATGCTCAACCAGAAGGGCGCGACGGCAAGCAGATCGATGATGGCCAGCGGCGTCAGCATGAATCGCAGCCGCCCCAGTAAGGGGCGATGATATTCCTGATGCCAGCGATTATCGACAATGGACCAGACACGCAGCACATACTCGACCGAAAACACCACCAGGGAAACGATCTCGATCGTGGAGAACACACCGGCCCAGCGCATACGCAGGACCGCAACCGATTCCAGGACCACCGCCACGACATTGACCACGATCAATGCGATCAGAAAAATACCGAATTTTTTCGACAGCGGGTCATCTGCTTCCGCAGCATCAAGAATGGACGCCGTTCTGGCACGGACCCGATACCACATGACAACCTCTGACAATACATTCGGACAGATGGGCCGATGGCCCCACTGAATGTTTTGGCGGCAAGCACCCACCGAAACTGTAAGGCCTGCAAAGAATTGGTTTTACGGGGTGCCGTTAACCCGGGGCGGCTCAGATACCATGATCACCAACTTCATAGCCGGTCGGACACGCGCTTTCTGCGTCAATGAGCCCTATCGAGAACACTGTTATTTCAGCTCGGCCCGGTCACGGTACTGCGTCAGCACTTCCGGATTGATCAATGCCCCGGTATTGGCAAGCACACGACCCTCGATGGTATCGCGCACCGCCAGTTCCGAGATCTTGCCGCTACGGGTGCGCGGGATGTCGCTCACCTCGAGGATCTTGGCCGGCACGTGCCGTGGGCTGGCATTTTCACGCAAAGTCCGGCGGATGGACTCTCGCAGGGTGTCGTCGAGGCTCGCACCGTCACGCAGAACCACGAACAGCACCACCCGGACATCATCCTCCCAGCGCTGCCCGACACACACGCTCTCCTGGACCTGTGGCAGGCACTCGACCTGACGATAGATCTCCGCGGTCCCGATACGCACCCCCCCGGGGTTGAGCACCGCATCGGAGCGACCCTCGATGATGAGTCCGCCTTCCGGGGTGAGGACGGCCCAGTCCCCGTGCGTCCAGACGCCCGGAAAGCGCTCGAAGTAGGCGGCACGATAGCGGCTGCCGTCCGGGTCGTTCCAGAAGCCGACCGGCATGCATGGAAATGAACGCGTGCATACCAACTCGCCGGGTAATCCGCATACCCCCCTGCCCTCGGCATCGAACACATCGACCGCAAGGCCCAGGCCCCGGCACTGCAACTGCCCCCGCCTCACCGGCAGCATCGGACTGCCCAGGGCAAAGCAGGACACGATATCGGTGCCGCCTGAGATGGAGCAGATCTGTGTGCCGGGCTTGATATCCCGCAACACGAAATCGAATGACTCGGGCGCCAGTGGTGAGCCGGTCGAAAGCACCGTACGCAGGTTTTTCAACAGCAGGCTGTCCACGACCCGCACGCCCGATTTCTCCTGGGCCGAAAGATATTTGGCGCTGGTTCCGAACACGCTGATGCCGAGTTCGTCGGCCATTCGCCACAGTGCGTCCGCCGAGGGAAAGAAGGGGTTGCCGTCGAACAGTACCAGAGTGGCGCCCGTGGCCAGCCCGGAGACCAGCCAGTTCCACATCATCCAGCCGCAGGTGGTGAAATAGAACAGGCGATCCGGGCGGCGGATGTCCGTATGCAGCCGGTGTTCTTTCAGATGTTGCAGCAGGGTACCGCCAGCGCCGTGCACGATGCACTTCGGTTTGCCCGTTGTCCCCGACGAAAACAGGATGTACAGCGGATGGTCAAAAGGCAGCTGGACGAAGGGTGGTGCGTCGGCATCGTTTGCCAGCAGGTCGCTCCAGCACAGACTGCCTTGCAGTGCACCAGTCTCCTCGGGGTGGATGAGCAGGCAATGCTCACAGCCCGGACCCAAACCCTTCCAGACCTTGTCCACCTTGTCGCTGATATCGATCCGGCGACCCTTGAACGAATAGCCCCCGGTCGCAATCAGCAGTCTGGGTTCAATCTGCTCGAAGCGGTCGCGTATCCCCTGGATACCGAAATCGGGCGAACAGGAACACCAGATCGCACCCAGCCAGGCACTCGCCAGCATGCCGACCACCGCCTCCGGGATATTCGGCACCACGGCCGCAACCCGGTCGCCCTGGCGGATCCCCAATGCGTGCAGGGATGCCGCCAATCGCCTGGACTGATCGTACAGTTCGGCATAGCTGAGCTGCGCTTCATCGCCATCCTCGCCACGGAAGATAATCGCGGGCCGGTGGTCCCGGTAGCGCAGCAGATTCTCTGCGAAATTCAGGCGCGCACCGACAAACCATCGGGAACCCGGCATCGAATCGCCATCCTCGAGCACCGCATCTGCGCCGCGGCTGGCGACCACCCCGGCAAAGTCCCACAACGTGGCCCAAAACTCGGCGCGATGATCCACCGACCACCGCCACAGATCAGCATAAGTGGCAAACGAGCATCCCTGCTCGGACTCGACCCGGCGCATGAACGCCGCCATCTGACTGTCGCGGCCGGCGGCCTCGGGTGGAAGCCAGACGACCCGGTAGTTGTCCTGTTCGTCGTTTTCACCCATGCATCTATCCCTGGCCGGATTCGTCAATACCCTATTTAATAGACCAACGCAGCCAAGGAAACCGAAATGCCGATCAACCAGCCACGCTCACCCGAGGTCTACCTCAATCTCAATGTCCGAGGGATGGGGCCGTCCGCGACCCTGGCGATCAATGAGCGATCGCAACGACTGGTTGCCGAGGGCCGACAGGTCTACCGCCTGGGGCTCGGCCAATCGCCGTTTCCGGTACCGGCACATGTACGCGACTGTCTGGCGCGCAATGCCCACCAGAAAGATTATCTGTCCGTGAAAGGCCTGCCGGCATTGAGACAAGCGGTGGTGGACTGGGTGAAACGCACCGAAGGCCTGGACTATTCGGCAGACAACATACTGGTTGGCCCGGGTACCAAAGAACTGATGTTCCTGGTGCAGCTCGTCTATTACGGCGACCTGGTGATCCCCTCGCCCTCCTGGGTCTCCTACGCACCGCAGGCCCGCATCATCGGCCGTCATATTCATTGGCTGCGCACAAGACCCGAGACCGGCCTCGGCGTGGAGCCTGACGCACTGGAGGAACTCTGCGAGAAAGACCCTGAGCGGCCGCGATTGCTGATCCTCAACTCTCCCAGCAATCCTACCGGTCTGTGCTACAGCGAGGATCAGCTGCAGGCGCTCGCCACCGTGTTGCGCAAGTATCGGGTGCTGGCACTTTCGGACGAGATCTACAGCGGCACCCATTTCAGCGGCGGGCATGTCTCACTGGCGCGTTACTACCCGGAGGGCACCATCATCAGCAATGGCTTGAGCAAATGGTGTGGCGCAGGCGGCTGGCGACTCGGCTTTTTCGTTTTTCCCCAAGGCCTCAGCTGGCTCGCCGACGCAATGGCCGCCGTGGCCAGCGAGACCTTCACATCCACCAGCGCCCCGATCCAGTACGCGGCCGTCAGCGCACTCGAGGACCGTCCGGAGATGCAAGACTACATGCTGCACAGCCGCCGGATCCTCGCCGCACTTGCCGGTCATGCCTCCCGGACACTCTCGAATGCCGGCGCCGAACTCAGCCAGTCGGCGGGTGGCTTCTACCTGTTCCCGCGCTTCGAAGCACACCGGGCGGGGCTGGCCAAGCGGGGCATCGACAACGGCCAGGAATTCTGCGAGCGCCTGCTCGAAGAAACCGGCGTCGCGATACTGCCGGGAAACTGCTTCGGGCGTCCCGATCTGGAGCTTTCCGCACGTCTGGCGGTGGTGGATTTCGATGGCGCCCAGGCGCTGCAGAAGGCCGCCAGCGAAACGATCGACGAAGACTTCATAAAACGCCATTGCAGCAGGGTCACCAGTGCAGTTGAAAGGCTCGCCGACTGGGCAAGCGGCTGAGGCAGCCCGAAAACTGCGGTAGCTTCTGCGCTTCGCCCGCCGGCTGGTCTACAATGCGGGTTTTGGAGCCCGGCGTGGAAGCCCTCCCCCTGGATACCCTGCTGTTGCTGGTCGCCATTGCCGGTGTGGCCGGCATGATCGACGCGATCGCCGGCGGTGGTGGACTGCTGGCGCTGCCTGCCCTGTTATGGGCGGGCCTGCCGCCGGTGCAGGCACTGGCAACAAACAAATTGCAGGGCAGCTTCGGCACCCTGACCTCCTCATACAATTTCGTACGCAAGGGCGAGATCCAGCTCGGGCGTCTGCGCATCCCGATCCTGATGACCTTCGTCGGTTCCGCGTCCGGGACCCTGGCCGTGCAAAATCTGGGCTCAGACCTGCTCGAGGAGGTCGTGCCGGTACTGTTGATCGGGTTCGCGCTGTATTTCCTGTTTTCGCCACGCATCGGCGATGAGGACGCACACCACCGCATCAGCCATGGATTGTTCGGTCTGCTGATAGGTTTCAGCGTCGGTTTCTACGACGGCTTTTTTGGTCCGGGAACAGGCAGCTTTTTCGCTGCCGCCTTCGTCATGCTGCTGGGCTACAACCTGCGACGGGCCACCGCCGCGACCAAGGTCCTCAATTTCACCAGCAATATTGCATCGCTGTTGTTCTTTGCCCTTGCCGGCCAGGTGATCTGGCAGGTCGGGCTGCCGATGGGCATAGCGCAGATGGCGGGGGCCTGGGTGGGGTCACACCTGGTGATTCGCCACGGCACAAGCCTGATCCGGCCACTGCTGGTCGTGGTGTCTCTCGCGATATCGCTCAAGCTGCTGCTGGGCGACTGAGGCCGCACCCGCGGCGCAACGCAGGACCCGTTCACCGGTACTTGCGAAGATACAGCCATTCGAACACACGCTTTGCCCAGTGAAAGCCGATGAACGACGGCAGCACGATGTTCCTTTTCCCCGTGCGTGCAACGAACATGGCGCTGGATCGCGTGTCAACGATACACATGAGTTCGGCCCGGAAGGTATGACTGGCGGCCCGACCCTGGAATGCATCCATCAGGTTGGCGACTGCCGCGGCGGCCTGCAGATCCGCCATATGCGCCTGTTTGGGTAGCCATTCCGGTCCCGGGAAGCTGCCGGAGTCACCGGCCACATAGACCTTGTCCCATCCCTCCACCTGGCAGAACCGGTCCGCCTGGATCATGCCGCCTTCCGATCTGGGCAGGGACGTATTGTCAAACCACTGGTTACCCGTCATCCCCGGCATGAACAGGATCATGT
The DNA here is from genome assembly GCA_964497145.1 of uncultured Gammaproteobacteria bacterium. Lineage (GTDB taxonomy): Bacteria > Pseudomonadota > Gammaproteobacteria > Chromatiales > Chromatiaceae > Thiosocius. The sequence continues at coordinate 32,238 of CAZCDY010000013.1, forward strand.
CCGCCGCAAACTCACCACCCTCGGTGACAATACGATCGGCCTCGAATCGCTTGAGCTTGTGTCCGAGATGGGTCTCGATGTCGCGTTTTTCCATCTCCCGCTTCAGGCCCTGTACCGCCTTCGGCCCCAGGCGCTGACCGGGCTTTTCCGCCGGGGTGAAGAACACAATCTTGAACTTATCGCGCCTGCCCTGCTTGCGTAACCACGAATCGATACCGAACAGGAATTCGAATACCGGACCACCGCGCATCGCCGAGGGTTCCTTGGGATTGCCGGCAAAACCAAAGGCCAGGGTCCCACCCTGCATCTCGGCCAGACGGTCACGCATCCGCGTGGTGACGTCGACCCCGCCGCACGGCAGGAAAGAATGCTCAATACCGGGCAGCTTGCGGATGAACCTTCCGCCACAGGCGATAATCAGACCGTCATTGGGCACCTCGCCCTGATCGGTGACGACCACGCGCCCGCCGTCACGGAGGCTCTCCGCCGCTGCCTGATGATAGGTCACCCCCATGCGGGCGAAAAAGTTTCGCAGCGGTAACACGAGATCTTCCGGCTGACGCAACCCGGTCGGTATCCAGATGGTCCCCGGGTAATAGACAAACTCGGGTCTGGGAGCGATCAGATCGATACCCAGATTCGGGTCTGCAGCGCGCAGTTTGCGAACGGCAGTAAGCGCGGCAAACCCGGCGCCTATAACAGTGACTCGTGACATCTGGGCTGGTCTCCTCACATTCCCGGCGTCACATTCTAAAGCCGTGCCCAGCGCTTGTCAGATGCCGTATTGCCCACTATTCCCTGGAGTCCCTTGGGAATCTCGGACGTTGGCGCTATTCTTGTGCTCTACATCCGCGTTGCATGGAATCTCATGAAGGACTCAGATCCCGGTTTTCTCGGCACCCTGACCGACGTCTCGGGTGCACGTTTCATCGCCCGCCTGAACGAAAGTGGAGCTGAATTCAACGCCTACCGCCAGGTCGGCAGCGAGAGTGCGACCATCGGTCAGGTCGGCGCCTATGTGATTGCACGTGGCCAGCACGAACAGGTCCTGTGCCAGGTTATCAGCGCCTGGCAGGAAGAACGTGGCACGGAGACGGCCCGCCTGTTGCGGCTACTGCCCCTGGGCGAGGTAACCAGCGATGGCCGTTTCTTCCGTGGTGTCGGCCGATACCCGCCCCTGGGCACCCCGCTCTACCTGGCCGAAAGCGCCCAACTCGACACCATGTTCGACGCGGTTCGTCGCTTCGGACTGCACCTGGGGCGCCTGAGCCAGCGCGCGGAGCTACGCGTCTATGTCGACCCAAACCTTCTGTTCAGTCGCCACCTCGCCATTCTCGGCCAGTCCGGTTCCGGCAAATCATGGGCGGTCAGCAGTCTTCTGCAGCGCACCGTGAAGCTGATGCCAAAGGCCCACATCGTCCTGCTCGACCTGCACGGTGAATACGGCTGGCGTGATGCGAAGGGCAACTTTCACAGCGCCTTCCCGGTCGACATGGTGCGGCACGTCGATGCGCGCAGCCTGGAGATCCCGTACTGGTTGCTGACTTACGGCGAACTGGTGGACCTGCTGATCGACCGCACCGATCCCAATGCCTCGCTGCAGATCTCTTTCATGCGTGAGGTCTTGCATGCCTTGCGCAAGAAAGGCAATCAGGACCTGGGCATCGACCGCCTTTCGGTCGACTCGCCGGTCTATTTCTCGCTAAAGGAAATGTACCTGCATTTCAAACAGGCCAACGAGCAGCAGTTTGACTTCGGCAAGACCAAGGGCCCTCTGTTCGGCGCATTCGACGAATTCCTGGTGCGCTTCCAGGCGATGTTCAACGATTCACGTTACGACTTTCTTTTCCGGCCCAAACGCCGCACCAAATCCACGGACCTGGAAGACCTGCTGCGCGATTTCATCGGCCTGGGAGAACCCAAACGCCAGATTACCGTGATCGACCTCAGCCCCGTGCCGCATGATGTGCGGCCGACCGTATCCTCGCAGATCGGGCGACTGGCATTTGAGTTCAACTACTGGAATCCGCAACGTCGCGAATTCCCCATTCTCCTTGTCTGCGAGGAGGCCCACCAATATATCCCGCGCGATGCCGATGCCCAGCATGAAGGCAGTAGAAGGGAGATGGAACGTATCGCCAAAGAGGGACGGAAGTACGGCGTCGGGCTGTGTGTCGTCAGTCAGCGACCGACCGAACTGTCAGAAACCGTTTTGTCCCAGTGCAGCAACTTCATCTGCCTGCGGACCACCAACCCCCAGGATCAGGAATATATCCGCAAGCTGATGCCCGAGGGCGAACAGGATCTCGCCGATGTGCTGACGACCCTGCACCGTGGCGAGGCACTCGCGGTCGGTGAGGCGATTCCCCTGCCCACGCGGTTCCGGCTCTACCCGCCCGACCCCGCACCGGCCAGCAGTGACGCGCCGGTCGCCGAAAGCTGGCGGTCCGGACCAGACGATATCGATGTCGCAGGCATTGTTGGCCGCTGGTGGCGACAGCAACGCTAGCGGCAAGCCTCAGCAAGATTGTTCATAACGCCTTAGTGCAGCAAAGTGCGCCGACCAGGCGCCAGGGAAAACCCATGTCAGAAGACAACATCCTGCCCTTTCCCGATCGCTTGCGTAACGCGATCGACGATGAAGCCTGGCTCGCGCTGCAGGGCGAATTTTATCTCGACTGCTACTTCGCTCAGCACGGCAAGCCGGTGGAAAATCCTGAGCAATTGCGTGAATGGCTGACGCAGGTGCAACTGTTCGCCGATACAGAAAATCCTTTCTTCCGCGGCTGGCTGGTAAGGCGTCTCAGTGAACCTGAGGACTAACCCGCGATATCGAACTGCTGTTTTTCCCGCGCCAGATTGCTGAGCAGGGCCATCAGTTCGCTGCTGCGATCCTCGGTCTCCTGATAGGCGGCGAGGATCTCTTCCTGTACCGCGTCTGACGCCTTCCAGTCGCCCTGCGCCAGTTCGAGCGCACGATGCACACTTTCGTGCACTGCACGATGCGGGGAATCTATCTGCCCGTATGAAGGCAGTTCGGCGAACTCGGCCGCACCCTCTCCTTCGCTGTACCACTTGCCGAACCGGCAGTGGCTGGGTGACACCAGGCACTTGTTCCAGGATTCCGACCCATGACCGAGATCCAGGGCCCGATAGGCATTCTGGATATAGATCATGTGATCGACCTTGCTCAGGGACGAATCACTGATCGTCCGAGCAAAGGTCACCGAGGCATTGGTGTTGGTGGCATTTTCAGAGAAGGTCGCAAAATCCGCCTCGAACTGCTCGATGATCTTTTGTGATTCGCCGGCCATCTCAGACATGGCCGCGGCCTCATCCGTCACCTGTTTCGCAGAACCGGTAAAACCGTCCATGACTTCACGCACGTTACCGGTGGCCTCCTTGGTACGCTGTGCGAGTTTCTTCACCTCATCGGCCACCACGGCGAAACCACGGCCATGTTCGCCCGCCCGCGCCGCCTCTATGGCTGCATTCAACGCCAGCAGATTGGTCTGGTCGGCGATCCCTATTATCAGCTCCAGGATCTCACCGATCTCCTGGCTGTGGCTCCCCAGCTCGATCGAGGTCCCATGTACCCCCTCCATCTTCGCCACCAGCTGGTGCAGATTTTCAGTCACTCTGCTGATCGATGCCCGGCTGTGGTCAGCCACCTCCACCGATTGCGAGGTGTTGTCCGCCGCCAGTTTCATCTGCTCCGTAATCTGTGCCAGATCCTGTTGCGTGCGCTGCAGATTCTCCAGCAGATTGCTGGATTTTAGCTCACCGATTTTCGCCCCGAAGATACCGAAACGGCGTCGTGACCAGGTGTCTGCCATGGAATCGATCGAGACGTTGATACGTTCAATCATCGCCCGATACTGACCTTGCAGGCCGGCACTCAGGGCACGGCGGAAATACTGATCCTTTTCGACATATTGAAACGTCGTGTCCACTTCACGAAAAAAGGCCTCGATCTGATCCCGACCCTCGTTGATACCCCAGAGCGCCTCGCTGGCCTCGTGATTTGCATCGATACCGGTAATGCGGAAATCGGTATCCCCCTTCCGGCTGGCTTCACCAAGCTGCTTGATCTTTGCGAACACCGCCCGGTCGCGGCCCTGCGCCTGCAGACCCAGCATGGCAAAAACGGCACCGCATCCGAGGAGCAGGAGCAGTAGGGGATCAGGCCCGTGCCTGTAGAGGGTATACAGTGCAACCATCGCCAGAATGGCGGTGATTACGAACAGGGTAAAGCGCAGACTACAGTGCCAGAACGAATTCATCATAGGTCTCGCCTTTCGACCGATAGTGTTCCTCGAGCAGCACGCGCGATGTATCGATCGCGGCCTTGGGACCGGCCTCACGCTCCTTTGCCAGCATCGCTGCATACACCGGCTCAACCAGGGCGACCGCCTCGGGGCGTGGCTTGCGCCGCACCGAAAAATAGCCAACCGTTTCACCACGCTCGTTGCATGTCGGTGTCACGTTGGCGAAGGTCCAGTAAAAGGTTCCGTCGCTGGCCATGTTCTTTACATAGCCGAAAAACTCTCGGCCTGCATGCAGCGTCTCCCACATCATCTTGAAGACCGCTCGCGGCATGTCCGGATGACGGACGATGTTGTGCTGCACCCCCAGCAGTTCCTCCTCGCCATAGCCGGCAAACTCGCTGAAGACGCGGTTCGCATAGGTGATCCTGCCCTTGGGGTCGGTCTTGGTGACGATGAAGTCTTCGTCACGGAGCACGCGCTCACGTGCAACCGGAGTAATCTTTTTCTTCATTGATGCGTACTGATGCTGTGGTGCCCACAGGTTGTGGCGGCAGAACGGCTCACAGACTTTAGCCTGCATCAGGCGAGCGAAACCGTCGAGCGACCGGGCGGCGGACCGAAGCGAATCATAGAAAAGCCCCGCCGACCCGATGGGCCGACGGGGCTCTGGCCATTCAGCTGCGCGCAACCAGTCTGGCTGACAGCAATGGAACTGCTGGCCCTACCCGGCTGCAGCCAGGGCCTGTTCGATATCCGCAATGATATCGTCGATGTGTTCGATGCCGATCGACAAGCGCACCATATCCTCACGCACACCTGCGGTAGCCAGCTCCTCCGGCCCGAGCTGGCGATGGGTGGTACTTGCCGGATGACACGCCAGCGACTTGGCATCACCGATGTTCACCAGGCGCAGGATCATCTGCAGGGCATCGATGAATCTGGCCCCTGCCTCAGCCCCGCCCTTGATACCGAAGCTGAGGATACCCGAGGCCCGGCCACCGGTGATCCTGTTGCAAAGCTCGTGATAAGGACTATCCGGCAGACCTGCATAGCTCACCCATTCCACCTTCGGATGCTGCTGAAGATACTCCGCGGCCCGCTGCGCATTCTCACAATGACGCTCCATCCGCAGCCCCAGGGTCTCCAGGCCCTGCATGATCAGGAAGGCATTCATCGGTGAGATAGCCGCCCCGGTGTTGCGCAGAGGCACCACCCGGCAGCGTCCGATATAGGCGGCAGGCCCCAGGGCCTCCGTGTACACCACGCCGTGATATGAGGGGTCGGGCTCGTTCAGCATGGGGAAACGCTTGGCATTCGCCGCCCAGTCAAACTTGCCGGAATCGACAATGGCGCCGCCTATGCTGGTACCGTGGCCGCCGATGTATTTGGTCAGTGCATGGACAACGATATCCGCGCCAAGCTCAAACGGCTTACACAGAAAAGGCGTGGGGACCGTGTTGTCCACGATAAGCGGCACGCCATGACGATGCGCGATCTCGGCCAGTCTGACGATATCCACCACGTTACCGGCGGGATTGCCGATCGACTCACAGAATACCGCGCGGGTATTGTCGTCGATCAATGCCTCGAACGCGTCGTAGTCGTCATGCGAGGCGAAACGGACCTCGATACCCTGGCGCGGAAAGGTGTGCGCAAACAGATTGTAGGTGCCGCCATACAGCTGGCTGGTACTGACGATATTGCAGCCCACGTCGGCAAGGCACTGGATCGAGTACGTCACTGCCGCCATCCCCGATGCGAGGCACAGGGCGGCGACCCCCCCCTCCATCTCTGCCAGCCGCTGCTCCAGCACCGCCTGGGTCGGATTCATGATCCGCGTGTAGATATTGCCTGCCACCTTGAGGTCAAAGAGGTCCGCGCCATGCTGCGTATCGTCGAAGGTGTAGGAGGTGGTCTGGTAGATGGGTGTGGTGGCCGCGTGGGTCGTTGGGTCACCTTCATAACCGGCATGCAATGCCAGGGTTTCGAGTTTCATGGGGCTCCTCCGGATATTTTTTTGTGTTTAGCCTGTCGACCCCGGGCGGGGTCCCAGCGGATCATAACGGGAGAGACCAGACGTTAACAGGGCAAAGCCCCGGGCGTCGGCAAATCGACACGAAGCCTGCGGATCGTCAGGAAGATATGGCGACCTGGCGCACCGGCTTGTCGTCGACGACGCCCGGCAGATCGACCCAGAAACTGCTGCCGACGCCAGGCTGGCTAAGCACGCCGATCTCACCACCCATACCCTGGACCAGTTTCTTTGTCACCGCCAGGCCGATGCCGGAACCCTCGATATCGGCCTTTCTGTCGGCAACCCGGCTGAAACGTTCAAAGACCCTGGGCTGCTGCTCAGGTGTCAGGCCGATCCCGGTATCCTTGACCATCAGCCGGCACAGGCCCCGGGTACAGTTGGGGGTCTGGATCACGACCCGGCCACCCGGCCGGTTGTATTTGATGGCGTTGGAAAGCAGGTTGATCACCACCTGCTTCAGGCGCATGGGATCGGCATAGACCTTGGGTCCCGGCGCCGCCACCTCGTCTATGAGCGTCACCTGATAATCGGACGCCAATGGCGCAAGCAGTGTTGCCGCATCGGCCACCAGATCGCCGACAACGACCTCTTCCGGTCTGATCTCCAGCCTTCCTGCCTCGATCTGGGCCAGGTCGAGTACATCATTGATCAGGCTGAGCAGGTGCCAACCGGCCTTGTTGATCTCATTGGTATTGGCCTTCTGGGCCTCGGACAGGGGATTGGCCGGATCCGCCTCAAGCAACTGGGCGAAGCCCAGGATCGCGTTCAGCGGGGTGCGCAATTCATGGCTCATACTGGACAAGAACTCGGATTTTGCCCGGTTGGCCGACTCTGCCGCGTCCTTGGCCGAGAGCAGTGCCTGTCTTGCCGCTTCGGCCTCGGTCTCATCCCGCAGAACGCAGACATAGCCCTGCTCACCGGTTACCGCCAGGGGAGCCGCGGCAAACGAGACCGGAATCTTGCGCTCTTCACCCTGATTGACCCAGAGTTCCTGCCGGGCAGGGCTGCCGGATTCAAAGCTGAGACCCGGCAGAAACGCCTCCAGGGACCGGCCCGACAACTGATCCTGGGTAGCGCCCAGCAATCGCTGCGCGGCCGGATTCGCCGATTGAATTTTTCCGCCTGCCGCGGTAGTCAGGATGCCGTCGAAGCTGTTGCCGATGACGGCTCGCAGACGCGTCTCGCTGCGTGCGATCTGGATCGCCTGCAGCCTGACCGCCTCTTCACTCCTCTGCCGCTCCCGGATCTGGGTCTGCAGATGCTTGTTGGCCTGCTGCAGACGCTGTGCGGCCGCCTTGATCTTTGATTCAGCCCCACGCCGCTGTTCCACCTCGAGCTGCAGCTTCCTGCTGTTATCCAACGCCTCGGCGCTGGCCCGGTTCAGGTGTTCATTCAAGGCCATGTTACGGAACTGCAGCCGGTATGATTGCGCAAGGCGGGAGCCATAGCCACGGCCGGTGAGCAACATCGACCCAAGGAAGACCAGGGCCAAGAGCGCCGTCGTGTTGCCGGTGTCATCCCCGCGCTGCAGCAACCAGTAAACCGGGGGCGTCAGCAGCGTCAACAGGTACAGATTGTAGACACTGATAATGGCGCCAAGGGTACCCAGCGCGCCCGCGGCCATGCCCCCGAGCAACGCGATGACGATCATCAAATCGGCCGGTTGAGGACTCTGCCCGGCTAAAAATACCGCAACACTGCATACCAGTGCCGAGGCGAAGACACCGGTGTGCAGACCAAGGTGAACAACCTCGTCCGGCCCATCCGATGCCAGCAGATGCGGACGGCGTCGAAGCAACACAAGCCGCAGCAGGGAGATGGTGACGACAATGCCGTACCAGGCCAGCAGCCGGCCGCGATCGACCTCGTTCCACAAAAGGAACACCACCATGGCCATGACGAAACAGGTAAGCAGGACGCCCTGGTGCAGGTATTTGAGCAGGAACAGCTGCTGCTCCCTGGCGGTCTTTCTTTCTATTGACGGCGTTGCCATGGCCGACACGTCAGTCACGTGCTGCATAAGCCTCCCTGCCCCCCCGAATCCCAGACCATGCGCCCTGGGTCGAAGCCGGGCCAAGGGCCAGGTGCTCCCCGCCCCCGGTGTACACCACCGTCACCCATGCCTTTGTCTGAAGCTGCACCTGCCACCGTTCCACGAAATCGCTAACCAACGCCCTGCTTAGCGGCCAAAAGGAGCAACTATTGAATATTGGAGGGGGCGCGACCGGGTCATGGCCGCAGGGGGAACAGGCTTCGCGTGCGGGCCGGTTTCAGCGCCTTCCGACAATCGCGCGCCGAAAAATGTCGAGCTGACCAAGCGAGGTGTCATCCCAGCTGAAGCCCTCCGCGTAGCGGCGGGTGGCGTCAAACCCGGGAAGCTCGGCGAACAATCTGTTGACCGCCGACACGATCCCCTTCGCGCTGCGATCCGCTGTCAGTTGGCCCGCGTCGGCAGAGGCGACCACCTCCGGGGTGCCATCTACCGGGGTGGCTACCACCGGCGTACCACAGGCCATGGATTCGAGCAGCACATTCGCCCAACCCTCACGACTGGACGCCAGGATCAGGGCATCCGCTGCCTGGTAGTGTTCACGCAGACTCTCCTGCGACAGCCGACCGGCAAAACTCACCCGATCCTGCAGCGACCATTGTTCCACCAGTTGCCGCAAAGAGGCCTGTTCCGGGCCGTCGCCGGCGATCACCAGCGCCATCCCCGGCAGATCGCGCATGGCCTCGATCACCAGGTGGTGCCCCTTGCGTTCGATCAGGTGGCCAACCGAAAGCAGGGTCGATCGAGCGGAAAAGCCCAGTGACTCACGTAAAACGCTGCGTTCGTCCACTGGGTGAAAAAATTCCAGGTCGACACCATTGCGCAGCACCGTGACCCGATCTCCGGGCACCCCCAGGTCGAGCAGATACTCTTTCAGCGCACCCGCCACGGTCATCATGTGCGCCGCGCTTTGGGTGACGCGCAGGATCTTCTTGCGCGGCCCTGCGTATTGCGGGATCAGGTTGAGGTCCGTACCCCTGCCGGTAACGACAAAGGGCCGCTCAAACTCTTCCGCCAGCCACATCGCGGCCACCCCGTCGGGATAGAAATAGTGCGCATCGATCAGATCGAAGTCGAAGCCCTGTGCGCGAAGCCGCTTCAGCCTCTCTCGCACAAACCGGTACATCAGCCAGGGCGTTACCTGCATACCGATCTTTGGTATCACCGGATACTTGGGATGCCATACCCCGATGCCATGGCGCATTTCGTGAGCCGGCACCCCGGCAAAGGCCGCGTAGCTGCCAAACATGGGGTTGCTGGATGGAAACCAGGGCACGGGTGCCACCACCCTGGCGTCAAGGTCGGGTGCATAGGCAAGCAACTGGCGCAGGCGATTTTCGACAAAAATGCCATGCGAGGCCTGACACGGATTGGGAAACAGCGAACTGAAGGTAAGGATCTTCACGGCGAAGACCATTTTCGAGTCCGACCGCTGTGAAGCCGGCCCTGTGCCCCCACATCACTTTCCGCTGACAGATGATGATAGAGCATGTGCATATCGACCTGACCGGGTGTTCGAAACAAGACCGGGGATCGCGTGCCACCGCAACCGCCGCGGTCCACCCTGCCTCTCTCTATCAGGGTCTATCGTCCACAACCCCTTCTTTCTTGACCTGCATCAGGTCGGCCTTGCTCACGCCGAGCATCAGGATCGAGGTACTGGCGACGTAGATCGACGAATAGGTACCAACAAGCACGCCTACCAGCAGGGCGAAGGCGAACCCATGGATAATCTCACCACCGAGGAAAAACAGTGCCAACAACACCAGGATGGTCGTCAGCGATGTCACCAGGGTACGTGACAGGGTCTCATTCAGCGAACGATTGACGATATCGACCGGCTCGCCCTTGCGCATCTTGCGGAAGTTTTCACGGATGCGGTCGAACACGACGATGGTGTCGTTGAGCGAGTAGCCGATTACCGCCAGCACCGCCGCCAGCACGGGCAGATCGAATTCGATCTGCAGCAGGGCGAACAGACCGACCACGATGATGACGTCGTGTACCAGGGCGATCACCGAACCCACGGCGAAACGCCACTCGAAACGCATCGCGACGTACATCAGGATCGCGATCAGCGCGACCAGCACTGCCAGGGCACCATCTTCGGCCAACTCGTCACCGACCTGCGGACCGACAAACTCGACCCGGCGCAGGTCAACCTTACTGTCGGCGGCCTTCGACAGGGCGGCGAAGACCTCGTCACTCAGGCGCGAACTGTCCGCATCGGCACTGCTCCCGAGCCGGATCAGGATATCGCGCGGCGTCCCGAACTGTTGTACGGAGCTGTCGCCATGACCGGAATCGGCCAAGGCCTTGCGCACCGAATCGAGATCGGGCGGCTCGCTGTAGCCCACCTCGATCAGGGTGCCGCCCGTGAAATCGATCCCAAGACTCAGACCACGCGTCACCATCGAACCCACGGCGATGGTGAGCAATACCAGGGAGAACACCAGCGCAACCTGGCGTTTGCCCATGAAGTCGATATTTTGCTTGTTCTTCAGAAATTTCATGGCTGATACCGGATATTTAGATCGACAGCTTCTCGACGCGCTTGGCGCCGTAGAGCAGGTTCACGACAGAACGTGTACCGATGATGGCGGTGAACATCGAGGTCAGGATACCGATCGCCAGGGTCACGGCGAATCCTCGCACCGGGCCGCTGCCGATCGAAAACAGCACGATCGCAGCAATGAAGGTGGTCACGTTGGCATCGAGGATGGTGCTGAAGGCCTTCGCATAGCCCGCGTGGATACTGGCCTGCGGCGTGCTGCCGATGCGCAGTTCCTCGCGTATGCGCTCGAAGATGAGCACATTGGCGTCCACCGCCATTCCCACTGTCAACACGATACCTGCGATACCCGGCAGGGTCAGGGTGGCCTGCAATACGGACAGAACGGCGACAATAAGAAACAGATTGGTCACCAACACCAGATTGGCGATCATCCCGAAGGTCTTGTAGTAGACCGCCATAAACACCAGCACCAGCCCCATGCCGACCATCACCGAGGTGAAGCCCTGATTGATGTTGTCCTGGCCCAGGCTGGGCCCGATGGTGCGTTCCTCGACGATTTCAATCGGCGCCGCCAGGGCACCGGCGCGCAGCAGCAGTGCCAGCTGGTGCGCCTCTTGCGGACTGTCCAGGCCGGTGGTCTGGAAGCGTCGACCGAAGGGTTCACGGATGGTGGCGACATTGATCACCTCTTCGACCCACTTGCGGATCGGCTTGCCCTCCTCGTCACGCCCCACGGTACGCTTTTCCTTGAACACCACCGCCATCGGTTTGCCGACATTGTCGGTGGTGACATTGCGCATCCGCCGCGCGCCCTTGCTGTCGAGATTGACGAAAACGGCGGCCTGGCCCGACTGCTGGTCGAAACCGGCCGAGGCGCTGGTCATCTCGTCGCCGGTCACGATGACCTGGCGCTTGAGCAGGATCGGCTGACCGTTACGCTCGCGGTAGAGGGCAGTTCCCGCCGGCGCCCGGCCACTTTGCTCGGCCTCCAGCGCCTGCGCAAAATCACCATGCGCGAGGCGGTATTCCAAGGTCGCCGTTGCGCCCAGCAGGTCCTTGACCTTGCCCGGATCCTGCACCCCCGGCAGCTCGACCACGATGCGGCGGTCACCCTGCTGCTGGATCACCGGTTCCGATACACCCAGGGCATTCACCCGGTTGCGCAGCGTGGTGATGTTCTGTTCCAGCGCCAGCCGGCGCGAGGTGCGTTCCTCTTCCGGGGTCATGTAGGCCCGCACGTAGAAGTCCCCGTCCTCGTCGCGCACGCTGATCCCCAGATCTCGGAACTCGGCACCGAGCACTTCCTCGGCACGATCACGCAAGGCCGCATCCTGGAACCGCACATCGACCCCATTGCCCGATTGCTTGACCGTGACGTAGCGGATTTTCTCATTTCGCAGGGCCGTGCGCACATTGCCCGCATGCCGCTCCACCGCCTTTTGGACCGCGGCCTCCATGTCGACGTCGATCAGGACGTGGATACCACCACGCAGATCGAGGCCGAGGTTCATCGGCTGCCCGCCGATCGCACTGAGCCAGCCCGGCACATCCGGTGAGAGCGTCAGGGCATGCGTGAATTCGGGCGGCAGCACCTTGGCAACGGCTTCCTGTCCCGCCAGCTGCTCTTCCGGTGAATTGAAGCGGATCTGCAGGCGATCTGCCCTCAGCTCAGAAGACTTGATCGGGATCTGCGCACGTTCGAGTGCCGCCAGGATATTCTGATGCAGGGTCTCGCCGACCTGCTCGCCGCGCGCCCCCGTCACCTCAATGACAGGATCCTGTGAATAGATATTCGGAAGCGCATAAAGCAGTCCCACCAGCAGCACGACGGCCACCAGCAGGTTCTTCCACATCGGATATTGGTTAAGCATGATTCAAAGTGAGGCTGGAAAGTGAAGCAGGGATGAACGCGGCCGCATGCACAGGCATGCGGCCACAGGGGCGATTACATTTCTTTCAGGCTGCCCTTGGGCATAATCGCCTCGACCGAGGTCTTGCGCACGGTCACGATGACATTGTCGGCAATATCGACCTTCATGAAATTGTCGCCGATCTCGGTAATCTTGCCCATCATGCCACCGGCAGTCTGGATCTCGTCGCCCTTCTTGAGCCCCCCGACCATCGCCTTGTGTTCTTTCTGCCGTTTCACCTGAGGACGGATCAGGAAGAAATACATGATGGCAAACATGCCGATCAGGAAAATGATCGACATACCACCGTCGCCGCCCGGTACCGGGCTCTGTGCCATTGCGTCAGAAATAAAGAAACTCATCGTGCGCTCCAGTCAGAAGAAATTTGCCGCGAAATCGCCGGGCAGTCCCAAAGGCGCGTGATTATGCCATAGCTCAGACCGGGACAGGCAATCCGCGCTGTGCGAAGAAGTCATCGCGGAAGCTGCCGAAGCGGCCTGCAGTGATCGCGGCCCGGATATTCCGCATCA
>CAZCDY010000014.1:0-43938 GCA_964497145.1 uncultured Gammaproteobacteria bacterium
CACCCTCGTAGGCATTGAGATCCGCCGCACGCAGGTTCAGATAACGCTTGCCCGAATAAAGCCTGACCTTACCCCCCTGTGGCACCGCCAAGACGTCGACCACATACTCACTGCGATCGGCGACCGCTTTCGCCGGCACACCGATGATCTTGTTGCCCTTGCCGCGTGTGAGCTCCGGCAGGTCATTGGCCGGGATAACCAGCATCCGACCCTCGCTGGTCACCGCGACCAGGCGATCGGTGTCCGCATCCGTGATCATCGAGGGTCGCAATACCTGCGCACCCTTCGGCAGGCTCAGCGCCGCCTTGCCAGCCTTCTTGTTGGCCAACAGATCCTTCGCGCGGACCCGGAAACCGTAACCGGCATCGGAGGCCAACAACCACCATTGCTCAGGGTCACCACCGAGTGCGGCAACAAAGCTGTGCCCGGCCGGTGGATTGAATCTGCCGGTCAGCGGTTCGCCCTGGCCCCGTGCCGAAGGCAGCGTGTGTGCCGACAGCGAATAGCTGCGTCCCGCCGAATCCAGAAATATCGCCTGCTGGTTGCTGCGCAGACGCACCGCCTGCCGGAAGCCGTCTCCCGCCTTGTAATTGAGTTCGGCGGGATCGATATCGTGTCCCTTGGCCGAACGTACCCAACCCTTTTCGGACAGCACAACGGTCACCGGCTCGCTCGGCGTCAGCTCGGCCTCATCCATGGCTGCGGCTGCACCCCGTGCAACGATCGGCGAACGTCGATCGTCTCCGAACTTTTCCGCGTCGGCCATGAGTTCCTTGCGGATCAGGGTCTTCATGCGCTGTTTGGAACCCAGGGTCTTCTGCAGCTGGTCTCTCTCCTTGCTCAGGGCCTCCTGCTCGGCGCGGATCTTCATCTCCTCCAGGCGCGCCAGGTGGCGCAGCTTGGTATCGAGGATGTAATCGGCCTGCAGCTCGCTCAGATCGAAGCGTTTCATCAGGACCGGCTTTGGTTCGTCCTCGCTGCGGATGATCCTGATCACCTCGTCCAGATTCAGGAACGCAACCAGCAGGCCTTCGAGCAGGTGCAACCGCTCCTGTACCTTGTCGAGTCGGAACTGCAGCCGGCGGCGGACCGTCTCGAAACGGTAATCCAGCCATTCCACCAGTATCTGGCGCAGGTCCTTGACCTGCGGCCGGCCATCGAGGCCGATCATGTTCAGATTGACGCGGTAGCTGCGTTCCAGGTCGGTGGTGGCAAAAAGGTGCAGCATCACCCGCTCGATATCGACCCGGTTGGAACGCGGGACAATGACGAAGCGGGTCGGGTTTTCGTGATCCGACTCGTCGCGCAGATCTTCGACCCAGGGCAGCTTCTTGGCCTGCATCTGCGCCGCGATCTGCTCCAGGACACGGCTGCCCGAAACCTGGTAAGGCAGCGCGGTGATCACTATCGCACCCTGGTCCTTGTGCCAGCAGGCGCGCAGCCGCACCGAACCCACACCGTTTTCATAGATCTTCCGCAAATCGGCACGCGGTGTGATGATCTCGGCCTCGGTCGGGAAATCCGGCCCGGGCACATGTTCACACAACGCCGCCAGCGATACCCCGGGCTCCTCGATCAGGCGGATGCAGGCCGATGTGACCTCACGCAGATTGTGCGGAGGGATATCCGTAGCCATCCCCACGGCGATCCCGGTCGCACCGTTCAGGAGGACGTTGGGCAGGCGCGCCGGCAACATCCCTGGCTCTTTCATGGTGCCATCGAAATTCGGCACCCAGTCTGCGGTTCCCTGACCGAGCTCGGACAACAACACCTGCGCGTAGGCGGTCAGGCGCGCCTCGGTGTAGCGCATGGCGGCAAAGGACTTGGGATCATCCGGTGAACCCCAGTTGCCCTGGCCGTCGACCAAGGGATAGCGGTAGGAGAAGTCCTGCGCCATCAGCACCATGGCCTCGTAGCACGCCGTATCGCCATGCGGGTGGAACTTACCCAGCACATCACCGACCGTGCGTGCCGATTTCTTGTGTTTTGAGGCCGCGGAGAGGCCGAGCTCAGACATCGCATAGACAATACGCCGTTGCACCGGTTTCAGGCCGTCACCGATGAACGGCAGGGCCCGGTCCAGAATGACGTACATGGAATAGTCGAGATAGGCCTTCTCGGTGAACTGGCGCAGCGGAAGCTGCTCCACCCCTTCGGCGTTGTACTGCGGTTCCTGGTCCATCTTGTTCTTGGCTGACTCTGAAGAAGCCAGGATTCTACACTGCTGGCCGGCAGATGCCTTGTCTATGCCACACCAAAAATCGCTATCCGAACGCGGAGTTCGCGAAGGACGCCAGCAAGGAATCTTTGACCATCGCAAGCGAGGTCGCCTAGAGTCGGGCCATTGAGTCTGAAGCATGGACGCGTGGTGCGGACAAAATGGACAGATCGGCGACACCTGATGGTCCCTTCTTGAAGTGGCAAAGCTGGAGATACTGGCTGTTCGCGGCTTTGGCCGGCGCGCTCGCGATCACCGCCGAACAGGGCATTGAGCATTTCGAAAAACGCAGCCAGCTGCAACACGAGAAATCCCATGTACTCAATGGCTTATCGCAGCTTAGGGCCCGCCTGGAGGGCGCGATCAATGGCAATCTGCTGCTGACACAGGGGCTGACCGCGGTGATTGCGGCGCAGCCCGACATCGATCAGGACGGCTTCGCGCGTATCGCGCGCAATCTCGTGGATCCACGCCACGCGCTGCGCAATATCGCGGGGGCACCGGATCTGGTGGTTTCGTTGATCTACCCGATCGAGGGTAACGAGGCGGCGATCGGTCTCGACTACCGAACGCACCCGACCCAGCACGATGCCGCGATGCGGGCGGTCGAATCAGCCGACACGGTCATTGCCGGCCCCCTGTCTCTGATACAGGGAGGAAACGCCCTCATTGCCCGCGAGCCGGTTTTCCTGCCATCGATCACCGAGGGCGGAGAGCCACGGCTCTGGGGTCTGGTATCGGCGGTGATCGATATCGACAAGCTTTATCAGGTTGCAGGCCTCTCCTCACCGGGTCGCTATGCCGATCTTGCCGTCGCGATACGTGGCAAGGATGGCACCGGGGCACGGGGCGAGACCTTCTTCGGAGACCCGGGCCTTTTCGCCCGCGACCCGGTAACCATCATGGTCACGCTGCCGGGCGGGGAATGGCAGATTGCCGCCACACCGGCAGAGGGCTGGGGGCAACACCAACATGATCTGGAATGGATCAGGGCTGCCGGATTCACCGTCGCCCTGATTCTGGCGCTGATGACCTATCTGCTCGCGCGCGATATCGCCGAACGCAGACGGGCCGAGAGAGAGTTGCGCGCCAGTGCCGAGCGTCTCGAGGCAGCTGAAAGCATCGCGCATATTGGCAATTGGGAGTACCGGGTTGAGGACGGGCGAATCCGCTGGTCCGATGAGTCGTATCGGATCTTCGGCCTGGCCCCGCAAGAAAAGGTCATCGACTACGACTGGATGCGGTCTCGGGTGCATCCGGACGACCGAGTCGGGCATGACGCCTACCTGCAACGATTGCTCGACACTCGTCCGGGGGACACGGTCCCGGAACACCGTTACCGGATATTTCGCACGGACGGCGAAGAACGAGTCCTGAGCGTCTGGGTAAAGCCCGATTACGACAACCAGCAGAAACCAAGCAGATTTTTTGGGACAGTACAGGACGTCACGGAAACCCAGCGGATGCAACATGACCTGGAGGCGCGCCTTCGGGAATTGACCCGCTGGCAGGGCGTGATGCTCGGCAGAGAAGAACGGATCCAGGAACTGAAACGGGAGATCAATCGACTGTTGACCGACCAGGGCCGGCCCGCCCGTTATCCCAGCCAGGCGGACCAGGCATGACCACCGCCCCCATGCCGCCAGACGAAGCAGAGCGTCTCAGCACACTGCGCGACTACGAGATCCTCGACACGCCACCGGAGGAACAATACGACGACCTGACAAATCTGGCGGCCAGGATCTGTGGCGCCCCTATTGCACTGATCTCGCTGATCGACGAGAACCGCCAGTGGTTCAAATCCGCCCAGGGTCTGGCTGCGCGCGAGACCGAGCGCAACATCGCCTTCTGTTCACACGCCATCCTGCAACCGGACGTATTCGTCGTCGAGGACGCCACGCGGGACGATCGTTTCGCGGACAATCCCCTGGTCATCGCCGAGCCCAGCATCCGCTTTTACGCCGGAGCCCCCCTGATCGCCCCGGGCGGCCACGCACTCGGCACCCTGTGCGTGATCGATACGGTGCCACGCAGGCTGCTGCCTGATCACGAGATGGCATTGCGTATCCTCAGTCGGCACGTCATCAATCAGCTGGAACTGCGACGACGAAACGCCGAGGCGGCCAGGCTCCGCGCCAGGAACGCCGACCTTCTGGGCCGCCTCGAAAAATCGGAAAACCTGCCACAGGCATCGGGTCCGCGCGGCGAAACGGAGCAGGCTCCCCGCAGAGATGCGGCGGACGATACGCAACTGCGCAACGCAGAACGCGCAAGACTTGCACTGTTGAGCCTGCTCGAGGACCAGCAGCAGATCGAGACAAGACTGCGCGAAAGCGAGACACACTACCGCCATCTTTTCGAGCATAACCCGGCCCCGATGCTGGTCTATGAACGCGACAGCCTGCAGCTGCTGGCGGCAAACGAGGCCTTTCGCAAACACTACGGTTACGGGCATGACGAAGCCCTGGCACTGCTGCTGACCGACCTCTATCCGCCACAGGAAAAGCAGGCCGTTGTCGAGCTGGCAGCCGGGCTTTCCGGCCTGGCCTATGTGGGCACCTGGCACCACGTGAAAAAGGACGGCCACCAGCTGACCATCGAGGCACGCTCTCACGACATCCTCTACGAGGGCCGCCGCGCGCGCATCGCGGTCATCACCGACATCACCGAGCGCGAGCGAGCCGAACAGGCGCTGCGCCATAGCGAGGAGCGCCTGCGCCTGGCGCTGGAGGCCGCCAACCAGGGACTTTATGACCTGGATCTTCGCACCGGCGATGCCGTGGTCAGCCCCGAATATGCGAGCATGCTGGGGTACGATCCGGACGGGTTCCGGGAGACCCATGCGGCCTGGCGTGAGCGCCTGCATCCGAAGGACCGGGCCAGGGTGTTGAAGGCCTACGACGATTACATCACCGGGCACAGCCCCGAGTACCGCGTCGAGTACCGCCAACGCACCAGGAGCGATAACTGGAAGTGGGTTCTTTCCCTGGGCAAGCTGCAGGGACGCGACACCGACGGCCGGCCACTGCGCCTGTTGGGTACGCACACCGACATAACGGCGCGAAAGCATGCCGAACAGGAGATACGCAACCTGAACCGGGAGCTCGAGGAACGGGTCAAGGCCCGCACGCACGAACTCGAGGCGGCGAACAAGGAGCTGGAGACCTTTACCTACTCCGTATCGCACGACCTCAAGGCCCCGTTGCGCGGTATCGACGGTTACAGCCGCCTGTTGCTCGAGGATCACCTCGATGAGCTGAACGAGGAAGGTCGTCTGTTCCTGGGCAACGTCCGTCATGGGGTCGTGCAGATGGGCCAGCTGATCGAAGACCTGTTGGCCTACTCGCGCATGGAACGTCGCAATATGCACGACACGGCCGTGGATCTGGGCAAACAGCTCGATGCGATCCTGGATGAGCGTCGACAGGAGCTCGACGCCCGCAATGCCGTGACCAAAGTGGACCTGGATTCCCTCATCGTGCGCGCCGATCCGGATGGTCTCGCGATGGTACTGCGCAACCTGATCGACAATGCACTCAAGTTCAGCCGGGACCGCCACCCACCCGTGATCGAAATCCGGGGGTATGTTGAAGATGACGCTATCATTGTAAAGATCGAAGACAACGGCATCGGCTTCGACATGCGGTTTCACGACCGCATTTTCGATATCTTTCAGCGCCTGCAGCGGGCGGAGGAATATCCGGGAACAGGCGTAGGACTGGCGATCGTACGCAAGGCGATGCAGCGGATGGGCGGCCGGGTCTCGGCCGAGGGAGTCCCGGGAAAGGGAGCACGATTTATGCTGGAACTGCCGCGATGAACGACAACATGAGCAACCGCCCGATATTGCTGGTGGAAGACAACCCGGTCGATGTCGACCTCGCCCTACGCGCATTCTCGCGCCGCAATCTGGTCAACCCTGTCGAGGTGGCGCGCGACGGCGAAGAGGCCATCGCCTGGATCCCGCGCTGGGAGGCCGGCGAGCCCCTGCCCCTGGTGGTATTGCTCGATCTCAAACTGCCGCGGGTGGATGGCCTGGAGGTACTGCGCGAGTACCGCGAACACGATGTAAGCCACGATCTGCCCGTAGTGGTACTTACCTCTTCCAACGAGGACGAAGACGTGAAGGCCGCCTATCGGCACCACGTCAACTCGTACATCGTCAAACCGGTCAATTTCGAGAAGTTCATGGACGTCGCTGCTCAGATCGAGCTCTATTGGTGTCTGCTGAACCGCCCCCCACACTAGCTCCATGCGAATACTGCACGTTGAAGACAATGCCGCCGACGCCGATCTGATCCAGCGTGCCGTGGAGCGCGACCTGCCCGACTCGCAGATCGAACATGTCGCGACACTGGCCGAGGCACGAGACTATCTGCAAAGACCTGAACGCTTTGATCTGGCGCTGATCGACCTGAAGCTGCCCGATGGCAGCGGGCTGGTCCTGCTTGGCGAGATTCGTGAGCGGAAGCTCCCCTTCCCGGTCGTGATGCTTACAGGCTCCGGTGACCAAAGTGCGGCCATTGCCGCTTTGCACTCCGGTGCAGACGACTATGTAGCAAAGGACGCGGAGGCTTTTGAGAACCTGCCTGCCACCCTGAGCGCCGCACGCCGGCGCTTCCTCGAGCGCAGCCGCCGGATATCCCGCCGATTGCACGTACTCTACGCAGAGCACAACCAGGCAGACGTGGATCTGACCCGGCGGCACATTGAACGCCACACACCCTACATCCGCCTGACCGTGGTCCCCGACGCGCTGCTGGCGCTCAGCCACCTGCCACCAGACAATCAACAGAGCTGCGACTACGACGTGGTGCTGCTTGACTATCGGCTTCCTGGGATCGACGCACTGGATGCGGTGAAGACCATCCGCATCGAACGCGGCCTGCAGATCCCGGTTGTTATCGTATCCGGCCAGGGCAGCGAACAAGTGGCCGCCAAGGCGATGCAACTTGGCGTTGACGACTACATCAGCAAGCACACGGGGTATCTGTACGAACTGGTACCTACCCTGGAGAAGGCGCACCGCCAGTGCGAGCTGTTACGGGAACAGAGTGCACTGAAGGAAACCTCGCGCCATCTCAGCTATATGCTGGAGGCCAGCCCGGTGGTCCTCTACACCCTGCGGCTAGACGACGATGATGTGACCGCCACCTGGGTCAGCGCGAACATCACGCGTCTGTTCGGTTTCTCACAACAGGAGTCGCTGCAACCGGGCTGGTGGATACAGCACCTGCACCCGGATGACCGCGACCCGGCCGTTGCCGCTATGACGACACTGCTCAAAGATGGGCGGATACAGCACGACTACCGCTTTGTCGACAACAGCGGGCGGGTGCTTTGGGTTCGCGATGACCTGCGCCTGCTGCCAGCAAGCGCAAGCGGTTTGACGGAGGCCCTTGGCGCCTGGCTTGACATCACCGCGCAGAAGCAGTCGGAACAGATCCAGCAGGCGCGTATAAGCACACTCGATGGCCTGGCAAGCGGCCAGCCCCTGGAGCAGATCCTGGGCTCTGTGGCACAAAGCATCGAAGACATCCGGCCGGATCTGCGGGTTTCGATCCTGCTACGCGACTCGCGCCTGGATCAGTTGAATACCGTCGCTGCGCCCAGTATCCCAGATTTCTTCAGTGCAGCGATCGACGGACAGAAACCCGGGATCGGGTGCGGTTCATGCGGTTCGGCCGCGGCCACCGGTGAACCGGTACTCGTGGATGATGTGCAGACACACCCCTACTGGACGGGTTACAAGCAGATTGCCGAGCGTGCAGGTCTGCGTGCCTGCTGGTCCATTCCATTCAAGAACGAGACCGGAGAGGTGCTTGGCACTTTTGCGATCTACCATGCCGAGGTGCGTTCACCGAGCGAGGACGAACTTCACCTGATCGGCGAATTTGCACGCATCACGGGTCTGGCAGTGCAGCGCGCCAATGCCGATACGACACTGCGACAGGCAGCCGCCGTGTTTGCCAGCACGCGCGAAGGAGTCGTCATCACCGACCTGGTGCCGCGGATCATCACGGTCAATCGGGCTTTTACCGAGATCACCGGCTATCGCGAGGCAGAAGTCGTCGGATGCAATCCCGGCATTCTGCAATCCGGGCGTCAGGACGAAGCCTTTTATCAGGCCATGTGGGCCAGCCTGCTTGAACATGGACATTGGCAGGGCGAGATCTGGAACCGGCGAAAAAACGGTGAGGTCTTCCCCCAGTTGTTGACCATCAGCACGGTCAGAGATAGCGAGGGTGCAGCGCAAAACTATGTCAGCGTCATGACTGACATCAGCCGGATCAAGCAGTCAGAGGCGAATCTGGAAAGGCTGGCGCACTACGACCCACTGACCGGTCTGCCCAATCGACTGCTGATACAGTCACGACTCGAACATGCGATCAAGCATGCATGCCGGGAGGATTCCCGGGTTGCCGTCCTGTTCATGGATCTCGACCGTTTCAAGAATATCAATGACAGTCTCGGTCACCCGGTCGGCGACCAGTTGCTGGAGTCACTCGCCGCACGCTTCCGGCATCGCTTGCGCGATGAGGACATGCTGGGGCGACTCGGGGGTGACGAATTCCTGATCGTGCTCGACCACAGCCAGCGCCCCGAAGATGCCGCAAACGTCGCAAAGGATCTGATCGGACTGTTAGACCAACCCTTCAAATTACCGGGGCAGAAAGACGTCTACATCGGTGCGAGTATCGGTATCAGCATCTTTCCCCAGGACGCCAAAGATGCCACGCAGCTTGTCCAGCATGCCGATGCCGCCATGTACCAGGCGAAAGAACAGGGTCGCAATACCTTCCGCTTTTACACACCGGCGCTGACCGATGCGGTCAATCAACGCATGGACATGGAGTCGCGGGTACGCCGCGCGCTAAGCAACGACGAGTTCGTCCTTCACTACCAGCCGCAGGTCGACAGCAGATCCAACAGGATCCTTGGCTGTGAGGCACTGCTGCGATGGGATGACCCTGATTCCGGACTTGTTGCACCCGCAGATTTCATTCCACTGGCAGAGGATACCGGCCTGATCATCCCGTTGGGCGACTGGGTTTTGCGCACTGCCTGTGCCCAACACAAGGCCTGGATCGACGCCGGGTTCACCGAGCTGAGCATGGCGATCAACCTGTCCGCGAGACAGCTGCAGCAGAGCAACATCGTCAGCAGGATCGCCGAGACCATCGAGCAATACGGTCTGCCCGCAGGCCAGGTCAAACTGGAGATCACAGAGAGCATGATCATGGGGCATGGTGAGGAGACGGCCGAATTGCTCGCCGCGATCAAATCACTCGGGGTCGGTCTTTCGATCGACGATTTCGGTACCGGTTATTCCTCGCTCGCCTACCTCAAACGCTTCCCGATAGACGAACTCAAGATCGATCGCGGTTTCGTGCGTGATATCCCGGATGACGAGAACGACGCCGAGATTGCCGCCACCATCATCGCCATGGCCCACAATCTTAAGCTCAGGGTCGTGGCCGAGGGTGTCGAGACCAGGGAACAGGCGGATTTTCTATCCCGACACGGATGCCAGCACTATCAGGGCTACCTCTTCCGGCCGCCGATCAGTGCCGCAGACTTTGGAGAACTGCTCCGGTCATCCGTCAACGGAAGCTCCGAATAAGCCTTCACACAAGGCACAAAAGCGCCAGCCCCGACGTAGATGGCGCGATGCATGGTAGGCGGTGCCCACACCGATACCCGAATTTGCCTATCATCTCCCCGAACCAAGACCCGCGGAATCCAGCGAATGCCCTTGCCCAGACGTATCGAAGAATTCCGTGCCTTTCTCGAGGCCCACCCACGCCTGTTCATACTGACCGGGGCCGGCATCAGTACCGGTTCGGGCATCCCCGACTACCGTGACGAAAACGGCAACTGGAAACGCCCCGCACCCGTGCAATACCGGGATTTCGTCAGCCAGTTGCATACACGCCAGCGCTACTGGGCACGCAGCCTGGTCGGCTGGCCCTGGTTTCAACATGCCAGACCCAATCTTTGTCACCAGACCCTGGCCAAGTGGGAATCATCGGGCAAAATCTCGCAACTGGTGACGCAGAACGTCGACCGCCTGCATCAGGGTGCGGGCTCGCGACAGGTGATCGATCTGCACGGCCGGCTGGACAGGATTGTCTGCCTTGAATGTCGGGCCAAGTCGAATCGCGGCGCGATGCAGGAAGAACTGCGGGCGAACAACCCGCGGTTCGCGGCTTTGAACGCCGCAATCGCGCCGGACGGCGACGCCTGTCTTGAAGATACCGATTTCCGGGAATTCATTGTGCCCGACTGCCCCCACTGTGGCGGCATACTCAAACCCGACGTCGTTTTTTTCGGTGAGACCATCCCGCGCGAGCGCGTGGACCGCTCGATCGCGGCACTGCGCGACGCGGATGCCCTGCTGGTGATCGGCTCATCACTGATGGTGTACTCGGGTTTTCGATTCTGCCGGCTGGCGACCGAACACCGCATACCGATCGCCGCCATCAATCCCGGACGCACGCGCGCTGATGACCTGATCGGACTGAAACTCGAGGCACAGTTCGAAAAGGTGATCCCGTCGTTGGCAGGATTCGGGACCGGGCCGGCCTGATCTGGCAGGCTGCTAGCCATAGCTGCCTTGCAGGAAAGGGTTGTGCGCACGCTCCTCACCAACCGTCGTGGTAGGACCATGTCCCGGCAGCAAAGTCACATCATCCCCCAACGGCCAGATGCGTTTGCGAATCGAATTCAACAGGGTCTGGTGATCACCACGGGGGAAATCTGTCCTGCCGATGGAACCCTGGAAGATCACATCGCCGACAATCGCGACGCGATCCTGCTCATGTACGAATATGATGTGCCCCGGTGTATGCCCCGGGCAATGGTGTACCTTCAGCTGCTGGTCACCGAACCGCACCTCGTCGCCCTCACCCAACCATCGCTCTGGCAAAAAGGCCTCGGCGGGGGGGAACCCAAACTGCTTGCACCACTGCGGCAGGGTATCGAGCAGAAAGCGGTCATCTTCATGCGGACCCTCGATCGGCAGCGCCAGTTCGCGCGCCATTCGACCCGCCGCGCCGACATGGTCAAAGTGACCGTGTGTAACCAATATCTTCTCCAGTGTGACGCCGGCGTCGCGTGCAACCTCGAGGATATGCTCGGGGTCGCCGCCGGGATCCACAACAGCTGCCTTGCCGGTCGATTCACAACACGCCAAGGTGCAATTCTGCTCGTAAGGAGTGACAGGAATGATTCGAATATTCATAAAGGAAAGCCTACCCCGGCCGATAGCAGAAGAGCAAAACGAATCTTTAAAGTGCACATGCCGTGCGGCGCGGGGCCGTCCGGCAAAGGTGCAAAATCAGCATCCTGGCGCAAACCGACGAGTGAGCTGCGCCACAAGAGGATGCTGAAAACAACCATCTGCCCTGCCCGCAGGCTCATGGCACAGCGGGTCGGTCAGACTACCATTGGATGAACTAAAGTGTTCGGAAACTGGATCGGCCGCAGTGCAAAAAAACATCAGCTGACCGTCGCGGACCTGTCCGGACTCGGGACCTACTCCAGTCTTTCAAGTTCAGAACTCGAGATGGCTCTGAGCCTGGTGGACCATGTCACCCTGAAGCAGGGCCTGATCAACACCGAACTGCCGGCGGACAAACGCGTATTCCTGGAAACAGGCAGCGTCCAGATCCAGACACATACGGGATACGTGTTGCTGCTCAAGGCCAGCACTCCCCAGGCACGCTATCCGATTCCGATGAAACCGGCGATCGTCAGCCTTTATGCCTCCGAGCCATGCACCTTTCTGACCGTTCCGAAGTCTGTCGACCCGGTGTCGAACAAGTCCGCCAGCCAGACACTGACGCGTCCGGAGCTCACACCCGCGGAGACCGAGGCACTGGAGGAACTGCGGACCCATTTCCGCAAGGAGCACTGCGAACTGCCGAGCCTGCCGGACCTGGCGTTGAAGATCGGCAAGGCGATCGACAACCCTGACAACGCCAACGAAGATATCGCTCGACTGATCCAACTCGACCCGGCGCTCACGGCGCGCATCGTCAGCGTCGTCAACAGTGCCGCCTTCGGCGGCCTCAGCAAGATCAAGAGCATCCACCAGGCCACTGCGCGACTGGGACGGACCAAGGTCCGCAGCCTGGTCTACAGCTGTCTGCTCAAGAGCATCTTCAAGATCAATTCCAAAATTCTCAAAAAACACATGGAAGCCCTGTGGCAGCATTCAGCCTATGTGGCCGCCTTGTCCTTCGTCCTTGGCCGGGAGACGCCCGGTGTCGACCCGGAGCAGGCGCTGCTGGCCGGCCTGATCCATGACATCGGTGCCGTCGCCGTTATCGGTGGTGTCAACCGGTTTCCGATTCTGGCCGAGCGCGAAGAGGTACTGGACTACACCATAGCCAGTTCGCGCCTGGAGATGGGCCTGTTGACGCTCAAGCAATGGGGCCTGGAGGACGACCTTAAGGATGTCGTGACCGATGCGGAAAACTGGTTCCGGACCGGTTCCGCCATCCCCGAGAATCCCGACGTGGTCATCCTGGCGCAGTTACACGCCCTGATTGGTTCACGTGATCAGGCCAGTCTTCCACGTGTCGACACTGTTCCGGCATTTGCCAAACTGGCGCATGGCGAGCTTACGCCGCATCACTCGCTCGCCATCCTCGAGGAGGCCGAGGCGGATGTGCGCGAAGTACGCGCACTGATAAGTGCCGGCTGAGGGGACCACGAAGTTTCGTCGGACCTTGGTTAAGGAAAACGACGGACGCCCGCCTGCCTGACTGCCTTGACAGGCAAACCGTGCATTACCGGATACGGACACAGGTCTGGAGGTTTGTCTTATCGCGAAGGACGTTCGATTGTTTTTCGGCGCCTGTCTTCGCGGTTCCAGTTAGGTCTGATCACCGAGGGCGGCCCTATACTCAACCGCGCAGGACGCGGCGCATCTCGTCGACCTGTGCCTTGGCCGCATGCAGGATCTCGAGGCTTTTCTCCGGGGTTGCGCCTTCACCCAGCACCCGCTGCATCGCAGAGATCTTCTCAAGTGGAGGCAGAGTGCTCAGCTTCTTCTTGCGCAACAGTTCGTG
The DNA here is from genome assembly GCA_964497145.1 of uncultured Gammaproteobacteria bacterium. Classification (GTDB taxonomy): domain Bacteria; phylum Pseudomonadota; class Gammaproteobacteria; order Chromatiales; family Chromatiaceae; genus Thiosocius. The sequence continues at coordinate 13,297 of CAZCDY010000014.1, forward strand.
GACCTGGGCGACGATCAGCAGGTCGGTATAGTCGGCCTCCCCAACACGATTTCTGGTCCAGTTCTCTGCATCTCGCGCACCGGCGATCACCGCCGAGGTGAATTTCCATTTACGCAGGATCATGGCGCCCAGTTCACCGCGCATGCGCGTGATGGTCTCTTCCAGGGCCTCCTCGTCCTCGGCCAACTCGGGATATTTATGGATGTAATTGAGGATCGCGATGGCACCCACGTCGTGAACCAGTCCGATCAGCAGCGCCTCTTCAGGCTGCATGCCCTTGATCTCACGCGCCAGCACGAAACAGATGGCCGCAATCTGCGCACTGTGTTTCCACAGCACATGCATCCGCTCCTGGATCATCGGCTCGTCGCTGTTGAATACCTCTTTGAGGGCGAAGCTCAACACCAGCTGTTTGGTCGTATCCATCCCCAGGCGCACGACGGCGGCCGGGCAGGTCTCCACAGAAGCCAGCCCACCATACAGTGCGCTGTTGGCCGCCTTCAGCAACTTGGCCGCCATCGCCGGGTCGGCCTCCACCAGCTTCGCGATAGCCTTTGCGTCGCTGACGTCATCGTCGATTGCACGGCGGATACGCAGTGCCAGATCGGGCAGGCTCGGCAGGATGGAACTGTCGTTCTTGAGGTCGTGGTAGAGCTGGAAACTCAGTTTTGATTCGGCTTCGCGCCGCTGCTCTTCTTCCTGGCTCTCCACCTGTATTGCGTCGGGATCGCGCATCCTGCCGTTGCAACCGGCCGCACTGAGTACGATATCCGGAACCCGGATGCCTCGTACCCGCCCCAGGGCACGCACACCGAAGATTCGCGGTCGCAGATTTGCCACCGGGTTGCGGGCCGTTTCCGCCGTCACCTCGATCGCTTTGTCTCCACCATCGGCAGCCTCCAGAGACACTTCTCCCTCTCGCAGGAAATAGGTGTAACCGTCGTCGCTGCCGCGTTCGACAATGACCGAGCCCTTGACCGCTTCCACAGGCTCGACGGCCTCAGCCACCACCTCGAGTTGCCAGGGCGGCAGATTTGCCAGCATTGAGATTTTGCGCAATGCTTCAGTGTGTTGTGTACTAGCCATGCCCCTTTAGCGGCAAGTCCTGCTGGGAGTTTAGACCCTGATTGGGAAAAAAAGACTGACCCCCGGTGCGCCTTGCATCGATCGAAAACGTTTCTGCCGGCCTGGCTTCTGGCCTGAGCCGGCACTGCAAAAGGTAGTCTGTTGAAACCGCATCACCCAAGACAATATTTCCTGCTCGGCCTTCTGTTGCTGAATCTGACCGCTTTTGCAGCCGAAACACCGCTGATCGCCGACGTCCACCTGCATTGGAAGTGGAACCAGAAAGAGGTCACCGAGGCGTCCGAGGCGGTGCAGACCCTTGTCGAACAGGGCGTCGGTCTGGCCGTGGTGACCGGGACGCCACCCGAACTGGCGCTCGAGATGCATGAACTCGCGCCGGATATCGTCTTGCCCATCTACGGCATCTACCGCATACCGGGCGAATGGTCGAGCTGGCACCACGACCCGGAACTGCTGCCACGCGTGCGCCAGGCGCTCGCCTCAGGGCGCTATTTCGGTATCGGCGAGATCCACATGATCGGAGGATTCATCAGTGACTGGAAAAACCCGGTAATCGCCGGCCTGTTCGGTCTGGCGGCCGAGTTCGATGTTCCAGTCCTGGTTCATACCGAGTTCTCGCGCGCCAACTACACCCTGGGCATGTGCCGGGCACATCCGAAAACGCGTTTTCTCTGGGCACATGCAGGCTCCATGTTGAAACCGACGGAGGTCGAGCGGGTCCTGCAGGGCTGTCCCAATGTCCAGGTCGAACTCTCCGCACGCGACCCCTGGCGGCACCGTGCCAACGCCATTGCCGACGACGGTGGACGGCTGCTGCCGCCCTGGCTGGACCTGGTCAGCCGGTACGCCGATCGCTTCATGATCGGCTCGGACCCGGTGTGGCCGGTCGACCGCCTCAATCCCTGGGACGAACCCGACACCGGCTGGCAGGAGCTGCCCCGCTTTCTTGCATTCCACCGAACCTGGCTCTCGGCTCTGCCGGAGGAGCAGGCACAGGCCATACGCTGGGAGAATGCACGTCGCTTCTTCCGGGCACCCGAGGCGCGAGAGCAGTAATCCTGCGGAACAATGTCGTCAAACCAGGACTATCGGTTCGGCCGCATCTGATCGCTCCTGCACCCCTCCGATGATCACAGTCTCGCGATAACCCAGTGCCTTGAGCGCATGGACACAGCTTTCGGCCTGGCCGCCGGGTACACCGGCCAGCAGACCACCGGCGGTCTGCGGATCGAACAGCAGGGGATAGCGTGGATGCCGACTGGCGATTTCAAGGTCGCGCACCGCCCTGCGCAGGCGCAGGTTCTGCGGCTGCAGAGAGGAAAGGATACCCGCCGCAACCGTCTCGACGGCACCGGCCAGGACCGGAACATCATCGATGCACAGCTGCGCGTCGACACCCGCAGCCCGCGTCATCTCGATCAGATGGCCGAGCAGACCAAAACCGGTGACATCCGTGCAGGCACTCACACCGAATTCCTGCAGACACTCTGCCGCCGCCTGATTCGAGACCAGCATGGAGTCGATCGCGCCGTCGATCCAGCGCCCTTTCGCCTTCCGACGCATATCCGCTGCAAACAGGGTCCCGGTGCCGACCGGCTTGGTCAGGACCAGGGCGTCGCCGGCCCGCAGGCCGTCTTTTTTCAAGACCCGGTCGGGTGCGATAAAACCGTTCACGGTCAGGCCGAAGGCCAACTCCGCACCTTCGCTGGAATGCCCCCCGGCCAACACCGCGCCGGTCTTCGAAACGACCTCGAGCGCACCACTCATCACATCGAACAGGGTCTGTTCGACCACACGTTCACGCCCATAGGGAACCGTGGCAATGGCCAGCACCGACTGTGCCTGAGCACCCATGGCGAACAGGTCACCCAAGGCGTGATTGGCCGCAATCTGCCCGAACACGTAAGGGTCATCGATGAAGGCCCGGAAGTAGTCCACGCTCTGCGCCAGCAGCATGCCCTCCGGTACCCGGTACACGGCCGCATCATCCGGCGAATCCAGACCGATGACCACGTCATCACGCCGCTGCGGCGGCAGCCGCTGTATGACCCGGCTGAGCACCGTGCTACCGACCTTGGCGCCGCAGCCGCCACAGCGCATCGCCAAAGTAGACAGCTCTTTGACGGCCTGCGTGTCCGCCACTCCCTCAGCCAGTGTCGGGCCCCTGTCTTCCTCCATGTCCGGCAATTCGTTGAAACGCAGCATGAAACGGCGGTCGATCCAGTCTTTGAGGCGCCACAACCACGCCCCTTCCGTGGACCAGCCACCGCGCGAGGCCACGGCATAGCGATCACCGGTGCTGATCAGGCCGAGAAAGTTGCGTTGCGGTCGATAGCGCTTCAGCGCTCGACCCCGACTCGCGCGGCGCAGGTTCTCGGTCAGCACCGGCCCCTGGCGTACCGCAAACACCCCCGACTTCGGGCGCGGATCAGGCATGGAGGCGATGTCTCCTGCAGCGAACACCTGCGGATGGGATGGCGACTGCAGGCAATCATCGACCTGAATGAAACCGTGCTCATCAACTGCCAGACCGGCCTCGGCCGGCCACCCGGGCGCCGACGCCTGGGTTACCCACTGCACGGCATCGGCCTGTCTTGATTCCCTGCGCTCGCAGTGAACCGCATCCGCGGTGACCTCGATCACCCGATGACCGGTGTGCAGTCCAATTCCCCGCTCATTCAATATCCGTTCAAACCGCCTGCGCACGCCGGCATTGTGCGTACTGAAGATCTCATCACCATCTGTCAACAGCTCAACGTGTAGTCGCTCAGGCTCGTCGCCGTTCTCGGCCAGCAGTGTGCGCAGGCGATGCTGGGTAGACAGCGCCAGTTCAACCCCACCCGCGCCGCCACCGACCACGACCATGCGAAACGTCCCACGGCTTGCAAGCACCCGCTGCTGGAGCCCCTGCCACTGATGCAGCCATTCGTCGATTGGCTTGACCGGCATGGCGAATTCCAGGACGCCCGGCACCTCGATCGTGCGCGGTCGAGAACCCGTGTTGATCGACAGCAGATCGAAATCGACCGGTGGGCGTCCCTGCGCGAATACCTGTCTGTTGTCGAGGTCCAGGCCTTCGACCTCGGCATGGTAGAGACGTGCGCCGGCAAAACGTGCCAGGGGGCCGAGATCGATATGGCATTCATCGTAGTCGTAATGACCGGCGACATAGCCAGGCAGCATGCCCGAGTAAGGGGTATGGATATCACGCGTGATCAGGGTCAGGCGCAAGCCCGGGACGGGTTGCATGCCGAAGCGGCGCAATACGGCCACATGTGCGTGCCCCCCTCCCACCAGGACCAGGTCTTTCGCCACGGGTGTCTGAGCAGACTGCATCTTTCCTTCCCCGTTTTTCAGACTTCAGAGCGCACAGGTTCGGAAACCGGCGAACACGTCATTTCTATCGGCACCGTAATAATTGCGCCAGGTGTTGCGGATCATCCGCCCGCGGGTTGCCCAGCCACCCCCGCGCAACACGCGGGTATTTCCGAACAGTGGCTGCGAATAGTCCGCATACATATCGGGTTCGAAGCCGGGATAGGGCCCGAACAGGGTATCCGTCCACTCCCAGACGTTGCCGATCATCTGCCGGCAGCCGAAAGCGCTGTCGCCGGCCGACAGGGCACCGACATCGACCGTGCCCAAAGCATGACCATCGAGGTTGGCCAGGCTGGGCGTGGGCTGTTCATCGCCCCAGGGATAACGTCTCTTGACCCTCGACAGACCACCTCCGGCTTCCGCAGGCTCGGCGGCGGCGGCCACCTCCCACTCCAGTTCAGTCGGGAGACGCCTACCGGCCCATCGACAAAAGGCCTCGGCCTCATGCCAGCTGACATGGATCATGGCTGCCTGCGGCTGCAACGGCCACCACTGGTCGAACTGCCGCCTTTGCCAGCCGTCTTCGCCCCTGCGCCAGTAAACCGGGTGCTCCAGCCCCCGGCCTTGCCGCCAGTCCCAGCCCTCGCCGCTCCACAACGCGCGATCGAGATAACCACCGGCATCGGCAAAGGCCGCGAACTCGGCCTGGCTGACAGCCTCGCGCGCGATACGGAAGGGCACCACCTCTTGTTCATGTCCCCACTTCTCGTTGTCGAACACGAAACCGTCCTGCGGTGTGGCGCCAAGCACGAAGGTCCCGCCGGGTATGGCGACGTCAGGTGTGCCGTCGTCGGATGCGCCCTCAGGGCGCCGATCGACCTGGATGGCCGGCGCAGGATATCCCAGGGTCTGTCGGGTATAGGTGAAAGCCTCGGTGTGCATGTCTTCGTGAAACACCGCGTACTGCGCGAGATAATCGCGCCTGCGGTCCAAGCCGTCCTGCTCGATATGGCGACATACACGTGTCTGCACCTCCTGCATATACGCCAGCGTGTCCGCCAGTTCAGGCAGAGGCAGATCCCAGCGATCGTCATGCGCAATCGTGATGGAATCGTACAACTCATCCACGCCCGGAAAGACCGGCTGCTCGCCCAGGTGTTGCCGCAATACCCAGTACTCGTAAAAATAGGCCGTATGACCGATCTCCCAGCGCAGGGGATTCACGATATCCAGGCGCGGCCCCATCATCTGGTGAGCATCCAGTCCCTGAATGAGGCAGAGTGTTCGCTCCCTCGCATCCCTTATCTGTGAGAGCAGTTCATCCCGCATGTTGCTTGTACCCCTCGGAACCATGGCATGATGTTCGCAAGGATGGCCGTCAAAGTCACTTCGGCCCTGAACAGAACAGACCATGATCCTTTATCCATCCCCCGGATTCCCTAACGACCGCTGATACCGGTATGCACATTGCGCTGATCACACCCGCCAAGGCCGGTTCACGTTCCGGTAACCGCGCCACCGCGAACCGCTGGGCTAGACTGCTGCGCGGACTCGGGCATCGGGTGGACGTGTTCGTCGAGTACCGGGGTGAGAGCGCCGAGCTGATGATCGCGCTGCACGCCTGGCGCAGCGCATCCGCCATCCGTACCTTTGCCGAACTGCACCCGGACAGCCCCCTGGTCGTGGTCCTGACAGGCACCGACGCCTACCGTTTCATCCATACGGATCCGCAAGAGACGCTCGCATCATTGGCGCTGGCCGACCGTATCGTCGGCCTGCATGCGCTTATCGGCGAGACGATTCCGCCCGATCAGCGACACAAACTTCGGGTGATCTACCAGTCTGCAAGGCCGCTCGCCGAACGCGCTCCACCCAAACGCATCTTCAGGATCTGTGTGGCAGGTCATCTGCGTGAGGAAAAGGATCCGCTGCGGCCTGCGCTGGCAGTACGTGGGCTGCCGCCCTCCAGTCGCCTGCAGGTCGACGCCTACGGCAAGCCGCATACGCCTGAATGGGCCGCGGCGGCCGAGGCCGAGGCCGCACGCAATCCGCGATACCGCTGGCATGGCGAGATCGGCCATGCACAACTGCGACAGGTCTACCGACGTTCGCACCTGCTGGTGTTGAGTTCACGCATGGAGGGCGGGGCCAACGTCGTATCCGAGGCCGTGGTCGCCGGTTTGCCGGTCATCGCCTCTGAAATTCCTGGTTCCGTGGGACTGCTCGGCGCCGACTACCCCGGTTACTACCCGGTGGAGGATACCCGGGCCCTGCGCGAACTGCTGCTGCGCGCCGAATCCGACGCGACCTTCTATGCGCGATTGCAGAAGGCATGCGATGCGCGCCGCGCACTGTTCAGCGAGCAAATGGAACAGCAGGGTTGGAAACAACTACTGGCCGAACTGAAACCGCTGTAACCCGGGGCACGCCTTGTTGCACCGAAAAACGCGTTCGTCAAAACCGGCCACTGATGGTCGCTCGGTCAGCGCCTGCCCGCCTCTCCCATGGTCTGATGCAGGTACCGCTCAAAATCCACGCGCGGATAGCGCGATAGATCGAAATCCGGCATCTTTACATCCGTCACCACGCGGATCACCTGGGTCCCGCGCATCTTCTCCCCCCCGGTGGCGCTGCCCAGCCGGCTCATGATCTGGGTCCGCTGGGCCTCGGGCAGGTACTGCAGGACCGCGGGATCCAGTCCTGGTGTCGCCACCACGCTCTGCATGTCCAGCATCGGGAAGCCGCGTGAGGCCAATTCGATCACCGCCTTGCTTTCGGGCGTTTCGCCGCCCATCTCTCCCGCCGACCTTCCGAAGCGCTGAAACAGCTCGAGAAACCGGCTGTCGCCCATCTCCGCCCTGATCTTTTGCAGCAGCTTTTCGCTGGTGCAGACCTCTCGCTTGGTACCAATCCGGTGGCACAGGACCGAATAACCGGCAATCTTGCGCTCACCCAGACTCGTGACCACCGCCGGCGCCGCGGTACGCTGCATTTCAGCCGCGCGCTGCATCATGGCGCGGTCCTCTTCACTCAAGCTCGCCATCACCTGCTCGCGCATCGCATCCACCGACTGCAGCATCTCCTCACAGGGGTCGGATACCACGCGCCGGTGTTCGACGAACCAGCAATTGCCCTCACGGTCCACCCCCATGGAAGGCCTGTCGTCGCGCATCTGCACAAACTCACCTTTTTCGAAATACTGCTCAGTGACCTGGCCGTCGCCCTCGCTGATGACCAAGGTGGCCGCCTGTGCACCCAACGCGGCACCGGCTGCAAGCAGTCCCAAAACCAGCAATCTGATCATCCCCACTCCAACATGATGCTGCATGCAGCGTTGCCAAATACTCCGGATCACTCGCGACCCGAACCGTCGACCATCAGCTGAATCGGCTGATTCAGAAGCTGCCGGTCATCTGCGGCGAAGGCCGACCGATATGGTAGCCCTGAGCGAAATCCACGCCAAACTCCTCCAGCAACTGCAGGGTCTCGGCGTTCTCCACAAACTCTGCAACCGTGATCTTGCCCAGACCCTTGGCGACATCGGTCAGGGCCTTGACGAACAGCTGGTCTTCCGCACTGGTCGCAAGATTCTGGATGAAAGCACCGTCAATTTTCACAATGTCGACCGGCAATTGCTTGAGATAGGCGAAAGAGGAAAAGCCACTGCCGAAATCGTCAAGTGCAAAGCGGCAGCCCAGGGCCTTGATCTCACGCATGAAGGCGATCGCATCCTGCACATTGGCCACAGCTGCAGTCTCGGTAATCTCGAGAATCAGACAGGACGGATCGATGCGACTCTGCTGCAACTGCTGATGGAACCACTCCAGCAGCGACGGATCATCGAGCACACGCCCGGAGAGATTCACGGCGAGTGAGACGCCTGGGTTTGCCTGCACCTGGCCAATGGTCTTCTTGATGACCCAACGATCGATCTCATGAATCTGGCCCGACTGCTCCGCGATCGGAATGAAGTGATCGGGAAACACCAGACGACCGGCATTGTCACGCATCCGCACCAGGGTCTCGAAGCGGGTTACACGCTGTTCGCGGATATCGAAAATCGGTTGGTAATGCAGTTCCAGGGCGTCGTCCAGCACGGCCTGGGAGATCCGCTCGCGCCACTTGGCGCGCGAGGCCAGGGCCTCCTTTGCCAGTTCATCGGGCGAGTACATATGCCAACGTCCGCCACCGGCCTCCTTGGCCTGGTACATCGCCATATCTGCGTTCGCCAACAGATCGGTCAGATTGCTTCCATGATCCGGAAACAGCGTTATACCGATGCTGCAGCTGATCTTGTGCGCGCGGCCGTTGGCCGCAAAATCCACCTGCCGCAGGTCGTGCTGCAGTTTGTTGGCCATAAAAACGGCTTCCTCAACCCCTCCTTCCGGAAGCACCAGCGCAAATTCATCACCACCGAGCCTCGCCAGGATATCCGAATACCGCACCGCATCCTTCAGTCTGCTGGCCACCAGCTTCAGCAGGGTGTCACCGGCCTGATGGCCGCTGAGATCATTGACGTATTTGAACTGATCAAGATCGAGAAACAGCAGCACGCCGGTGCGCTCATAGCGCACGCTCATCGCCACGGTACGGTCGAACACCTCCTGGAACCGGCGTCGATTGAACAGATTGGTCAGCGGATCATGATCAGCCAGCCAGACCAGATTATGTTCTGCCTCTGTACGTGCAACCAGGGCACCCTCGAGATCATCGGACAACTGCCGTACCGAATCGACAACAACGTCGATTTCATCAGCAATGATGTTCCCCTGGCGCAACGGCAGCGCCTCGCGCAGCGCAGCGAAATTGCTCCGGCCCAGCGCGGGCAGCGCCGATACCAGCTCACGGATGCGATTCATGGGCTTCCATAGGAATACCAGCAGAATGCTACCAGTTGCCAGGAGTCCGACCACCCCTGCTGTCAGGATCAGCACGTTGGCCTTACCCAGCTCCGCAAGGTCTTCACTTATTGGGCTGATGACGACGAAAGATGTCTCTTCGCCCGCGGCTGCGTCGTGGCCGAGCAGAGCGGCAAACTTCTGCCCTTGAGATTCGACGAATGCGGCCTTGGACGACAGATCACTATAGGCATATTCCCGCTGCAGCTGCTGCAACACCTCGTAGCTGAGCTCCGGACTGCTAAGAGCCGGCACGGCGACGCCCCAATCGGCGAGATAACGACGCCCCGCTTCGGCAGCTGGGTCCGACTGCTGCGCGACCAGGACGGCCACATCTGACCCGGTCAGGCGCTGGAACTCAAGGACGCCATCCGCGATGGAGCGGCTGATGACGAGCACCCCGCCACGCAACGAGCCTTCGAGCTGCGGCACTGCCAGTGTCAGCACACAATCGTGCAGGCAATCTATGCGTCCGCTGGGTCCGTCGTCCGCGGCCGCCTGTTGGGCCAACTGCCTGTGACCTTCGCCGGCAGGCTTGTCCATCCAGCTGTAGGCCAGACGCCCCCCGGCATCAAAGAACGACAGCGACTTGATACCCCACTCCAAACTTAGCAGCGCACTGTGACGCTCAATGATCTCACCCAGCTTGGCCGCCCCCCTTGCATCGGATGCGCCACCGCTCAGCAGGGGGATGAAACCCGCGAACCCGGTCAGCTGTTCATAGTCGCGCTGCAGCAGTCCAGATATGGTGCGCTGTTGTTGGTGCAACAGGTCGAGCTTCTGTTGGTGGAACTGTTGGTTTGACTGCCGGTAGGCAACCAGGGTGATGAGCGAATTCACCACGACAAGGACCAGGCTGACAATCAGCCCGACCTTCCACTTCAGGCTGACGAACCCGAATCCCCCCGATCGACCTGAGTCTTGCCAGTCTTTCATACGCGTCCCGCGTCAGAACCTGTAAGAACCGAGCAACGAAAACATCTCCCAGTTCTTCTCGGTATCCCCGGGCACCGGGTTCTCGCGTCTCGGCAGCGTCCATGTGCCGTTGCTCCACTGGTACTCGGCCCGCAACATGAAATTCGAGGTGACATCCCAGCGCAGCCCCAGCATCCAGTCTTTCTGGTAGAAGCTGTGCGGTGGGGCCCACCCGCCGGTCTTGGCCGACATCTTTCGGCCGCTGCGATCATCTTTATCGGCGAAGCCCTCACTGTACCTCACCACCCACTCCAGATCGTTGCGTATAAGGTAGCTGCCTTGCAGATAATAACCCTGAACGGTGCTGTCCCGGTCATCGACCGGGTCGCCGAAGCCATCAAAGTCGATCGGCTCTTCCATGTACTCGGCTGTCAGACCCCAGCGTTCGGCGTTGTACTGCAGGGAAGCCACCCAATAGACCAGATCGATTTCGCCACTGCCGATGATCGAGGGGTATCGAGAGTCAAACGCGAGGGTCGCCTTGGCACCGCTGAGCGCCATCCGCCAAGCCCCATCGTGGGTCTCGTACTCGGCACGCGCAATGAAAGACGCCCCGTCGGAGTCCATACCACCGGGAAAGTCGGCACCCAGGTAGGAGATTTCGACGTTCTGGTCGACGGGATTGCTGCCGACCCCGAAGTTGAACGCCAGGTTGCCCAGATCCGTGTACAGCCGCCCATAGAGAACCGCACCGTCGGCCGACAGGAAAAGATTGCGCACGGCATCGAAATAGATCTGCTGGGGCAGGAATATGCCCGGCCGGGTAAAGGCCACATCACGGGTATCGTTGTACAGGCCAAGGGTATTCTTTATGCGCCCTAGCATGATGCCGTAGGCCTGCTCCGCACTGTTCGAGATATTCCAGTCGACCAGGGCATAATCGACCGTCGGCGAACCGTTGTACATGTCACCGGCAGTGCGTGACAGCAGTTGCCCCGACAGCAGCACCGAGGGCGCGGCCTTGTAGGATGCATTAATCCCCAGTTCGGTGAATTCGAAACTGCCATTTTCACTGTCGCCAAAGAAACGGTTATCGGTGGTGTTCACGTAACCCTGGGTGGCAAAACCGTGTACCTGAAGATCCGAACCCAGGTCCACCGCATCCGCAGGGCGCATAGGCACCGACAGGGATGAAGCCAGCAGAAGAGCCAGCCATATTCGGCCTCCCCTGTCATCGAATATTGAGAACATGAACCCTGTCATCGATCATCTCGCTCGATAGGTAGCCAATGGCGCCTGGTGTAGTTGCCACTCTGTGTCGCATTTCGGTTTCATCGGAAACGGTCTCGGGTGCCTGCCCGGTGCCGGAGTAGAGCTGTCGATCCCATACCCGCCGCAACTGTCGCGGGTACAGGCTCAGAAGGTCCTTGGTGAAGGTGCGGTGGGCCCGGCTGTCATCGGGCAGCACGAACACGCGGATGCGGGTACCGTTGGGCCATTGCCCCAGCTGCATGCTGAAGATCAGCCTGGTGGTATTGAGAGAGACGGCAGACTGCCCGACCGAAGGATGTGCGATCAGGACTTGGTCGGCGAATGCGGGCAGACTGCATAGCAACAAAATCAGGGCATATCCTAGGCCGCTGATACGCACTTTAGTTGGGGACAAGCGCACGTGCTCGTGTGGACCGTGAAATCTAAGCTACGCTTCGACCCTGACGTGGATTGGCACAGATACAGCTCTTCGATACCACCGTCTGAAATAACACCCTGGTGCCTCTCCCTGCAGAAATACAACCCGAATCAACCTTGCAAGTTTAGGTCAAGCGGGCAGAAGGGCAACCAGCTAGTTCAGTCAGGCTTGGCAATATGCCTGGCAGTACTGCGACGGACATCCTCAAATATGCTGATCAGGTCGCTGTGCCACCGTCCAAACTGGATCTGCAGCTCCTTGTCCGCGAAAAATGGGGCCAGCGCCTCGGGATTCAACACCGTGAGCAGAGTCTCATCCTTCTCGGCGATGACGGCAATCTTCAGTGGCAGATAGGAAACCAGTTCGGGATAACGCTCGCTGATCCCGCGAACCTCGGCGATCTTGCCGAAGAACAGCACGCGGTAGATATCGGATTTGTAACCAAAATCGGTCATCCCTCCATCACACAATTGGGTATGTGCAATGGTGTAGCCATGCTCCTCTACACTGCTATTGAGGTATTCGATCACCAGCTCGGCGCGCATCGGGATCCGGGCCATGATCATGTTCTCTGCGCTCGCTCCCGCCGCGATCACGAGCAGCACGCCAAGCGAGAGCAGCCTGATCCAACGGCGGCTCATAGCGTCACCTCTTCAATGATCTCGGTAAATGTCTCTTCTATCCGATCCCACAGGCCGACCAGTTCGTCGTTGTTAAACCATCGTGACACGACCCGGAGATTGGGCACCACCATCATCACCTGACCGTCCTCGCGCTCCATGATGGTGATGCGGCATGGCAGCACCACCCCGAGTCTTGGTTCGACCTTGAGCATCCCGTAGAGCACGTTGAAGTTGCAGAAGCGCACGCCGATCTGGCGCGTATTGACAGTGAACTCATCGATAAGGCCCTGCTCCAGGAAGCGGTCAGGGAAGATGCGGAAGTTGGCGCCGGTCAGTGATGCCTTGACGTTGGCGACCGTGGTGTCGAAGTCGTAGGGTGATTCATAGACGTGGGTCGGCCTTTCCTCAGCGTCCAGCCTTTCCGTGGAACGCTTGCGCTTTTCGAAGGAACGCACGTATGCCACCACGTCGTTGATCTCCGATTCAGCCAGTTTTCCACGTCCGAAGGCCGGCATACCAGACGATTTGCGACCGACCGAGACCACACGCCGGATCATCTGGTCGGGTGCCGAGGCAAGAAAACCCGGGTTGCAAATGGATGCGGGCATTACCAGGAAAGAGCGGTCGCGCGACAGAGTGACCCCGGTGCCATCCCCCTCACCACTGCCGTCGGCGCCATGGCATTTCGTGCAGTGTTCCGCATACAGACTCTTGCCATTAGCCACATCACCGGCGATCCGTTCATCGCTGAAGGACATCGCCTGGGTGCTGGACTGCCGTCGCAGAAACCCGATGATCGCGTTCACCTGTGCATCGCTCATCCGCATGAAGCCCGGCATCACCCGTCCCGGCCGACCCAACCGGATGGTACTGCGCAGATAGTCATCCGAAACGTCCGCCAATTTCTCGTTCAGCAATGGCAGACCGATACCACCCTGCCCTTCCATCTGATGGCAGGCGCCGCAGTGTTCGGAATAGAGCTCACCACCATCCGGCGCTGCGTGCGCGATTCCGCCGGTCAACACGGCGGCCAGACTCAGGCGGGAAAGCAAGGAACGTAAAGCGTGCATAGATCGAGGATTTTTAACCAAAGCCATATTGCGCTGCAATATTAGCGGATACTGATGGAAAAAGTTTAGGTCCGTTCCCAAGTGTTTGAGGTCGATCAAGGAATTGCGGCAGATAGCGGGCTGCCAACGGCGGAATCGCCAAACCAGGGCACGCGTGCCAGCAAGTAACGACAACTACAGACCGGATCAGGAGACCTCCGCCAGATCCCCGCGTTGCTGCAGCCAGGCCTTGCGGTCAGGCGCCCGCTTCTTCGCCAGCAGCATGTCCATCATCCCGTTGGTGTCATCGCCGTGCTCGATCACCAGCTGAACCAGCCGCCGGGTATCCGGATGCACCGTGGTCTCACGCAGCTGCATCGGGTTCATCTCGCCCAGCCCCTTGAAACGCTGGATGCTGACCTTGCCCTTGAGCTTTTCCGCCGCAACACGATCCAGCACCCCCTGACGCTCGTGCTCATCGAGGGCGTAAAAGACCTGCTTGCCCACGTCGATCCGGAAAAGCGGGGGCATCGCCACGTAGACGTGCCCGCCGAGCACCAGCGAACGAAAATGCCGCACAAACAAAGCGCACAGCAGGGTCGCGATGTGTGCGCCATCCGAATCGGCATCTGCGAGGATACAGACCTTGCCGAAGCGCAGCTTGGACAGGTCGTCGCTACCGGGCTCGACGCCGATCGCAACCGAGATATCGTGTACCTCCTGGGAGGCCAGCACCTCGGCCGAATCCACCTCCCAGGTGTTCAGTATCTTGCCGCGCAACGGCATGATCGCCTGAAAATTGCGATCGCGCGCCTGCTTGGCGGAACCACCTGCCGAATCACCCTCGACCAGAAACAGCTCGGTGCGGGCCGGGTCGTCCGACAGACAATCGGCCAGCTTGCCCGGTAAGGCCGGACCCTGGGTGATTTTTTTGCGCACGACCTTGCGGCCCGCCCGTTGCCTTGCCTGGGCGGCGTTGATCGCCAGGTCGGCGATGCGCTCACCGATCTCGGTGTTCTGATTCAGCCACAGACCGAAGGCATCCTTGACCACTCCGGTGACGAAAGGTGCGCATTCGCGCGACGACAGCCGTTCCTTGGTCTGACCGGAGAACTGCGGGTCAAGCAACTTGACCGAGAGTACATAGCTGACGTTGTTCCAGACATCGTCCGGAGCCAGCCTGACCCCGCGTGGCAACAGATTGCGGAACTCGCAAAATTCGCGCACCGCCTCGGTCAGTCCCGTACGCAAACCGTTGACATGGGTGCCACCCTGGCTGGTAGGGATCAGGTTGACGTAGCTCTCGGTCACCGCTTCGCCACCTTCCGGCAGCCAGACCACCGCCCATTCAGCCGCCTCGTCGTTGCCCGTGCTGGTGCCCACAAAAGGATCCTCCGGCAACGCCGGCACGCCCTGCAGGGAATCGACCAGATAGTCGCGGAGACCATCCTCATAGCACCACTCGTCAAACTCCTCACTGCCCTCCTGATAAAAACGGATCAGCAGACCGGGACACAGCACCGCCTTGGCGCGCAAAAGGTGGCGCAACTGACGCACGCTGAACTTCGCAGAATCGAAGTACTGCGGGTTTGGCCAAAAATGCACGCGGGTGCCGGTGTTTGCCTTGCCGACCCTGCCCACCTCTTCCAGGTCGGAAGCCTTCTCACCGTTGGCAAACGCCATGTTGTACTCGATGCCGCCGCGTTTGACCCAAACCTCGAGGTGTTTGGACAGGGCATTGACCACCGACACACCGACGCCGTGCAGGCCTCCCGAGAACTGGTAGTTCTTGTTCGAGAACTTACCGCCTGCGTGCAGCTTGGTCAGAATCACCTCGACCCCGGGGATACCCTGTTTGGGATGCATGTCCACGGGCATGCCGCGCCCGTCGTCACTGACCTCGATAGAACCATCCCTGAACAGGGTCAATTCTATTTTCTTGGCATAGCCGGCAATCGCCTCATCGACACTGTTGTCGACCACCTCCTGGGCGAGATGGTTCGGACGGCTGGTATCGGTGTACATGCCGGGGCGTTTGCGCACCGGCTCCAGTCCACTCAATACCTCGATGGCGGAGGCGTCGTAGGCACTCATTTTTGGGTTGGCAACCTGCTGGCAAAGGCTAATCGGTGGAAATAAGGTCGGGGCGGTACCCCCCGGTCAGGTATCCGACAATATCACTCGCATTGCGAATCTCGTTGAAGCCGCAGAAATAAAAGTCCATGAGCTCGCGCCGATAGTTGCCGGACGGCAGTTTCTTCGCCTCGCGCCAGCGCGGCCTCTTTGCCTTGGTGACGGGCGGCGTGCGCCTGGGATTGCCGTAGGCATAGACCTTGTACTCGCGCGTATCGCAGCGAAAGCCCTCGAAAGAGGCATTGTCAGCCCCTGAGCCGGTACGTACCCACAGCCAGACGCGCACGACCCGGTCCTCCTCATTGACGCTGATGCTTGATTCGTCGAGCATCAGCGTCATCCCCCGTGGCAGCTGGTCGAGATTCACCACCATCAGGTTATCGGGGTTCGGCAGCCCCAGGACTTTGGTCTCGTTCTCGATCCAGGGGATGTCATCGCTGTCGTCATACTGAAACTCGCCACGTTCGACCTCATCGCGGTATTCGTGGATCGGATCAACGATCACGTCAGCGGCAAACATCGGCTGGGCCAGGGCGACGATGGCCACAGCCACAATCGCAAGTATGATTCTCAGTGGATATCTGCCTGGGCAATGCATGGTCGCCGAGTTTAGCGCGACGGTGGCCCGAAGCGCATCCTCCGGGGGGAACAAATTGGCCTCACAAGTCCGATTCCAGAAGGAACCGCAACGACGGGGGGCAAACCGAAACATGCCCGGACCAGCACGACGGTTTACGCCATGCGTCCGCCTGCGGTAGCGTTAGACAACAAACCAGGAAGCCGTATGAGCAACAAGAAAACCGAACCGGCCTCTTTCGAGCAGTCCCTGAGCGAACTGGAGGCCCTCGTGGAACGCATGGAGAGCGGCGATCTGAGTCTCGAGGAATCGCTCGGCGCCTTCGAACAGGGCATTGCCCTTACCCGCAGCTGCCAGCAGGCCCTCCAGGCGGCGGAGCAGAAGGTCGAGATCCTTACCGCGAAGACCCAGGACGCCCCCACCGAGCCATTCGACGATGACCCTTGATCCCGCATTCCAGGTGTTTCTGGGCGACTGCCGGGTGCGGGTAGAGCGGGCGCTGGATCACTGGCTGCCGCCCGAGACCACGCAGCCGGGGAAACTGCACAGTGCCATGCGCTACGCCACCCTGGGCGACGGCAAACGGGTGCGCCCGGTCCTGGTTTACGCCGCGGGCCAGGCCCTCGGAGCCCGGCCGGACTGCCTGGATGCTGCCGCCTGTGCGGTCGAGCTCATTCACGCCTATTCGCTGGTGCACGACGACCTGCCCGCAATGGACGACGACGATCTCAGACGTGGCCGGCCCACCTGTCACAAGGCCTACGACGAGGCCACTGCGATACTGGCCGGCGATGCCCTGCAGACGCTCGCTTTCCGGGTTCTGTGTGAGGACGACAACCTGTGCATCGACCGCATCGACCGCCTGCGCATGATCGCCGAACTGGCCCACGCGAGCGGTTCACGCGGGATGGCTGGCGGCCAGGCCCTGGACATGCAGGCGACGGGTCGCGAGATTGGTCTGGCGGAGTTGGAAAACCTGCACATCCACAAGACCGGCGCCCTGATCCTGGCCAGTGTCCGTCTGGGTGCACTGGCCGCGGGCGCGGGCCGCGACGAACGCCTGCCCGGTCTCGAACGCTACGCAAAATGCATCGGCCTGGCCTTCCAGGTACGCGACGATGTGCTCGATGTCGAGGGCGAGACCCAGGTGCTGGGCAAGACCCGCGGCAAAGACGCGGCCACGGCCAAGGCGACCTATCCGGCCCTGATGGGCCTTGATGCGGCGCGTGAAATGGCGCAGCAACTGATTGAGCAGGCGCTCGAAAATATTGCCTCTCTTGACGAAGCCGCCGACCCTCTGCGCCAGCTGGCACGCTTTATTATTGGCCGGAAGCACTGAAAAATAAGGCGTTTTCTCTTGTCTGAC
The DNA here is from genome assembly GCA_964497145.1 of uncultured Gammaproteobacteria bacterium. Lineage (GTDB taxonomy): Bacteria > Pseudomonadota > Gammaproteobacteria > Chromatiales > Chromatiaceae > Thiosocius. The sequence continues at coordinate 30,952 of CAZCDY010000014.1, forward strand.
TGAAAAACGGATAGCGTCTTTCCGTCCTTGGAGAGATAATACGCGGCTCCGCCATACATTTTCCGATGTTTTGTTGCCCAGGCCGCGGCGGATATAATTCTGAGCAAATCACTCGACTTTAAAGGGCGGGCCCCGCTCGCTGAGCATCAAATGACTGCAGCAAATCCAAAACCGACCATCGGCGCCGAAATCGAAGATGTCCAGGGTAGTGCGGATACCCGTCGCATTGCCATCAACAAAGTCGGCATCAAGGACATCCGCCACCCGGTGCGTGCCAGGGCGAGCAGCACACTATCGCCAATTTCAGCATGTACGTGTACCTACCCCACAATTTCAAGGGCACGCACATGTCCCGGTTCGTGCAGATCCTCAACAGCCATGAGCGCGAGATCTCGGTCGAGTCGTTCAAGGACATGTTGAGCGAAATGGTCGAGCGGCTCGAGTCTGAGCGTGGCCATATCGAGATGAGCTTCCCCTACTTCGTCAACAAGCAGGCACCGGTATCCGGTGTGGAAAGCCTGCTCGACTACGAGGTAAGCCTGATCGGCGAGATTCGTGACGCCAAGCCGGTGATGTACATCAAGGTCATCGTCCCTACCACCAGCCTGTGCCCCTGCTCAAAATCGATCTCGGACCGCGGTGCGCACAACCAGCGTTCGCACGTCACCCTGACGGTACGTACCTGCAATTTCATCTGGATCGAAGAACTGATCGAGATTGTCGAGAAACAGGCCTCTTGTGAACTCTACGGCCTGCTCAAAAGGCCCGACGAGAAGCATGTCACCGAGCGTGCCTATGACAACCCCAAGTTCGTCGAGGACATGGTACGTGACGTCGCCGCTCAGTTGAATGCGGACGCACGGATCTGTGCCTACACCGTCGAGGCGGAGAATTTCGAATCTATTCACAATCACTCGGCCTACGCCCTCATCGAGCACGACAAAGAGGCGGCTGCCTGACGAAAATCAAAGCGTAAGGTGCAATAAGCGAACCGAATTGCACCCTCTTCATCGACTTGGTTGTCTTTCCGGTGCAATACGGCTGTCGCCTATTGCACCCTACGGCTAGGCTGGTTCGCGGCTAAAATTTGCTGCGCAGGATCAACAGGTTTTCACGCTGATCCATCTCGAACTGGGTCAGCACGTTCATCCCCAGCAGGATATTGCGCGGGCTGTCACCCTCGATCACCACCGCCTTCACGTCAGCCAGCCGCATTCCGGCGATCGAAACGGAGCGCAGATTCACCCGGTGTGCAACGGCATCGCCGGAGGCCGTTCCCACACCGACACGAATTCCGTCGACACGATGCAGAATGCCCAGGCGCGCCGCATGCTGCTCGCTCATCGCGACGCTGGTCGCACCGGTATCGACCAGGAAACGAACCGGTTGACCGTTGATCAGGCCGTCGACGAAATACCCGGCCGTGCGATTGTCCTTCAGGATCCGGACTTCACGCCGCTGCTTCGGCCGGTAGCTTGCGTTCACCGCCGAACCCAGACGCAGTGTCTCGCTGCGGCCATCGATTTCAACCACGGCTTCACTCGGGTTGGCGCTGACCAGGCGAACCCCACCGGGGCCGGTCTTTCCGGCCGCCAGCACCTTTCGCTCGCCGTCGATCTCAAGCATCGCCTTGTCCGGAAACAATGCCAGGACGCGCACCGAAGGCCCCGCAAGCGCAGCAGCATTCAGCAGACAACAGACAATGAAAACCCGGATGAACATGGAAATCCTGCGTCGCTCCCGTGCCTGCACTATAGCCAATGCACCAGCCCCTGCAGACACGCGGCCGCAAACACCCCCGCGACCAGGTCATCCAGCATGATGCCGAAGCCGCCACCCACGCGACGATCCAGCCATCCGATCGGCCAGGGCTTCCAGATGTCGAACAGACGGAACAGTACGAAACCGACGACCATCCACGACCAGCCGGCAGGGGCCGCCAGCATGGTCAGCAGGTAGCCGGCGATCTCGTCCCATACGATCCCTGGGTGGTCGTGCAACCCGAGGTCACGCGCGGCCTTGTCGCACAGCCAGATCCCGACCAGGATCACCAGGACCAGTACCGCCGAATAGGCAGGCAAGGACAACCTGGAAAGCGGCAGATAGATACCCACGGCCAACAGGGTGCCCATGGTACCCGGTGCCTTCGGCGAACAGCCCGCGCCCATGCCGAAGGCCAGCATGTGCACCATATTGCCCTTGATAGGTTTGGGCAGTGGCTCAGATTCTGAAGTGGTCGAATCCATGAGGGATCTCCTCGCTCACGCGCCCGTCCGGATAGACAAGCACGATACCACCGTCAGCGACCAGGCAACCGATTTCCTGGATCTGCTGGCCGGCCTCACGACAGACTCTCAGCAGGGACTGGACCCGGTCAGGGGCGATGCTGAACAGAAGTTCGTAGTCATCCCCGCCGGCCAGTGCCTGCTGCCAGTTGCCGCGCCCACACTCGGCGGCAACCGCTGCCGATAAAGGCAGATGATCGAGCTGTACCCGCGCACCGGTGCCGCTGGCCGTACAGACATGCCCGAGATCGGCGAGCAGACCATCGGACAGGTCGATGGCTGCATTCGCCCGCCCGGCCAGCAGGCGCCCGAGCGTCACCCTGGGCGTCGGGCGGTCGAGGCGGTCACGCAGATAGCGATCGTCTCCATCGGCAGGTTCCGCGTCCTGGACACGCAACAGGGCCAGACCGGCATCACCGACACAGCCGCTCACGAACAGCCGGTCACCGGCAGTCCCGCCGCCCCTTCTCAGGGCCGAAACCGGGTCGACGAAGCCATGCACCTGAACCGTGATGCTGAGCGGCCCGCGGGTCGTGTCCCCACCGACCAGTTGCACGCCGTGCAGGGCCGCCAGGGTCGCGAACCCGTTGATAAAGGCACCCAGCCAGGTCTCGTCCGCCTCTGGCAGGGTCAACGCGAGGGTGACCCAGGCGGGTTCCGCTCCCATGGCGGCAAGATCGCTGAGATTGACCGCCAGGGCCTTGTGGCCGAGTGATTCCGGATCCGTTCCGGGCAGGAAATGCCGACCCTCGACCAGGGTGTCCGCACGCGAAGCGGTCGCGTCGGCGAAAAACCTCCGGATCAGGTCGAATTCGGAGACAGCCACGGTTCGCGGCGATCAGCGCCGTGCCGACGCCTCGACCGGGCGCAGGACACGTGCGGCCTTGTCCAGCACCCCGTTGACGTAACGGTGTCCCTTCTCCGCACCAAAGGTCTTGGCCAGCTCGACCGCCTCATTGATGATCACCCGGTAGGGGATCTCGGGATGCTCAATGAGTTCATACGTGCCGAGACGCAGGATAGCGCGCTCGACCGGGTCGACCGACTCCAGCGCGCGGTCGATGCAGGGTGCCAGGGCCGCATCGAGTTCGGTCAGTCGCGTCGGCACACCACGCACCAGCTCCGTAAAATACTCGGTGTCGAACTTCCTGGCGTCCTGTTCCACCATGAAGTGGTCAATGATGGACTTGACGTCCTGACCCGCCAGTTGCCACTGGTAAAGGGCCTGGATTGCCAGGCTGCGCGAACGGCTGCGTTGCCGACTCACTGCCGATATGCCTCAGAGTTCACGCAGCAGGTTCACCATCTCAATGGCCGTGGCTGCTGCCTCACCGCCTTTGTTGCCCGCCTTGGTCCCGGCCCGCTCGATCGCCTGCTCGATGGTATCCACCGTCAGGACGCCAAAGGCGATGGGCACGCCATGCTTGAGCGTGACATGGGCCATACCCTTGACGCATTCGCCGGCCACATACTCGAAATGTGGGGTACCGCCGCGAATCACCGCGCCGAGCGCGACAATCGCATCGTACTCACCCTTGGCGGCGATCTTTTCCAGCACCAGCGGCATCTCAAAGGCACCCGGCAGACGCACGACTGTAATGTCCTGTTCCGGCGTGCCATGGCGTTTCAGGGTATCAATGGCACCGGCTTCGAGACTGTCCACGACGAAGCTGTTCCAACGTGCGACCACGACGCAAAAACGGGCATTGGTGACATTCAGCCCCCCCTCGATAGTCTTGATGCTCATGCAGATTTCCTCTTCAACCACATTTCTGCGCAATTACTCGGTGCTGACGAACTCGACCACTTCCAAACCGAAGCCGGCGAGCGCGTGCAGGTGTTTGGGTGCACTCATGACACGCATCTTGCGTACCCCAAGGTCACACAGGATCTGGGCACCGACACCGATGGTACGCAGGTCATCCTCCCCGGCGGATCTGCGCTCGGGAATGTTATCGTCCACGCCGTGCCACTTGTAATCCTGGATGCGCTGAACGATGTCGCGGGCGTTGTCGTAGTTGCGCAACATCACGATAACCCCCTCGCCCGCAGATGCAACCACATCCATGGCATTGCGCAGCGGCCATCCGCAATCACGTGTGCTTTCAAACAAATCACACAAGGTATTCTGCACATGCACACGCACCAGGGTCGGGCGGTCGGCACTGATTTCACCCTTGACCAGGGCCAGATGCATCTCGTTGCCGATCACATCCTGGTAGGCCACCAGCTGGAACTCACCGTGATCGGTCGGCAGATTGCAGGACGTGACACGTTCAACCGTCTTCTCGTTCTTGATCCGGTACTGGATCAGATCAGCGATGGTGCCGATCTTCAGGTCGTGCTCGGCGGCAAAAAGCTCGAGGTCCGGTCGGCGCGCCATGCTGCCGTCTTCATTCAGGATCTCGACGATCACCGAAGAGGGCGAGAAGCCTGCCAGGCGCGCCAGGTCACAACCGGCCTCGGTATGGCCGGCGCGCACAAGCACCCCTCCCGGCTGTGCCATCAGCGGAAAGATGTGACCCGGCTGGACCAGATCCTGCGGCTGGGCATCGGGCTTGACCGCTGCCAGGACCGTGGTCGCACGATCGGCCGCCGAGATACCGGTGGTGACACCCTCTGCCGCTTCGATCGAGACCGTGAAATTGGTCGCCTCGAGCTGGTTGTCGCTGTTGACCATGAGCGGCAGGCGCAACTGACGACAGCGCTCCTTGGTCAAGGTCACGCAGATCAGACCACGGCCGTACTTGGCCATGAAGTTGATCGCTTCCGGGGAGGTCGATTCCGACGCGATGATCAGATCGCCCTCGTTTTCGCGGTTTTCATCATCCATGATGATCACCATGCGGCCCTGGCGCAGATCTTCGATGATTTCTTCAGTAGTATTCAGTGCCATCTCGTTGCAACTGGCTCGGCAAACGCAGCAGTTTAACAGCCCTGACCCACGGGAGAGAATGCCTGAATGAAACAATCTGAAGGCGTAATTCGTTACGAGCTGGACTTTCGACCTGGAAAGCTGCCCCCGGAGACAGATATATCGCTACTCTGCCGCTGGTTCGCCCGCTGCCGCGAGTTGGGCCTGATCGGCCGGGACCCTGGTCTGTATGACGGCTATGCCTACGGCAATATCAGCGTCCGGGCCGGCCGGGGGTTCGTGATATCGGGTACCCAGACAGGCGGCAAGGCGACTCTGACCGCCGAAGACCTTGCCTGGGTGCAGGATGTCGATCCGGCGCGCAACCGGCTCAGGGCGACCGGTCCCGTGCGTCCCTCTTCGGAGGCAATGACGCACGGCCAGATCTATCTGACCCTGCCGGCTGCCGCCGCGGTGATCCACGCGCATTCCGCCATGATCTGGCGGCGGGCAACGGCCCTGGGCCTGCCGCTGACGGCACCCGAGGCCGGCTATGGCACACCGGCAATGGCGGCCGAGGTCGGGCGCCTGCTGGCAACGGCGACATCGGACAGCGGTGGGTTCGCCATGGGGGGGCATGAAGACGGCGTGGCGGTCTATGCCGCGGACATGGATACCGCAGGCGGCCTGATGCTGGACCTGCTTGCGCGCGCCAGCGCATAGCCGTTTCTGTTGGCACCGGGGCTCGGTGCGGCCGTAAACCAAGGGCAACGCTCGGGTCCAGGCGACGGCTAAAGGCCGGATCTCAAAGATAATCGGGGTATTGCGTTGAAAAAAACCGAAGGCAAAACGATCTCTCTCGTGCTCGGCAGCGGCGGTGCCCGCGGCCTCGCCCACATCGGCGTGATCCGGGTCCTGGAGCGGCATGGCTGGAAGATCGGTGCCATCGCCGGCAGCTCCATGGGCGCACTGATCGGCGGCTTCTATGCTGCGGGCAAACTCGACCACTATGCCGACTGGGTCCAGGAACTCACCGAATTCAATGTACTTCGCTATCTGGATATCGCCTGGGGCGGCGCCGGCATGCTCAAGGGCCAGATGCTGATGGAAACCTTGCAGCAGTTCGTAGGCAAACACCGAATCGAAGACCTGCCGATACCACTGACCATCGTCGCCTCGGACATCCTGGCACGCAAAGAGGTCTGGCTCAGCCGCGGAGACCTGTTCGAGGCCATCCGTGCATCCATTGCTGTGCCGACCATATTCACGCCGCATACCGTCAACGGGCAACCGCTTCTCGACGGCGGCGTGTTGAACCCCGTCCCCATAGCACCAACCCTGCAAGACCCCACCGACGCGATCATCGCGGTCAGCCTTTCCGGCGTCGAGAAGAGGATGGGTGGGGGCAGCCGGCGAAATATCGAACCGAAGCCGGCGGTCAAGCCACGGCACCGCTATCAGAAGCAAATCGAGGCATTCATCGATCAGCTGCAGGAACGACTTGGCATCAGCAGCGAGCAGGATGACACCGCACCCAGCCTTTCGCTCACCGATGCAGCCTTGCTGTCGCTGGACGCGATGCAGGCCAGCATCTCACGATGCAAACTGGCGGCCTACCCGCCGGACCTGCTGATAGAGATCCCGATCAACACCTGCGGTGCACACGAGTTCTACCGCGCGCAGGAGGTGATCGCGGCCGGCGAGTACTGGGCGCAACAGGCCATCGAACGATTCAGCAACGGCGAAGCCTGATCGTCGGCGGCAAGGCATTCAAGCCGGTAAGGACCGCGCTACGGCCTCAATGCTTCACGAAACCGGCACGCGCCAGCATCGCAAGGTCGACGCCAGCCATCCCGGGATCCGCCGCCTTTTCGCCCAGCAGCAGCCGTTCGAGGTAACGGGCGACCAGATCGACTTCCAGGTTCACCTGCCTGCCGGCGGCATAGCCGGCCATGATGGTCTCCTGCAGCGTATGCGGCACGATGTTGAGTTCGAAACGCCTGCCATCCACCGCATTCACCGTGAGGCTGGTGCCATCGACAGTGATCGAACCCTTGTGTGCGATATAGCGGGCCAACTCCGCCGGCGCCTCAATGGTGAAACGGACCGAGCGGGCATCATCGTGGCGCTCGATCACCGTGCCGAGGCCGTCGACATGACCACTCACCAGATGCCCACCGAGACGGGTCGCCAGCGTCAGGGCCTTTTCGAGATTGACCCCCCCACCCGGTTTCAACTGTCCAAGACTGGTCAGTGAAAGGGTCTCGCGCGAGACGTCGGCGATGAAACCGTCACCTGGCAGTTCAACGGCAGTGAGACAAACGCCGTTGACCGCAATGCTGTCGCCCAGGGCGACATCGCCAAGGTCCATCTTGCCGGTTCGGATACGGACACGGACATCACCGCCGCGCTGCTGCAATTCCGCGACCTGCCCAATCGCCTCGATAATCCCCGTGAACATAGCGCCGTCTCCACTGCGACTGACTCAAATTCGATCGAAGCGTTGATTGTACAGGCACGGCACGAAGGTGGTCTCAAGTTCATTCCGCCGTCGCCGATTAAAAAGCCCAGGCAGAACAATTACCTGGGGAAAACTGTGTTCAGCGTTGGCAAAAGAATCGGGATCGGATATCTCCTTATGGCGGTCCTGCTGGTGGGCATCGGTGCGGCCGGCCTGCTCGCCGCAGACCGCATCAGCGACGCACTGAACCGCATCACCGGACCGGTAGACATCACGGTGCGAGCCGTCGACAAGGGCATCCGCGGCGTGCTGCAGCAGATGATCGGTGTCGATATGGCGCTGAGCGCCCGCACCGAAAAGGCGCAGCAACAGATTACAGCCGGCAGCGAACTGTCGGCGAAATCCTTCGTCGCGATCAACAGTGCCGGCCTGGTGTCGGGCGACCAGCTGGATCAGGTACAGCAGAAGATGGCCGACTTCAACAAGGTCCGGCAATCGCTGCTCAAGCTGCATGCCGACTATGTCGACAGCTACAAGACCCTGCTGAACACCATCAACCAGTCCAAGGATCTGCTGCTGGTTATCGAGGAAAAGGCCAGCCAGGCCCTGGTCAACCTCGAGTGGAATGCCGGCCTTGCCGAAGATGAGTCCAGCAACGCCATGGACACAGAGGAATGGGGCATCATTTCCGCCACGGCCGATGCCCGCCTCGCCCTGATGACCCGTCTGTTCGACTACCGTCAGCTACTGGATGATCCGGACAATGCCGATCTGGTCGAGGCCGCAAACACCAGTCTGGGCGACCTCAATGTCTACATGGAACAACTGGCCGAATCGGAATCGCTGACCGGCAAACTCGTGGGCAAGGGTCCGTTCGGCAAGCAGACCTTTGACGCTGCACTGCTGCAACTCGCCAAGGCCAACGAGGGACAGTTCAATTCCGCCCTGCAGACGCATATCGAACTCCGTCGCACCCGCGATCACTATAGCGAGGTCGCCGATGCACTGATGCAGGACGCCAGTCGTATAGAAGAGGAAAGCCGCCAGATCGTGGCACAGCAGCTGGCCACCGCGGCCGACTCGCGCAGCTCGGCCATCTGGCTGGTGGTCAGTCTGATCCTGGTCGGCCTGGTCATGGCCTTTGCCGCCTACCTCGCCAGCATCCGCACCATCGCCGCGCCTTTGCGCCGGGTAGCCCGCAGGATGAGCGAGATCGCCAGCGGCGATGGCGACCTGACCGCGCGTCTGGAGGTCAGCGGCAAAGACGAGATAAGCGCTGTCAGTCACTCCTTCAACGAGTTCGTCGCCAAGATCCGCGATACCGTGGTCGAGGTCGACCAGGGCGTGCAGCAACTCGCAAGATCCTCGAACGAGATGAACACACTGACCCAGGCCAACCTGGACCGTTCACGCCGACAGCAGGACGAGACCGGACAGATCTCGACTGCCACCCAGGAGATGACTTTCACTGTCTCGAACGTCGCTGATTCGGCACAGGGAGCCCTGGAAAGCGCCAACCGGGCACACAGCGAGGCCAATTCCGGACAGAAGATTGTCGACGACACCCTGAAAGCCATTCATACCCTTGGCAGCCAGGTCGAACTGGCGGCCGAAACCATCCACTCGCTGGAACGCGAAAGCGACGCCATCGGTGGCGTGATCGATGTCATCGGCGGTATCGCCGAACAGACCAATCTGCTCGCGCTCAATGCCGCCATCGAGGCCGCACGCGCAGGCGACCAGGGCCGTGGTTTCTCGGTAGTGGCGGATGAGGTGCGCACCCTGGCCAACCGCACCCAGCAATCGACCGCCGAGATACTGGGCATGATCGAGCGGCTGCAGACGCAGGCGCACGAGGCGGCCCGGACCATGCGCGAGAGCAGCGAGATGGCACAGAGTACCGTGGCAAAAGGGGAACAGACCGGGGCCTCCCTGAACAACATCGTGGAGTCGGTCGCGAGCATCCAGGGCATGAACCAGCAGATCGCCAGCGCCGCCACGGAACAGCGGCAGACCGCAGAAGAGATCTCAAAAAGCCTGGTAAGGATCAACAGCGACAGCGAAGAGATCGTGACCGACAACCATCAGATCAGCGGCACGGCAAGCTCACTGTCGCAACTGTCAGAACAACTCGAAAACCTGGTCAGTCACTTCCGGACCTGAGCACGGGGCTCAATTCCAGCCGCAGGTCTTCCCCGACCCGGCGGACATCGCGGAACCGCAGCTCGACGCGCTCGGCCAGATGCCCCAGCCCCGGCAGCCTGACCAGCCCACGCGCTGCATCCCCCATCAGATTGGGCGCCATGTAGACGATCAGTTCATCGACCAGACCTGCCTGCAGGGCGCTGCCAGCGAGCGTCGCACCGCTCTCGATCAAGAGCTCATTCACCCCGCGAGAGGCCAACGCACCCAGCATGTCGGACAGATCGATCCGGCCACCCAGCTGCGGCAGCCGCAGCACATCGGCACCAGCGGCTCGCAGCTCCGCCTCGGCATCGGCAGAGGCCCCCTCGCCGCACACGATCAGGGTATCGCCGCCCAAAGCCAGCATCCTCGCTCGCGGTGGCGTGCGCAGACGGGTGTCCATGACCACGCGCAGGGGTTGCCGCAGATAATCGTCGCTTTCCACGCCATGCAGATCCCCGATCGGCAGGCGCACGTTCATCGACGGGTCGTCGGCCAGCACAGAGCCGATACCGGTCAGGATCGCGCTGCTGCGCGCACGTAAAAACTGCACATCCCTGCGTGCCGCCGCACCTGTGATCCACTGACTTTCGCCACTGGCCATCGCAGTGCGACCGTCGAGGCTCATTGCCAGTTTGCAGCGTACGTAGGGGCGGCCCTGCCGCATGCGCTTCAGAAACCCGGGGTTCAGCGCCTCGGCAGCGACCCGCAGCAGACCGACCTCGGTCTCGACCCCCGCAGCACGCAACATCGCCAGACCCTCACCGCCGACCAGGGGATTGGGATCGGGCATGGCCGCCACAACGCGACCCACACCCGCTTCGACCAGGCCCTGCGAACAGGGGGGAGTGCGCCCATGATGTGAACAGGGCTCCAGGGTCACGTAGACGGTGGCTCCACGCGCAGCATCCCCGGCGGCCGCCAAGGCATTGCGCTCCGCGTGCGGCTCGCCCGCGCGGCGGTGCCAGCCCTCGCCGATCACCTGGCCTTCCCTGACCAGCACGCAACCCACACGTGGATTGGGGTCGGTAGTGTAGAGCCCGCGTTCGGCCAGGCTCAGCGCACGCACCATGAACCGGTGGTCATCGGCGCTGAAGGAGGCGCTCATTTTTCCTCGTCGAGCAGGTCCAACTGCTGGCGGCGGGCCTCGGGTGTCAGCTGACTCTCGAGTTTCTCGATCTCTTCGCGAAAGGCATTGACGTCTTCGAACTGACGATACACCGAGGCGAAACGCACAAAGGCGACCTGGTCGAGTTGCTTCAACTCATCCATCACCAGTTCACCGATCTTGCGCGAGGAGACCTCGCCCTCGCCACCGGCCATCAGGCGACGCGTGATGTGGTTGATCGCGGTATCGGTCGCCTCGGTCGAGACCGGGCGCTTTTCCAGCGAACGCTCAATGCCTGCACGCAGCTTGCGGCCATCGAAATTGACCCGCCGGCCGTCGCTCTTCACCACCCGCGGCAGATTGAGTTCGGCAGATTCGTAGGTCGTAAAGCGTTCCTTGCAGATATTGCATTCGCGCCGCCGGCGCACCTGGTCACCGTCCCCGTGCAACCGGGAATCGACGACTTTGGTGTCCTGGGCTCCGCAGAATGGACAACGCACGGATCAGGACCGAGGTAAAACAGGGCCGAGGCAATCCGACTGCAATCGCTGAATTATCACTTGACGCATATCCTCGATCCTCGCCCCGTTCGGACTATTTATAGACCGGATATCTGGCACAGATATCCAGCGCCTTTGCCTTCACCGCAGCGATCACGGTGCCGTCGCCGCGGCTGTCGATCACATCGCACATCCAGCCGGCCAGCGTGCGGCAATCCTCTTCACCGAACCCACGCGTGGTGACTGCCGGCGTGCCGACGCGGATACCCGATGTCACGAACGGCGACTGCGGATCATTCGGCACGGCGTTCATATTGACCGTGATATTGGCCGCACCCAACCAGGCGTCCACCTCTTTTCCGGTAAGGCCTGCCTCGATGAAACTGACCAGGAACAGATGATCGTCGGTTCCCTTGGAAACCACGTCATAGCCGCGATCCATGAACACCTGCGCCATGGTCTTGGCGTTCTTCACCACCTGCTTCTGGTACTCGACAAAATCCGGCTCCATGGCCTCCTTGAAGGCCACGGCCTTGGCCGCGATTGCATGCTCCAGCGGACCTCCCTGGCCGCCGGGGAATACCGCCGAATTGAGTTTCTTTTCGATCTCCGGGTTGGCCTTGGCCAGGATCAGACCCGCACGCGGGCCACGCAGGGTCTTGTGCGTGGTGGTGGTCGTCACGTCGGCAATCTGTACCGGACTCGGGTAAACGCCCGCCGCAATCAGGCCCGCGACGTGTGCCATGTCGACAAAGAGATAAGCGCCCACCTCGTCCGCGATATCACGGAATCGCTGCCAGTCGACGACCCGCGAATAGGCCGAAAAACCTGCCACAATCATCTTCGGCCTGTGCTCGCGGGCAAGGCGCTCTACCTGCTCGTAGTCGATCTCGCCGGTATCCGGGTTCAGACCATACTGCACTGCGTTATAGATCTTGCCGGAAAAGCTCGGCTTCGCGCCGTGGGTCAGGTGGCCGCCGTCGGCCAGCGACATACCGAGTACGGTGTCGCCAGGCTGGCACAGTGCCATGTACACGGCCAGGTTTGCGGAGGAACCGGAATGCGGCTGCACGTTCGCATAATCGGCGCCAAACAGCTGCTTGGCACGATCGATCGCCAGTTGTTCGGCCTTGTCGACGAATTCACAGCCGCCATAGTAACGCTTGCCCGGATAACCCTCGGCGTACTTGTTGGTCAGGACCGAGCCCTGGGCCTCCATTACCCGGGGGCTGGTGTAGTTCTCCGAGGCAATGAGTTCGATATGCTCTTCCTGCCGACGTTCCTCGGCCTTGATGGCCGCAGACAGCTCATCGTCATAACCCTCGATACGCATCTCTTTGCTGAACATATGCCACCTCGTAACGCCTTGAAACGGAAAAGCAAACGGCCCCTGGTCGGGGCCGCTGACCGGGGACAAGTGAGAGTCCCGAGTAAACTCGAAAGTCTGCTGTACAACGCCCCCAGCGTCAAGCAAAAGACCCCGCTCGGGGATCCACGGACACAAAAAAAGCGGCACCTGACGGCAACCGCTTTTTCTGTCTTGTTTGGGGTGGGCGATGGGGCTCGAACCCACGACCACTGGAATCACAATCCAG
>CAZCDY010000015.1:0-43481 GCA_964497145.1 uncultured Gammaproteobacteria bacterium
CTTCGCCGCCGGGAACATTTCGGACGATCGTACGGACACCTGCGTGGCTTCACACCACCTGCACACTAAAAATTGCTCCAGGTGGAAAAAAAGTCCATCTGCAAACGTTTGTTACATGAGCTCGCCGGTGTGCTGGCTCGAAAAATATCATGTGGCGTCCAATTTCTGTGGTGAAGGGTATTGCCCGGTCGGCCTCGACACCCAGGTTTGGAGCAGCAGCCAAGCAGGAACAGGAATCGTATAGCTATGTATGACAGCGTTTTGGATGATACGGACAGTTACCCCATCGAGACCGAAGCGCCCTCGAGTCGTGCGCAGGGAACTGTCGCGGCGCAGCTCGAAAAGGCACCGGATAATGATGCAGCGGTTGACATTGTCGATGCGCAACGTCTGGCCAATGCCCGCTGGGGGTTTACGACTCGGCGTGCGCGCCTGCCAGAGGGCTTGCTGCTGTTGCGAGACGGCGTCCGGCCACGGCAGGGTGACCTGGTCCTGGCCCGCGTGGCGGCCGTTGGCCACCATACGAAGCTCGAGTTGCCCGAAGGGCGCCGCTCCCAGCTGTATAAAGGCGATGAAATCGTGGTCACCTATGCGAATCGCTATGCGCCGGACCAGTTTGAGGCAGAGGTCCCGGGTGATCTCGATGAATGTCATCTCGTGGCTGCCGGCGGGATTGCCGCGAAAATGCTCAGCAAAAATGCCAGGACGAGGAACCCCACCCGAATCCAGCCGCTGGGGCTGCTGGCGGATCTCCATGGCAGGCGGCTGAATGTCAGCGACTGGCGGATCGACGGTCGGCCCTTTCCCAAGCCCCTGCCGCCGGTGATCGTGGTTGCGGGAACCGCGATGAATGCCGGTAAGACCACTGCTGCAGCACGCCTGATAAGGGGCCTGGTGTGCGCGGGAAAGCGGGTTGGCGCGGCCAAGGTAACGGGAACGGGAGCCGGTGGTGACTACTGGCAGATGAAAGATGCGGGTGCGTGTGAAGTTGTGGATTTCACAGATGCCGGCTATGCCTCGACCTATCAGCTGGCGTCACAGGAGATCGAGAAGGTATTCCTGCGTCTGTTGAGTCACCTGGGTGGCCTGAAGACGGATGTGATCGTCGTCGAGGTTGCAGACGGTGTCCTGCAGGCGGAGACGGCCGGCCTGCTGGCCTCGCCCGGATTCTCCTATTACTGCGACAAGTTGATTTTTGCCGCCAGTGACGCCATGGGTGCGGTGGCTGGCGTTCAGTGGCTGCAGTCAAAGGGCTTGCATGTCAGTGCCGTGAGCGGAACCCTGACCGCATCACCGCTGGCAATCCGCGAGACCACCAGCGCGCTTGGCTTGCCTGTCTTGTCGAAGCAGGTCCTGTCCGATCCGGTGGTGGCGGTAGAATTGCTGAACGACAACGGCTATTGATCATGCGATTTCCCAAGCTGATTGCCGGTGACCGGCGAGCCGCCTTCCGCCTCTTGTTGCTGAACGGCCTGGCGCAGGGTGTCCTGGCGGTGCTCGGCGCCTGGATGGTAATGCGCATCTTTGACCTCCTGGGCACGGCGAACGCCACGGTACCGTTTTTCTTTGCCGGCCTTGCCGCCATCGTTCTGTCGAGCGCCTGGCTGCGTCGCGGAGAACGCGTTGAGGCGGAGGTATTGGGTCAGCACTATGTGCGTGCGGTGAGGCACAGATTGTATCGCCGCCTGCTGGCGAGCAATCCGCGTGAGTTCAGGCAGCGTCGAAAAGGTGCCGTGCTGCTTAAATTTGTCGGTGATCTGTCTGCCTTGCGCCGCTGGGTGAGTCTCGGCCTGGCGAGGTTGCTGGTGGCGGCCATAACGGTGTCGATTGCGCTGTCTGCCCTGCTGTGGCTGCACTGGCCGTTCGCGGTCGGCGTCGGACTGATCCTCGCGGTGTCTGCGATCTGGACCCTGCGGCACAGCGCATCGTTGCGTGCGGCAATCGAGGAGACGCGGCGTCGCCAGGCACGTCTGGCCTCAAATGTCACCGAGAAGATCAACAATCTCGCCACGGTACAGGCCTTCGGGCAGACCAGGCGTGAGCACAGGTTGATGCGCCGCCAGTCGGACCAGGTGTTGCAGGCCTCGGTCGAAAAGGCGGATAAGATAGGCTCATTGCGGGCGGTGATCGATGCTACGGCCGGGGCCAACGTACTGATGGTGTTGTCACTTGCCTATCTGCTGCCTCCCGACGATCTGAGTCCGGGCATGGTGGCCGCGGTGATCAGTATCATCGGCTTTCTTACTCAGCCCTTGCGCGATCTGGGGCGGGTGCAGGAATACTGGCTCGCTGCGCAGGTTGCACGCAGCAATATCATCGGCATCTCGCAGTTGACCACGCGGATAAGTGATCGGCGCAGCGGCAAGGCGCTGGAGATATCGAAGGGTGTGATCGAATTCCGTAACGTCGGCGTGCGCCGTGTGATGTCCGGGATCAACGCACAAACCGCGCCGGGGGCGCGGGTGGCCATCGTCGGCGACAACGGGAGTGGCAAGTCCACCCTGCTCGGCCTGGTCGGCCGCTTGTTCGACCCCGACAAGGGCAGGATCACGATCGATGGTCAGAATATCGCCAAGGTGCGCCTGTCCTCATTGCGCGCGCAGGTGGCCTATGTCAGTGCGGATATGCCCCTGATTCGGGGCAGCCTGCGGAAAAACCTCTGCTATGGGGCTGGCCGGATCGAATCTGAGCAGTTGCAGCAGGTGCTGCGGGCCTGCGAGCTTTGCGGGCTTGTCGATCACCTGTCCGGCGGGCTGGATGCGACGATTGCGGAAGACGGCGCCAATCTTTCGCAGGGCGAACGGGTCCGTGTGGCCCTGGCTCGGGCGCTGTTACGCAAGCCGGCCATCCTGTTGCTGGACGAGGCCGATGCGAACCTCGATCAGCAGGCCCTGCGTGCACTCGACGCCAATATCAGCACATTTCCAGGCACGGTGCTGATGGTGAGCCATCGACGATCTGCACTCAGGCATTGCGATACGGTATGGGCGTTGAGCGACGCTGGATTGGAGCAATACGCCAATGCACTGCCCGAGGCAAATGTCGTTTCACTGCATGCCTTCCGGTCCGGTTTGTCGATAGATCGGCGGTCTTGCCCGCGGGGCTCGTCATGCGGTTGACGTCACCGGGTGCAGACCATCGGCCATGCGCAATCCGCCGTTTGCAGGGCGGTGGCCGATCCGTCTTGCTGGGATCAAAAACCGGTCCGGATCTCCCGTGTCACCTGTACCTGCCAAACAAGCCACACCCCCAGGGGCGGGTTCTGGTTTCGGTCCACGGCGTGTCGCGGAACGCCGAAGAACATCTTGAACTTTTTAAATCACATGCGGAGCATTACGGTGTGCTCCTGGCCGCACCGGTATTCGCTGCGGATAGATTCTGCGATTTTCAGCGTCTGGGTCGCAAGGGGCGGGGGCCACGTGCCGACCTGGCGCTCATACGCCTGCTGAATGCCTTGAGCCGTGCCACAGGCTGGGATACATCGAAAGTCGACATGTTCGGCTTTTCGGGCGGCGCACAGTTTGCGCATCGTTTTGCCTTGGTCCATCCACAGCGTGTTCGGCGCCTGGTTCTGGGCGCGGCCGGCTGGTACACGATGCCCGACGATTCCCTGGCTTATCCCTATGGCACCGCTGATGCGTCGGGATTGGATGCGGCAAGGCTCAATACGCTCGCTGCTGCGCGGTTGCCGACGCTGGTCCTGGTAGGGGAGCGTGACAATCGCGATGACGACGAGGAACTCAACCGTTCGGAGATCGTCTGCGGGAGCCAGGGGGACACCCGCCTGCAACGTGCACAGGCCTGGACCCGCGCCATGACTGCATTCGCTGCCGACAGGGGCGAGCCGGCAGCGTCGGCGCTGGTAACCCTTCCGGGCGTCGACCATTCGTTTCGAGACGCGGTGGTCGAGGGTGGATTGGCGACATATGTATTCAGGCATTGCTATGCGGTGCCCGATCCGGTCAGGTTGAAGCTGTCGGTAAAAGTGGAAGAAGGCAATAGATATTCCGGGGATTTTACGCACCCGGTACGAAGCGGAATCGAGTACGAATTATGAACAGAACGATCAGGTATATAGGGAAATTGTCAGTGCTTTGTCTCCTGGCTGGTGCCGCGTCAGCGACAGTGCCGGTTGGCAGCGTGGTGTTGTATTCAGACGGGCGGGTCGAGAAGCTCTTGTCGACCGCCAATGGCCAGTCGCTCTGGGAAGATGATCGCAAGCGTCAGTTTCTCAGGGCTGAAAACCCGATCATGCCGCCGTTGAAACGACGGGACTTCTTGAGTGGCAAGGGTTATTCACAGTCGCTCGGCGAGGGCGATCCGGATTCAATCGACACGCTGCCGACTGGTACCCGAGTCGGGTTTTCGATGCAGCGCATCAAACATACCGGTGAGCGATCGACCCGCATCTGGGATTGCAAGCATCTTGGGTCGCGCCAGGAAAAGGTGTTGGGTGTGATGCGTAAGCTCGATTCGTTCGCCTGCGAGCGGTATATCCATCAGCGCAAGACCTGGCAGAAGCAGGTCAAGGAATCACGACGATTTTCCTTCAGTCGCGACCTGGGTCTTGTGACAGACATGCAACGCACGACCCCCAAGAGGACCAGCAGTTGGACGCTGGTCTCGATAATTCCGCCGGACGAGGCAGACTACAAGACTCTCGGTAGGAAAGTACGCAAGCTTCGCAACGCCAAATAGGTGAAGGCTGTTATCGAAAGGACGGATGCATTCATGATTCCGAGAGTGACGAAAGCTATGAAAATCTTCATTTCGACCGCCCTGGCAGCGGTCTTGCTGGCGGGCTGTCAGACCTCGCCAAACCGAGAAGCGCAAAGGGTGCTCACGGCGGACGAGGCGAGGCGACTGTTCGTCGGCAATACGGTTGAGTCGTTCAACCTGAATACCTCGTTTACCAGCTTTACCTATTACCATCCCAATGGGCAGGCCATGCAGGAGCGTCTGTGGGTGCGCCGGATCGGAACCTGGTCGATCCAGGCTGATGGCAAGATCTGCCTGGCGTTCGGCAAACGCAAGGCCAAGTGTCGGCATCTGGTGAGCGATGGCGGCAGGTATTTCAAGATCCTGGCGGACGAAAAGGGAGAAATATCGAAGATCGTCCGCTACCGCTATTTCGCCGAGGGCAATGCGTTGGCGGAAAGGTGAGCTCGCGATCGTGAAGTGCCCTCCTGGGTTCAGTCGCCGTCTTCGGCGTCGCTGTCTCCCCAGTTGCCCAGCAGGGCTGCTTCCTCTTTAGCACTGATCGGCTCGACGTCCTTCAGGTCGTAGGACTTGAACATGTCTCTCAAAGCGCTGCTGCCGTCGTCAGCGGATTCCGGGTCTTCGTCCTCGATGGCGAGCTCATTGTTTATCGTGGGCTCAGAATTCGGCGTGATTTCATCGGCATAGACCGAGATCGGGGCAAGCGCCGTGGCGAGCAGCAGGCATACCGCAGCGGCCATGCGGGCATAATTCCCCGAGTTCGATGCCGGGGGAGAGACCGAGTCGCTCAGTGGTACCGTGTTCGGCGGGACTGGATATTTCTGCGTCATTCGTTCCACGCTCTGGAGCGTTCTCGGACTTCCTGCAAAAATAACGAATGAGCGCGGGATTTTCATCCCCGAAGATGATATCCCATTTTCCCGCATCGACGGGGTCGCTGGCTGATGCCGGGGCTCAGCATGTTGGGGACGGCGGGGGATGGATAAAAATGCCGCCGACAACCGTTCCCTCATTGGCAGGTGTACACATTGCGCGGAAGACATGGCACAGCCAGATCTGACTGAACAACTGATTGAACTGATTCCACGCATGAGACGTTTTGCCACGGGTTTGAGCGGAAGTGTGGCGTGGGGGGATGATCTGGTGCAGGCGGCCTGCGAGCGGCTGCTTAAGCGCAAAGATTCACTTCTGCCGGATACCCGACTCGACAGTTGGATGTACCAGGTGATTCGCAATCTGCATATCGACGGTATTCGGGCCCAATCTGTCCGTGACCGCAATGCCGAGGAGGTCAAGCGTGTGGGGGACCTGCGTCCTGTGAACATGGACCCGATGCACAATCACATTCGGCTGAGCGAAGTGCAAGAGGCGATGCTGCAGTTGTCGGAAGAGCACCGCTCGGCGTTGATGCTCATTTGTGTGGAAG
Source organism: uncultured Gammaproteobacteria bacterium (assembly GCA_964497145.1). Classification (GTDB taxonomy): domain Bacteria; phylum Pseudomonadota; class Gammaproteobacteria; order Chromatiales; family Chromatiaceae; genus Thiosocius. The sequence goes on from CAZCDY010000015.1 coordinate 6,146, forward strand.
GCCTGTCATATAAAGAGGCCGCCGAGGTTCTGCAGGTCCCGATGGGTACCGTTACCAGCCGCCTGGTACGCGCACGCAAGACACTCGTCGAAAAGCTCGGTGATGAGAGTACCGAATTTGAAACTGGGATCTCCGGATGAATGACGAACAACGCACGCTGATCAATGCATTCAACGACGGTCAGCTCGATGAGAAAGAGAGCGAGGCCGTGGCTGTGCTGCTGGCAGAGAATGCGCAAGCGCGCAGTTATCTGAAAGAGCTGGTCGAACTGGACCGGCTGTTGCGATCGGCCTTCGACCCGGTGAAACAACAAGCTGTTCCCGCAAGGTTCCACGCCTTGCTCAAGCGAAAGCGGCGGCATGTCTTCAGCCACTATGTTGTACCGGCGGCACTTGCGGCGAGCCTGCTCCTGGCTGTGGTGCTGGTGATCAGGCAGGACTCGATCGACCAGCAGATGCAGGATGCGTTGTTTCAGATGAGGCAGGAGATTGCGTCTCTGAAACATCAGACGCTGGAGAACACGCCCAGCGGCAAGGCGGCTTCCTGGGTCGCCCCGGTTGGGCTGGCACGCGCCGAGGTCACGCCATTGAGCACCTTCCGCACGAAGGACAACCGCTTCTGCCGTGAATACGAGGAGCGCCTGGAGGATGCCAATGGGGTCGAGATCCGGCGTGGGATCGCCTGCCGTACCGGAAAAGGACATTGGCCGGATCTGACCAGGATGCCCTCGGGCCCTGCTGGTTCCGCGGCCGATGGGGAGAGCGCGGGAGTAAGTCTTTAACGGGCAGGGTGAACCCGATGCGGGAAAGCGGAAAGACCGCTATTTCGCGCCCTTCGAACTGCACACCAGCTTCGGTGGCATCAGCCATTTCAGCTGGCCGCGCCCGTAGTGGATCTGCCGCCAGGCCTGGATCTCAAAGTCGATCTTGAGCATGCTGGCCGTGGGCACCCGAACGGAACCTTCCCCAATCAGGCGACCTGCAAGTTCCGACCAGGTGGGTTCGTGTCCGGTCAGAAGCAGGCACTCCGGATTGTCTTCCAGTGCCTTGATCCAGTTCATGATTCTGTCGGGAGAGCTGCTGTAAAGGGCATCTTCGACGCGTATCGGACAGTGCCAGCGGCCAGCGCGGACCGCCAGCTGCAGGGTGGCGCGCGCGCGCAGTGCAGACGAAGTGACCGCGAGTTGCGGCAACTGTCCGCTCTCGCTGAGCATCCGCCCCATGCACAGCGCCGCCTCTTTGCCGCGATTTGCCAGCGGGCGTTCGTGGTCGGACGCAAAGTCGGCGTTCCAATCGGATTTTCCATGCCGAAACAGGATCAGGCTGCGCATTTCTCTCCGGTCTGATGGCTGGTTTGCCGGTCTACGCTATCACGGCGCCCCGAGGCCGAACAGAAGCAAGGGTATGTGCTTTTCATGGAGATTTTGCATACACATCGGCGGCTTGGACACGACATGCCTCAGTCGGGGGCTGCCTCTACGCAAACTCGCGGCAGCCCGATGATCCTGCCCGGGCAGATGGTGTCAGCCCGGTTTGCGCAGCAGGTCTACCCGCAGCGGGCTGAGGAACTCGGCGATACCATTGTCACCGACATGCGGCATGAAGCGCTGCCTGACCTTTTCATACAGGGCATCGTCCACGTCGAAGGTGGAGTGTGTTGCCCCGAGAATGCGGTGCTCGAATTCTGCGAAACCCTCGAAGCGTGTGGTGCTGTGGAAGTGTATCTCGCGCTCGAGCTCAAGCTGTCCACTGTCGACTACCCGCCGGATCGCCTCGAAGGCGGCCTCACGTACGAGTTTTTCATCATTGAAGAGTCGCAGGATGTCGTTGAAGTCACCGGCGTATACCGGTTCCGAGATGTACGCGAATCCGCCGGGGCGCAACACCCGGGTAATCTCCGAAAAGGCCCTGTCCATGTCTTCAGTCGGCACATGGTGCAGTGATTTCAGCATGATGACCGCGTCCACCGAGTCGTCGGCCAGGGCGATGTCCTGGGCACCACCGAACTGAAAGCGGACATCAGGCAGATCCGGTATCAGAAGATTCTTACCATGCTGGATCTGATCGACCTCCATGGCCACGATCTCACGCAGTGCAAAGCTCTCGGCCAGGCGGCGGGTGGTAAAGGCCGCACCGCAGCCCAGTTCGAGCAGGCGCGCGCCTTCGAGGGGCAGTAGCTCGCCGATCTGTTCGAAGTCGGATGAGCGCGGCAGGTCACCGTCGTGGGCTATTTGCATGATGTCTGGCTCCGATGGTCGAAGCTCCGTAGTGTAGTAAGCGCGACGACTACATGACAATGCGATTTGTCCTCACAAATCCAGGCCGTGACTCGAGTACACTGGCAGTCACATCCAGCAGCCCGACCTTCTCCTATGCCTTTGCATTCCCCTGCCACCCCGACAGCCAGATCCGTACTGCGGGAGGTCTTTGGTTTCGATGCCTTCCGGGTCGCCCAGGAGCATGTCATCGAGGATGTCATGGCCGGCAGGGATGTGTTCGTGCTGATGCCGACCGGTGGTGGCAAGTCCCTGTGTTACCAGGTTCCGGCGCTCCTGCAGACCGGGGTCGGCATCGTGGTCTCGCCGCTTATCGCCTTGATGAAGGATCAGGTCGACGCGCTCAGGGCGAACGGTGTGGCGGCCGCGGCCTTCAATTCGACGCTCGACAATGACGAGGCGCGCCGTATCCTCGCGCAACTTCATCAGGGCGAACTTGATCTGTTGTATATCAGTCCCGAGAAACTGATCAGCGGTGGCTTCCTCGATCGCCTGTCAGAGATCGATGTGAGCCTGTTCGCGATCGATGAGGCGCACTGTGTGTCGCAATGGGGGCACGACTTTCGTCCCGAGTATGCCGCCCTGGGCCAGCTGCGCGAGCGTTTTGCCGGTGCACCGCTCATCGCGCTGACCGCCACCGCGGACAAGCAGACCCGGGCCGACATCCTGCGCGTACTGCGGATACCGCATGCCGGGGTCCATGTCAGCGGCTTCGACCGACCGAATATTCGCTATACGGTGCTGGAAAAACACAAGCCTGCCGAGCAATTGATGCGTTTTCTCGACAGTCGCCGTGATCAATCGGGCATCGTGTACGCGCTCAGCCGCAAGCGGGTGGAGGAGATCGCCGGTCGCCTGGTCGCCGAAGGCATCTCTGCCGCCGCCTATCACGCGGGATTATCGGCCGAGGTCCGGCGCCGGGTGCAGGAGGGTTTTGTCCGCGACGACATCAAGGTTGTCGTGGCCACCGTGGCTTTCGGCATGGGCATCGACAAACCGAATGTGCGCTTCGTCGTCCATCATGATCTGCCCAAGCACATCGAGGGCTACTATCAGGAGACCGGCCGTGCCGGGCGTGATGGTCTGCCATCGGATGCACTGCTGCTGTTTGGCGCACAGGACACCGTCACCGCCCGGCGCCTGATAGAGGGCAACGGTAACCCGGATCAGCAGCGCATCGAGACCCACAAGCTGAACGCGATGGTGGCGATGGCCGAGAGCGTTACCTGCCGTCGTCGCGTGTTGCTCAACTATTTCGGCGAGCGTCTGTCCGAGGACTGTGGCAACTGTGATGTTTGCGAGGATCCGCCGCAACGCTTCGATGCCACCGTGGATGCGCAAAAGGCGCTCTCCTGCGTATACCGGGTCGGCCAGCGTTTCGGGATAAAGCATGTGATAGACGTCCTGCGCGGTGCGGATACCGAGCGCATCCGCCTGTTCAATCACAACGGCCTTTCCACCTATGGGATCGGCAGCGACAAGAGTGAGCCGGAGTGGCAGTCGATCATTCGCCAGCTGATCCACCAGGGTTACCTGGAGCAGGATATTGCCGCCTATTCCGCACTCAAGCTCACCGAGGCATCGCGCCCGCTGCTGCGTGGTGAGGAAAGCCTTGAACTGGCGCGGCCGCGTTTGAAGGGAAAGGCGGCGAAGAGGCGCGCCGGCGAACATCTGAAGTCGCCGGCAGACGAGGAGCTGTTCGAGCAGCTGCGACAGCTGCGCAAAAGACTCGCCGACGATCAGGGTGTGCCGCCTTATGTTGTCTTCGGTGACGCCTCACTGGCGCAAATGGCAAGCGAGAAGCCGATGGACGAACGTGAACTGCTTGCGATCAGCGGGGTGGGGCAGCACAAGCTGGAGAAATATGGTGCGGATTTCCTCGATGCGATTGCGGATTATTGCGTCGCCACCAATGATGGCGCCCTCAAACTCAATCCGGAACAGCGCGAGATTCTCAATGCGGTGCGTCAGGGCCTGGACCTGGATGCCATCAGCCGGCAGTGTGGCCGGACATTGAGCGAGACCAGCGAGCAGCTGGTGCAGCTGATCGAGGCCGGCGAGGCGGTATTCCCCGAGCGCCTTATTGCCCCCAAAAAGTATGCGATGATCGAGGCGGCCCTGACGCAGGCCGGTGATCAGATAGACAGCCAACGCCTGCGCAACGTGCTGCCACCATTGATCTCGGATCACGAGATCCGTCTGGTTTGCGCGGCGTGGTAGGAAGAAGCGGGCGGGTATAGGCGTGGTCGAGGGAGAAAAGGTGTGACTGTCGAGACGACGGCGCAGCATGAGAAGTTGATCCAGTCGCTGATGGATCCGCAGCGCTGGCCGGAGGGCGGCGCCGATCGGTGTCGCATCGATACCCATATCTCGACCGTCGTTCTTGCAGGTGATGTCGCCTACAAGTTGAAGAAGCCTCTCGATCTTGGCTTTCTCGACTTTTTCACCATCGATGCACGTCGCCGGGCCTGTATGGAAGAGCTGCGTCTGAACAGCCGATTGGCGCCGCAGGTCTACCAGGCCGTGGTTGCAATCACCGGCAGCATCGGGCGCCCGCAGATCGACGGTGATGGCGAGCCCATTGATTGGGCCGTGCGCATGCGCCGTTTCGACCCTGATGCGATCCTCTCCAGGCTGATGGACAGGCTCAACACGGATCTGATCGGCTCACTGGCTGGCCACGTGGCACGTTTTCACCAGGCTACTGCGCGGTGTGATCCCGCCGAGGCCTACGGTAGCGCGGACTCGGTCTATGCGCCGATGACGCAGAATCTGGAACAGATCTGTAAGCGCACGCCGCAGTTCTGTGCCGACGTCGAACCTCTGGAGCAGTGGTCGGCGGCGCAACGACGACATCTGGACGGCGTTCTACGTCAGCGAAAATCGGACGGCCACATCCGTGAATGCCACGGTGATCTGCACCTCGGCAATGTGGCTCTGATCGACGGCGAACCCGTGATGTTTGATGCGATCGAATTCAATCCGGGCCTGCGCTGGATCGATACCATCAGCGATATTGCATTCATGACCATGGATCTGCAGGAGCGCGGCCGCGTCGATCTGGCCTATCGTTTTCTCGATCGCTATCTGCAGGCATGTGGCGACTATGATGGCCTTGCTGTATTGCGCTTTTATGAGGTCTACCGCGCTCTGGTCCGCGCGAAGATCGCCGCGATTCGCAGTGGTCAGGCCGATATCTCCGACATAGAACGGAACGCTGTCCACAATGAACTTACCGGCTACGTTACTTTTGCAGAGCAACTTATCAGTCCGCGGCGCGGTGCCATTGTCATCACCCAGGGTGTCTCCGGCAGTGGCAAGAGCCATGTTTCCGAAAGGCTGCCGGATTTTCTGCCGGCGGTGCGGTTGCGCTCGGATGTGGAGCGCAAACGCATACTCGGTGTCGATCCTCACTCCGATGCTACGGTGCGGGGCGCTTACTCCAGCGAGTTAACCCAAAAGACCTATGCGCGTCTCGAGTCGTTGGCCGATACAGTGGTCGGTGCAGGTTATGTCGCTGTGGTGGATGCGACATTCCTCAAGCGTGCACAACGTGACAGGTTTCGGGCTCTGGCCGAGTCGCTGCGGGTGCCGTTCGTCATCATCGACTGTGATGCGCCGCTGGAGGTTCTGCGCGATCGGATCATCGGTCGCTGGGGGCAGGCGGGCAATGTGTCGGATGCCGACCTGGTGGTGCTGGATACGCAGTTGGCAGCTAGAGAGGAACTGTCCGAAACGGAGCGCAGGGCAAGTATTGCGGTGAGACCGGAAAAAGCACTCAATCCGGATGAACTTGAAAAACTGGTCATCAGCTGACCCGAGAGTGCCCGGAGCTTCAGGCCATGCCCGGTTGTCGGCGGCTTCGTCAGTTTGTGGCGGTGACTGCCAGGGAGCACAGCAATGAGCGAAGAAGACCTCGACGAACTTACTGCGACAAGGCGGTGGGCGCACAAGCGGATGCTCGATGAAAGGTCGGGTGTCTATCGAGCCTTCACCCAGATGGAAGGAGCAGCCTTTTCCGACGGTGCACTGAGTAAGAAAGAGAAGCACCTCATTGCGGTCGGTATCTCTGTACGCATCGATTGTAAGTCTTGCATGCAGTGGCATATCGAACAGGCGGCGCTTGCCGGGGCAACCTACAAACAGGTGTTCGAGGCCGTTGAAGTGGGCATCGAAATGGGGGGCGGTCCGGCGACCGTATCCGCCCGTTTCGCGTTGAAGGTGATGGATGCTGTATTCAGCCCTTGATCACCCGCCCAACTCCGACACTGGAGCCGGAGTTGGGTAGGTGTGATCCTGCGGTCATTCCCGGCGGGCTGCTTCGTGCCCGGAAACGTCCAGACCTCATGCCTCAGGCCGGCAGCTCAGAAATGTCCGCGTTTTTTCAGTATGTCGGAGATTCGTCTGGACAGAATCATCTCCATTGCATACGTCATCTTGGTGCCGGGAATGACCAGCGTATTGAAACCGGTGATGATTGCTCCTTCGATCAGGCCCTTGAGTTCCAGTTTCTGCGGATTCGAAATCCCCGGTTGGAGGAAGTGGATAATTACCAGGCTCTGCTCCGGCGTCGGTATTTCGCGTCGGATGAATGGATTGGAGGTGTCGACCAGGGGCGTACGTTGAAAATTGATATGCGTCTGCGAAAACTGCGGAACGATATAGTGCATGTAGTCGTAGATACGCCGGTATATCGTATCCATGACGTCTTCCTGCTCGTGGCCTCTTTCCCCGGTGTCACGCTTGATCTTCTGAATCCACTCCAGGTTGATCGTGGGTGCAACGCCGATCAACAGATCAACCTGTTCACGCATATTGTACTCATCGGTCACCACACCACCGTGCAGTCCCTCGTAGAACAGAAGATCAGTATCAGGCGGCAGTGGCTCCCATTCTGTGAAGGTCCCGGGTTTGGCACCATGCAACTCGCCTTCTTCCTCGTTGTGTATGTAGTAGCGGCGCATGCCGGTGCCGCTTTCGCCATAGGTCTGGAACAGTTCGTACTGTTTGTCGAACAGGTTTCCCTCCGGACCGAAGTGGGTGAGATTACGGTTCTCTTTCTTCGCAAGCTTCAGTTGCTTGCGCATCTCCCGGCGGTCGTAGCGGTGGAAGCTGTCTCCTTCAACCACGGCTGCATTGACGTTGAGGCGTTGAAAAACATGCTCGAGGGCGGTTTTCACGGTTGAGGTGCCGGCACCGGATGAACCCGTTATTGCGATAATCGGATGGCGTTGCGACATGTTACTACTCCTTGTTTTCATGAAATCCGCCGGCGGCAGATTTTGGCGCCAAGTGTTGCCATCCTGGGCGTCCGCGGAGGCATGGCGAGATTGCCGGAATTGGCCAGTCAGGCAATATCCAGAATTACTTGTCTTACGATAGCCGGTTCAGGACGATGGGTGATTGTCACCGGATTAACCCTGCTCCACCAGTCTTGTTAATGAGAAAAACTTTACGTATGTTGTTCGGCTGGCCCTCTTGCTTTCAGCCCACACTACCGCCATTGCTTGTCCTCAATTCGTCTGATGTCGCCCCCAGCGTCCGCGGCAGGGTATAGGTCTTGCGTGTGCCATCCTCGGGTGAGTTGAATGACAGATGCCACGAGGTCAAACAGAGGTCCCGGCCGGCCTGGTCTGCGGAGCCGCCATACAGCCTGTCGCCGACGATCGGGAACCCGGCTTCGGCCAGGTGTCGTCGGATCTGGTGCTTGCGGCCGGTCTCTATCTCCACTTCGAGCAGTGACTCTTCCCTGGCCGTATCGTAGCTGATCAATTTTGCGTGGCTGCGTGCCGTTTTCTGCCCGATCGGGGTGTCTATGGTCTTCGAATCGGGGAAGCGGCCATGGACAATGGCCCGGTATCTCTTCTCGACGGCTCGCTGGCGAAACTGCTCGGCAAAGTACGCCGCCACCGTTTTACGGTGTGCAATGATGATCAGGCCGGTAGCGGCACGGTCGAGCCGGTGCGTAATGAAAGCCGGGCGTTGCGGCTCCAGGTGCTGCTCGACCCAGCGGTTGATTGTGCAGTGGTCACCCCATTTCGAGCCCTGGCAGAGCATGCCGTAGGGTTTGAACCAAATGCTGTAGCTGCCCTCATCCTTGATCAGGATCGCATCGGCTGGCTGTTGTCCCAGAATAGTTTCGTCGAAATAAAGGTGCAGACTGTCGCCGGGTTCTAGCCTCTTTCCCGCTCGGCGCAACCGTTGGGTATACGATCCGCGGCCAATCCAGACGGCACCCTTCGTCATGGCTTGCTTGATGGACGCCTTCGCGAGTTCAGCGGCCTCACTCAATGTGTCGACCGCCGAGACATCAGGGCTGACTATTTCGACATGCTTTTCGATTCTCACCCTGCAAGCGTCCCCGACTGTCCCTTTGCCGTCAATTTTCCGCTGCAACAGCCGAGCATCCTGCTCAGGCCTCTTTGATGCGCCGGATCGCATCGATGACCGCAGGCGCATTCTCCAACTGTCGGACGCGTTTCCACAGCCTGTCCGGGGCGGCTTGATAGATGGCAAGCAGTTCATCGGCCGCTACCCAGACCAGTTCCCGTCGCTTCTTGAAGCGACCGCTTGTGTCAACCTTCCATTCCCGGTTGAGTCCCTCGATGTCCCGGTAAGGGAATTCGACGAAGTAGGTTTTCCAGCGCTTGGGTCGTAGCGGGTCTCCCGGTCTGCGTTTACACCACCAGTCGGGCCTTGATTTCAGTGTCTTGTCAAACAGGGCTTCGACTATCGTTATCTGGTCTGCGATCGTCTCGGGCGTGCGATAGGCAGCGGAGACATCGTCGGAGAAATACATGGTTTCCGTTTCTTCGACAAACTCGCGTATGGCAGCGCTGCGGTAGTCCTCGCCGGATCCCACCCCACCGCCAAAGTCGATGAGATATCCGGTCTTTCTGCCGCTGAAGGTGGTTTGAAACAGGAAAAAAACCTTATTGTCGGAAAGTGCGAACGGAATGACTCCCGCGCCCATCTTCTGCTGCACCTGCAATGCATCGGATTTCAGCATTCTCTCCACGTGTCCCGTGGTCTGTGTCTGGGGAATTATAGATCAGTCGTTCGCTGCAGGCCCTGAGTTCTTTGTTGACGACAATGGTCTCGGTTTGGCAAGTTGCCTGTTTAGAAGCGCAGGCACAAAGTGACTCTTTTCCGCACCTATTTCTTTCTTGTGATGGCGGCCCTGTTTTGGGGTGGGACCTTTGTGGCCGGTCGCCAGCTGGCGCCTTTGCTGGATCCCTTTACAGCCGCCTTCCTGCGATTTCTGCTTGCCTCGATATTGCTGTTGGGTTGGCTGTTTTGGCAGCAGCGGCGTCTGCCTGCGGTTACCGGGCGTCAGTTGTTTGCAGTGAGTCTGCTGGGTTTGACCGGCGTCCTCGCCTATAACCTGTTTTTCTTTGCCGGGCTGCGGACGGTCGAGGCGGGGCGCGCATCATTGATCATTGCGGCGAATCCGGTGCTGATAGCCGTGGCATCGAGCTGGCTGTTTCGCGAGCGCCTGGGTCTGATTCGGGGGCTGGGTGTCGCAATCTCGGTTGCAGGTGCGATGGTGGTTATCGGTCGCGGCGATTTTCCCTCGCTTTTGACCGAAGGCATCGGGAGCGGTGAGTGGTTGCTGCTGGGCTGTGTGCTGAGTTGGGTCGCTTACACACTGATTGGCAAAAGGGTCTTGCGTGGCATGTCGCCCCTGTTGGCCGTCTGCTATTCGAGCGTCATAGGCACGCTGTTGTTGGGCGCCGTGGTGTTCTCGCGGGGCGGGATACCCGGTTCCGCGTTGATGCAGCCCGAGGTCTGGTTGTACATCGGTTACCTCGCGGTATTCGGCACGGTGCTGGCGTTCGTCTGGTTTTATAAAGGCGTACACGCCCTGGGCGCGGCACGAGCCGGGCAGTTCATCAATCTGGTTCCGGTCAGCGGTGTCTGTCTCGGTGCCTTGTTACTGGATGAGTCCGTTACCTGGTCGTTGCTTTTGGGCGGTCTGCTGGTTCTGACCGGGCTGTGGTTGACCAATCGCCGCAAGGGTGCCGAACTGCAGATCCGCGAGCATGCGTGAAAAGCACCTTTGCACCCGGAAGTGCGCACGATGGCCAGCTTATCCCTGACGACGCAGGGTTTCGAGCTCCATTGCCATAGCCTTGTTCTGCTCGGTCAGCTTTTCGATACGCCAGCACGCCTCACGCAGTTTGTCTTCTGCGCTTTGTTCTTCCTGCAAGGTGTTGGCCGTGGTCGACCCTTGCTGAACCTGGTGTTCCCATGTGCTTCGCAGTCGAGACCATTGCGCATCGGACAACACCCAGGACGCCTGCCAAGCGAAGGGGTGATCTTCGTATATCTCCGCACCTTCGGGATCATCGGCCCACAGTGGCCAGAGGCCCGCCTTCTCCAGATACCGCTCCAGCCAGAGTTCGTTGATGTCCTTCCATTTTCTGCCTGCCATAGCCCTGTCCTCGTCTCCTAAGACACTAACATTACGCATAGCCCGGTATCGTGCATCAACGATCGCCTTTCGCGACTTCAGCTTCTTTACCCGGCGATTACGCACCAAAGAAGCACGGAGACAATGCGCGATGAACCAAGCTGGTTCAAAAATATACCTCAAGGCTCCGCATGAGTATTCTTTTGATGATCGAGCATAGAACGTGCCAGGTAAACTGATTGGCGCGCACTGTTGGCTCGGCAAATGCACTTTAGGATCGCCGACCATCTTCGTTCATTGCGTGTATCCGCTCAGCTCGAGATAGCCAACGCCTTGCTGACTGCCTTCAACGGTCACGGCACCCTCCCAGTATCTGACCGTCAAGTCCATCTCCTGGTCGTCAATGGCTGCCTCGATACGCAGATCGAGTGCATGGTCAGGCACCGCCAGGGCCCAGGCGATGGGGTAGTTTGTCCCCTCGTCAGACCTCCAGCTGCGTATGGGTTTCAGCTCGACCTGCTCGGGAGAAAGAGGGATGACCCTGCCATCGGGCTTGACCAGGACACCGTTGCTGAAAGGCTGCGCCCGCCCATCCTTGCCACGCATGCGGTAGTACATGAGATCCTGTCCGTCATCGAGTTGCAGTGCGAACCAGTCCCAACCGGCCTGATCGGGTGCAAGCGCGGAACTCGACCATTCGCGGTCAAACCAGGAGTCGCCCGTAACCTTCAGGCGCTGCCCCTCAAAACGGATTTCACCACTCGTCGGAAGTCGCGTGTAAGAGTAGTAGTAGGAGGCATTGCCAGGCATCGCCCCCTTGCGCGACAGTCCGTTATCCCCTTGCAGTACCATCGCTTTGCTGCCGCTGCGCAGAGACAGCGAAATCCCCATGTCGGCTGTGGACGCCTCGATCTGCAGCGGGAAGAGTGCTGTATCACTGCCGCGAATCGACCAGGGTCCCAGCCAGACGTTCAGTGGAGAGGCCGTGGCCCCTGCCAGCCCCGCTGCTGCGCGGCTGAATCTTTCGCCACTGTAGTGGCGCTGGTCTTCGATATCGCTGATCGCAAAGTGACCCATATAAAGCTGGTTGGACCGCCAGTCGGAATCATCGACCGGCTCACCCGGTTTCAGGCCGACGCGAAAGAGCGTGAGCTGGTAACCGAAAGGCCGATCTTTCGCGTCTCGCAGATTACCGGTGAAATACCACCATTCAGTAGCAAAGTCGGGATGCGCCCCGTGATCTTGCGGGAAAACGAATGGGCGCGTTTCAAGCGCGCGCGCAAAACCGGCGTCTGGGGTCGCAGCCATGCGTTGGTCGACCCGAACGGGCTGCTGCGAGTTGCCTTCGGGCTCCGGCCCATGACAGGCCGCAATCAGCCCCAGCACCACCAGGACAAGGGCGTGCCGCATGTTCAATCCTCCCGCAGCTGTGGTGCCGGATCGCGATGGGCGGAACGCCAGGCCGGATACAGGCTGGCGAGCAGGGCTGCCGCGAGACCGAGTAACAGGGTCCAGATCAGTGCTGATGCGTTGACCACGAAGGGCATGCTCCAGCCGAAGGCACGCACCTGGATGGCCGCGGTCAGGACCCAGGCCATCGCGAGACCCGTAGGCAAGGCGAGCAGAGCCGCGAGCAGGCCGAGGGCTGCAGATTCGATCACGATCAATTGGCTAACCTGCCATCGGGTCAGGCCCAGGGCACGCAGAATCGCATATTCTTTGCGGCGCTCCAGCTGCAGCGCCATGAGCGCACTCAGGACCCCGACGAAGGCGACCAGCACGGACAGCAGGCGCAGCACATCGGTTATGCGGAAGGTGCGTTCGAATACGGCCATGGATGCCTCATAGATCTCACGCGCCGCGGTAAACACGAGGTCGTGGTCGCCGGAGAAGCGCGTGCTTGCGGCATTCAGCAGGCCTGCGGTATCACCTCCTTTGGCGAACAGCGCGATGGTATTGACACGTTCATCGAGCCAGTACCGGCGAAAGTGTTGCTGTGCCATGAATACCCGACCGTGCTCGCTGGCGAAATCACGGAATACCGCGGCCACACGAAAATCCTGCATGCCCGCGGCAGTGGGCAATGACAGGGTATCGCCGGGAGAAAGGCCCAGGCGGTAGGAGAGTGGTTCCGAGACCAGGAGCGCGCCGCGGTCGAATTCCGCCCAGAGGCCGGGGTTGTTCCCGGCGACGAAATGGAAACCGCGTCGGGATGGCGCTGCGAGCTTTGCCGCGACCAGGATGATGCGTTGGCCGTCTGCATGGAGGGTCCGATTGCGGTAACTGCTGAAGTCGGCGACCTGTTCGATCAGCGGCGCCTCGGCAACCACGGCGGTTGGCAGTGTGGCACCGTCCTCGAATCCCTCGGCGGCGATGTAGATGTCTGCGGTGAGGAGATCCTGCAGCCAGCCGCTCACGGCACCGTGCATGCTGTCTACCATTACCGCCACCCCCACGCTGGCGGCCAGGGCGACCATCAGGGCAGCGGCCGCGGTGCTAAGACGTGATAGATGGCGGTCGAGATCACGGATCGCGATCCGCCAGATCCCGCGCAGGTGAATTCTGCTGAGTAGCCGGTGGGCCAGCTGTAACACGAACGGCGTCATCATGGCGGCACCCGGCAGCAGGATGAAAAGGCCTGCAAAGCCGGTGAAGACGCCACCGGGGAAGGCCAGTGCAATGGTGAATCCGAGTACCACCAGCAGGATGCCCAGGCCGGCCAGCCAGGGCAGTTGAACCCGGATGCGCGTTTCCAGTGCAGCGCGCGACAGTGTCGTCAGGGGCGGCGTCTTGGCGGCTTGACGGGCGGGCAGCCAGGCAGCGATCAGCGTGGCCGCTACACCCAGTATCCAGGCCTTGCCGACGGCAGCCCAACTCAGGCTCATCGCGTCGGCCGATACCTCGTAATAAAGCTCGCTGACGGTCGCCGCGACGATCCGGGTCAGGCCCTGGCCCAGCCAGTAACCGAGGAAAGTGCCCAGCAGGGTGCCGGCGAGGGCCAGCACCAGGGCCTCCAAGAGCACCAGCCTGGCCAGCTCGTTCTCGCGCACCCCGAGTGCACGCAGGCGACCGAGCAGATTGCGCCGTTGCACGATGGAAAAGCTGATCGCATTGAAGATCAGAAATACGCCGACCATCAGTGCCAGCAGGCTCATCGCCGTAAGGTTGAGTTCAAAAGCCGCGGACATTCCGGCGGCGCTGCGTTCTTGGTCGGCGATATCGACCAGACGAACCGAGGACGGCAGATGCTGCTGGACCCAGTCGATGCCCTCCTGGTCGAGAATGAGGTCGATCTGGCTGAGCTGTCCTGTCATTCCGGTGATTGCCTGTGCCGTGGCAATGTCGGTGACGACCAGGTTGCGGCTGCCCAGGCTGTTGTCGTCGTCGACAGCAAAAACGTGCAAGACAAACGGTTTGCCCTTATGGGTCAGCGCCAGTCGGCCGCCTGGCCTGACGCCCAGCATCTCGGCGGCCGATGTGCTGAGGGCGGCGGCGTCCGGGCCTGACAACCAGTCGGCCAGGGCCGTCTGTCCCTGGATCAAGCCGGGGAGTTGATTGCGAAAGCCAGCCTCTGCAAACAGATCGAGCCCTACCAGTTGCAGGCGACCCTGGTGGCCGTCCACGCGGATCCTGGCATTAACGACCGGGGCCATGGGCGGGTGGCCGGCGGTGGTGAAAAGCTGCGTATACACGGCGTCTGAAATCTCGCCGCCGGCGCCGACGATACGGTGAGTCGCCGCCCCCCGCAGCTGTTGTGCCGACAGTGCGAAAGATGCCTTGGCCGCGCCATTGGCCAGGTCGACGGCCAACACGACGGCGACACCCATAACGATTCCAGTGAGTGCCAGCAATGCCTGCCAGCGGTGCCGCAACTGATAGCGCAACCCGGCCCGCAACAGTAAAGGCGAGATTCGCGGGATCTTCACGTGCTGGCGAGTCGGCCGTGTTTCAGATGCTGGACGCGATCGGCAGCATCGGAGACGGTCGCGCTGTGGGTGACGACGATCATTGTCGTCTGCTGTTCTCTGGCCAGGTCAGTGAGGAGCGAGATCACTTTTCGCCCAGTGGCTTCATCGAGATTCCCGGTCGGCTCATCCGCGAGCAGGATCTTCGGCCGGTGCGAGAGTGCCCGCGCCACGGCGGTGCGCTGCTGTTCGCCGCCAGAAAGCGTTTCGGGGTAGCGATGCGCCATATTGGGCAGACCGACCTGGTGCAGCAGTATTTGCGCCCGTTCGAGCGCCGTTTTCGGTTTTGTACCGGCGAGTTCCATCGGCAGCGCGACGTTTTCGCCGACCGTGAGGGTGGGGATCAGGTTGAAGAACTGAAACACGAAACCGATATGCCGGCGTCGAAACAGGGTGCGGCCCGGCTCCCCCAGGGCGTGGATATCGGTGCCGTCAATATGCACGCTGCCGCTGTCCGGGGTATCGATACCACTGAGCAGGTTGAGCAGGGTCGTCTTGCCGCAGCCACTGGCCCCCAGCAAAGCGACGATCTCACCCTGCGACACCTCGATACTGAGATTGTCCAGCACGGTCTGAATGCCGCTGCCCGAGCGGTAGTTTTTCTGCAGTTGCTGGACACGAAGCATGGCTTTGTCCTGATGGATTTTTTGGCCGGTGCGCCCTGGGAGCGCGATCCTTGTCGGCTGACAGTTTACTTTGCTCCGGGAACGCCGCATGGATGCCGGACGCTTTGTCCAGGACCGCAGGGTTTCCCCGGATGATGGTGGTCCATCGTCGACCCTTTGTTTGCGGATCCTCGGCCATCGTCAGATTGCGGCAGTTCGCCGAGAATCGCTACCCAGTCAGGAAATTTGTCGATCCTCGGAAGGTCGGATGTCGCCGAACGGGGTTGTCTCAATAAACCTAGTTTTTGTCGCATTGAATTCCGTTGCGGCAGGCGCCAATAATACCTCAGCAAATTACTCAGGAATAGGGCGTCTGATGACTGCAATATCGAAGCAAATGGATGATCTCGTCTCGGAGGGCTACGAGCACGGTTTCATCACGGATATCGAAACCGACGTGATTCCTCCGGGGCTGGACGAGGATGTCATCCGCTTCATCTCCCGGCGCAAGCAGGAACCCGAGTGGATACTCGAGTACCGGCTCACTGCCTATCGGCACTGGTTGACCATGGACGAGCCCGAGTGGGCATCCGTGCACTACCCGAAGATCGATTTTCAGGCGATCTCGTATTTTGCGGCGCCGAAGCAGAAGGCAACGCTCGACAGTCTGGATGAGGTCGACCCGGAACTTCTGCGTACCTATGAAAAGCTGGGCATCCCGATCGAGGAGCAGAAGGCGCTGGCGGGTGTCGCCGTGGATGCCGTATTCGACAGCGTCTCGGTGGCCACCACCTTCCGCAAGAATCTGGCCGATGCCGGGGTCATCTTCTGTTCGATCTCCGAAGCCGCACAGGACCACCCCGAACTCCTGCGTCAGTATCTCGGCTCGGTGGTTCCGCACACCGACAACTACTACGCCGCTCTAAATGCCGCGGTCTTCACCGATGGCACTTTCGTCTACATTCCGAAGGGCGTGCGTTGTCCGATGGAATTGTCCACCTATTTCCGCATCAATGCGAAGAACACCGGCCAGTTCGAGCGCACCCTGATCATTGCCGAAGAGGGTAGTCACGTCAGCTACCTGGAAGGCTGTACCGCGCCGATGCGAGATGAGAACCAGCTGCATGCGGCGGTGGTCGAACTGATCGCGATGCAGGATGCGCAGATCAAGTACTCCACGGTGCAGAACTGGTATCCGGGAGACGCTGAGGGCCAGGGGGGTATCTACAACTTCGTGACCAAGCGTGGCGATTGTCGCGGTGACCGCTCGAAGATCTCCTGGACCCAGGTGGAGACCGGATCGGCCATCACCTGGAAGTACCCGAGCTGCCTGCTGCGAGGCGCTGACTCGGTGGGTGAGTTTTATTCCGTTGCCGTCACCCGCGGCAGGCAGCAGGCCGACACCGGCACCAAGATGATCCATATCGGGCCGAATACCAAGAGCACCATCGTGTCCAAGGGTATCTCGGCCGGCAAGGGTCAGCAGGCCTATCGCGGCCTGGTGCGCATGACTCAGCGTGCGGAGAACGCCCGCAATCATACGCAATGCGACTCGCTGCTGATCGGCGACCGTTGCGGAGCGCACACGTTCCCGTATATCGAGGTCAAAAACCCCACGGCCAAGGTCGAGCACGAGGCCACTACCTCGAAGATCGGGGAGGACCAGTTGTTCTATTGCCGCAGCCGTGGCCTGTCCGAGGAGGATGCGGTGTCACTTATCGTGAACGGTTTCTGTAAAGAGATATTCAATGAGCTGCCGATGGAGTTCGCCGTCGAAGCGCAGAAGTTACTCGCCATCAGTCTCGAAGGCGCAGTCGGATAATTTGGGAGCACGAGCATGAAGTTGTCGATAAAGAACCTCAGGACGGAAGTCGGAGGCAAAGAGATCCTGAAGGGGCTGGACCTGGAGGTGGGTTCCGGTGAGGTGCATGCCATCATGGGCCCCAACGGTTCCGGAAAGAGCACGTTGGCACATGTGCTGGCAGGACGCCCCGGATTCGAGGTGACGGCCGGTGAAGTGACGATGGACGGTGAGAGCCTGCTTGGCCTTGAGCCCGAAGAGCGGGCCAGCCGAGGGGTGTTTCTGGCCTTCCAGTACCCCGTGGAACTGCCGGGGGTCAACAACACGCATTTTCTGAAAGAGGCGCTGAATGCGCAGCGCAGGGCCCGCGGCGAACCGGAACTCGACTCTGTGGCCTTCCTGAAACTGATCCGCGAAAAACTGGCGCTGGTCTCGATGAAGCCGGAGTTGCTCAAGCGCCCGGTCAACGCGGGCTTCTCCGGCGGCGAAAAGAAACGCAACGAGATCCTGCAGATGGCCTTGCTGGAGCCTCAGCTGGCGGTCCTGGATGAAACCGACTCCGGGCTCGATATCGACGCCCTCAGAACCGTTTCGGACGGCGTCAATGCACTGCGCGGCCCAGACCGGTCGATTCTCCTGGTAACCCATTATCAGCGCCTGCTGGACTACATCGAGCCAGACTTCGTGCACGTGCTGGCAGATGGGCGCATCGTGCGCTCGGGTGACGCGTCGCTGGCGAAAGAACTCGAGAAGAAGGGCTACGGCTGGCTGACCGGGAAGGAAGAGGCGGCATGAACACACCAGAGAACCGCGGTACCGATATCATCGATCTGCTGCATCAGGGCCAACAGGGGTTGTCCCCGGTGCCGGCCGGCGCGGACTGGTTGACGCCGATCCGCGAATCGGGTGTAAGTGGGATCGCCGGAATGTCGCTGCCCAACCGCAAGGACGAGGCCTGGCGGTATACATCGCTAGGTTTTCTCGATCAGGCCGAGTACAGGCCAATGGTCGAAGATAGCGTTGGCGATCTGAAAATCGTGGATGTCGGGGATCTGTTGCTGACGGACCATGACGGCGACCGTCTGGTTTTCGTCAACGGGTATCTGGCGCCCGCGCTGTGCCGACTGGGTGGGAACTCAGAGGGTGTAGCGCTGTACTCGCTTGGTGGTGGGCTGGGTGAGGTGTCGGTTGGTTTGCGTGCCCGTCTTGGCACGATCGCGGAGCAGCGGCATGTTTTCTCCGCCCTCAATACCGCCCTGATGTCTGATGGTGCGCTGATCCATGTGTCAAGCGGGACCTCGGTCGAAAAACCGATAGAGATTCTGCACATTTCGGCAGGCGGGGCGGATCCGGGTATCTGCCATCCGCGCCATCTGATCGTGCTCGAGGATCACGCGCGCGTCGACATTATCGAACGCTATTGCAGCCTGGGTGATGCCGCCTGTTTCAATAACATCACCATCGAGGTGGCACTGGGACCGGACAGCGAACTGGTACATGCGCGTCTGCAGGAAGAGAACCCGAATACCCAGCATCTCAGCGATCTGCAGGTGCGTATGGACGAGCGCAGCCGCTACCGATTGGCGATGGCCGCGCTCGGCGGCGCGTGGTCGCGCAGCGATGTGCGTGTCACGTTCGTGGGCGAGGGCGCCGAAGCCGAGCTCGACGGACTGATGCTGGCCGGTGACAAACAGCTCAACGATGTGCATCTGGATATCCGTCACGAGGTGCCGCACTGCACCAGTCGCGAGAGCTTTAAAGGGATACTGGATGGCAAGGGCCGGGTGGTGTTCGATGGTCGCATACTGGTGGCGCAGGATGCACAGAAGACCGATGCCCAGTTGTCGAATGACAACCTGGTTTTGTCGCGCTCGGCCGAGGTCGACACCAAACCGCAGCTTGAGATCTTTGCAGATGACGTCAAATGCAGCCACGGCACGACGGTAGGTGAGCTCGACAGCGACATGTTGTTCTACCTGCGCTCACGTGGCATACCGCAGGCGCAGGCAACCCAGATGCTTTGTCAGGGATTTGCGCAGGCGGTGATCGACCGCCTGCCCGGCGAGGCGCTGCGGGCGCGTGCCGGGGCGGTGCTTGCGGCGCGTCTGATGCAAAGCACCTGGAAGTAACAGGACACCGAGGAGATTCAGGTTTGACTACGCGGAGCGAAGCAGTGTCAGAGAGAGAGGAAAGCGTATTGTTGGATGAGATCATCGCCGCGCTGCGCACGGTGTATGACCCGGAGATATCGACGAATATCTACGACCTCGGCCTGATTTATGCCATCGATGCAGTGGGTGAGCAGGACATCGCTATCAAGATGACCCTCACTGCTCCCGGCTGTCCGGTGGCCGGCATCCTGCCGGGACAGGTCGAGCGCGCAGTCGAGACGGTCGATGGGGTTGGCCGTTGTCACGTGGAACTGGTCTGGGATCCGCCCTGGAGCAAAGACAACATGAGCGATGAGGCGAAGCTGGAACTCGGTATGTTCTGAACCAGCCTCAGTCTTTAGTATCTGGAGGTACAAGAATATGGCAATCGAACTCACACAAGCGGCGGCGAAGCATGTCGCACAGGAGATGGCCAAGCGCGGCCGGGGAGAAGGGCTGCGTGTCAGCACGAAAAAGAGCGGATGCTCCGGTTTCGCGTACCTGGTGGACTATGCCGATGACATCGGGTCTGCCGACCATGTTTACGAAAGCTACGGGATAAAGGTGGTGGTGGACGAAGGGGCATTTGCACAGCTCGATGGCATGGTGATCGATTTCGTCAAAACCAATCTGCTGAATGAAGGTTTCGAGTTCCGCAATCCAAACGTCAAGGAGATGTGTGGTTGCGGCGAGTCCTTCAGCGTTTGAGCATGTCATGCTGACACCCGAAGAGGTCATTGAGAATTTCGATTTCCTGGACGACTGGGATGACCGTTATGCCTACCTGGTGGAACTCGGTGAGTCTTTGCCGGCCTTGGATGATGCCTTGCGCACCGAGGCCAATCGCGTCCAGGGCTGTATGAGTCAGGTCTGGGTGTGCCCGGTGGCTGACCCGTCCGGGCCGGGTCGCTTGAACTACCTGGGCGATTGCGACACCAGCATCATCAAGGGCGTGTTGGCATTGCTGATCGAGCTGATGTCCGGTCGTACCCCGGAGCAGATCGAAGCGCTCGACCTCGACAATCTGTTCGATCAGCTGAAGCTGGCCGAACACCTGAGCCCGAACCGGCACTTTGGTATTTACTCGATCGTCGAGTTGATGAAGGCACAGGCCAAAGCGGGTATCCAGCAGACCCGTGCTGCATCCTGTTGATCGACGCACCGTGCGCTCGGCGTGGCAATGTTGCGTCTTCCGCCGTAGTATCCCGGGACGACATTATCCCCGACGCTTGTGAGGCCCGATCCCCGTGCTTGAAGAAGTGAAAAACTACTATGGCAAGGTGCTCAAGACCTCTGCCGATCTGCAGACGAATGCCTGTTGTACGGGTGAGAGCATGCCGGAGCGCATCCGCGAGGTGCTGGGATTGCTCGCCCCCGAGGTGGTGCAGCGTTATTACGGCTGCGGCCTGGTGGTACCGGCCCAGTTGCAGGGCTTGCGGGTACTGGATCTGGGGTGTGGGGCAGGTCGCGATGTCTACCTGCTGTCGCGCCTGGTGGGCGAAGAAGGCGCGGTGGTAGGCGTGGACATGACACGCGAGCAGCTCGACGTCGCCGAGTCCTATGTCGACGAACACGCCCGGCGTTTCGGTTATGAGCGATCCAACGTCAGTTTCGTACAGGGGGAGCTGGAAAAACTGGACCAACTGGGCCTCCAACCCGAAAGCTTTGATCTGATCGTATCCAACTGCGTGATCAACCTGTGCGTGAACAAGGACAAGGTGCTGCGCGATGCCTGGCAATTACTCAAACCGGGGGGAGAGATGTATTTCTCCGACGTGTATGCCGACCGCAGGGTGCCAAAGCAGGTTGCACAACACCCTGTTCTGTACAGCGAATGCCTGGGTGGTGCCTTGTACTGGAACGACCTCCTGAGTCTGTCGAAGGCAGCCGGATTCCTGGATCCGAGACTGGTGTCGGACAGCCCCATTACCGTCAACAACCCGGAGCTGTCCGCATTGCTTGGCGACATCCGCTTTTTCTCTGCGACCTACCGGCTGTTCAAACTCGACGGTCTGGACGCGGCATGCGAGGACTATGGTCAGGCGGTCATTTACAAAGGGACGATCGACGGGCAGCCGGCCGCGATCGAGCTGGACAAGCACCATCGGTTTGAAAAGGGTCGGGCTGTGCCTGTCTGCGGAAACACCTGGCGCATGCTGAACGAGACAAGATTCCGGCCACATTTTGATTTCATAGGCGACATGGCGACTCATTTCGGGATTTTTGCCGACTGTGGAACATCGCTGCCGTTCGACACCACGGCGGATGCCCAGCTACAGCCTGGCGGCTGTTGTTGATCGGAGCAGTTGGTACGGCCTGGCTGAGCGGTTTCAGCTTTGCAGCATCATAGACTCTTGAGCAGCGCAGAAAGTTTGTCGGCCTGCCCCAGCAGTGAGGTGGCGATTTCATCGAACGCCAGTTTCTGTGCCAGTTCGCCGGCCTCTTTCGTCACCTGCAACATCCGGCTGTAGAGTTCTGCAGCGGGTATCTGCTGGGGAATAGAGAGGGCCAGCAAGCTGCTTTGTGACCAAAGGTTCATCAACAGCAGCTGCTTGTTTCCTGAGCGACGACACAGTGGCTCGGCTTCCTCGAGCCGCTGCAAAGAAGCCTCATATCGTTCCTGTTTCTCGAGAATCGTCGCCTGGCTCAGCAGGTTGGACGCGAGAAGCATATCGTTTTGCAGCGTGGAGCGGTAAATCGACTCGGCCTCGAGCAATTGTTCCATCGCCTTGTCCAGCTCGTTGATATCGGTTCTATGGTGTGCCTGGCGGTCGAGTGTCTGAGCCAGCTGGTCCGGGGTCTGCATTTCCCGGCAGAGTTGCTCTGCATGCTCCAGGCGTACCAGAGCCCCGGGTATGTCGCCCCGGCTTAACAGCATTTCCGCCTCGTTGCCGAGCGACCAGCGCAGCAGGCTGAGATTGCCGTGGCGCACGTAGATTGCCTGTTCCTGTTCAAACAGCGCTGCGGCAAGATCGAATTCGCCCCGTTCGCTATGGATTCGTGCCTGTTCGTCGTAGCACGCACCCAGCCAAAGGGGTTGATTGAGCTGCTGATAGAGACCGGCTATCTCTCGGAACAGCTTCAGCGCTGTGTCGAGATCACCTTCGAGCACATGCAGCTTGGCCCGCTCGTCGAGAACGCTGGCGATTCGTTACAGCTTGGCCCCCTCGCGGTAGATTGTCTCTGCCTCGGCAAGAAGCGGGTGCGCCATTGAAAGAGCGGTCGCCCCTTCATTGAGAGACGACTCCCCCGCCGTTACCGTGCCAATCACATTTCCGTTACATTCCGGCGTTAACATGCAGCCATCCGACGATGCCATGGAGAGATGATGGAAAGATTCAGTGCCTCGGTCAGCCCCGAAGGCAGCCTGGAGGTCTTGTCACAGCGCGAGGTCAACTCGCTGCTCGACACCAGTTCACGCGGCCTGTACCGGCTGTTCCGAAACTGTGCCCTTGCGGTGCTGAACAGCGGCAGTAATACCGACGACGCACGTGAGATCTTCGACAATTACCGCGACTTCGGGATCAACCTGATGCAGCGGAATCAGGGTATCAAGCTGCGGCTCGAAAATGCCCCGGCCAGCGCCTTTGTCGACGGCAGAATGATCCAGGGTATCCGCGAGCACCTGTTTGCGGTGTTGCGCGACATCATTTACACCCACAACGAGATTCGGAGTGATCCGACGATCGATCTGGATCAGAGTGAACACATCACCTCTGCGGTGTTTCATATCCTGCGCAATGCGCGTGTGCTGCAACCGGGCGTCGATCCGAACGTCGTGGTCTGCTGGGGCGGCCATTCGATCGGCCGTGAGGAGTATGACTATAGCAAGGAGGTGGGTTACGAATTCGGTCTGCGTGGGCTGGATGTCTGCACCGGCTGCGGGCCCGGCGCGATGAAGGGGCCGATGAAGGGTGCGACCATCGGGCATGCCAAGCAGCGAATCTCCAGCGGACGATACATCGGGATGACCGAGCCGGGCATCGTCGCCTCTGAGCCGCCGAACCCGATTGTCAACGAGCTGGTGATCCTGCCGGATATCGAGAAGCGACTAGAGGCCTTTGTGCGGGTCGGTCACGGGATCGTGATATTCCCGGGAGGTGTCGGGACCATCGAGGAATTCTTGTATCTGCTGGGTATCCTGATGCACCCGGCCAATGCCAATCACTCCTTCCCGCTCGTTCTGACCGGGCCGGCCGAGAGCACCGAGTACTTTGCTGCGGTGGATCGCTACATCAGCGAAACCCTGGGGGCTGAGGCGCAAAGACACTACCGGATCGTGATCGATGACCCGGTTGCGGTGGCGAGATCCATGAAGATGGCGATGGAAGGCGTGAAACTGTTTCGGCAGGAAGGTCGGGATGCGTTCTATTTCAACTGGCAGCTGCATATCGAGAAGGACTTCCAGGAACCCTTCGTTCCAACCCACGCGGCCATGGCGGGCCTGTCACTGCGTAGGGACCAGCCTGCGCACAGACTGGCCGCGAACCTGCGGCGGGTGTTCTCCGGCATCGTGGCCGGCAACGTCAAAGAAGACGGCATCCAGGCCGTCGAACGGCATGGGCCCTTCGAGATCCACGCCGAACCGCGAATGGTGAAGGCAATGGATGATCTTCTGCAGCGCTTCGTTGAGCAGCAGCGCATGAAACTCCAGGGTGACTATACGCCCTGCTATACACTGGTCGGGTAAGGTCACTGTCACGGCGAAGGCAACTGCCGGGGGCGCCAGCCACTTTGGTGGCGTGCATCCGGTGGCCCTTTCTCGAGTCCGGACGGGGGGGGCAACCTGGCCCGCCAAGGTGATGGTTTCGCCTTGGGCTTTTTCATCCGAAGATTTGATCTGTGGCACGCCGGGACCTTGAAAACAGGCCATTCAAACCCTATGTGGAAGGTAGGAAAGGGGCCTGAAGCCCCGTGATGCGTTGCACAATGCCAACGTCTTTGTAGAGGAGGAAAAGCCATGACACTTACGAAATATGAGCCCTGGAGCCTGCTTGAACAAATGCGTCGCGAGATGGATCGCGCAATGGATACCCGTACGGCCGAGGGCAGCAGTGTGGCCACCAGTGATTGGGTGCCCGCCGTCGATATCAAGGAAGAAAAAGACAGTTTCGTCATCGTGGCCGACATTCCCGGCGTGGACCCCAAGGATATCGAGGTCCATATGGAGAACGGCATGCTGACGATCAAGGGTGAAAAGGAATCGGAGAAGAAGGAAGAGCGTGAAGGCTACAAACGGGTCGAACGGAGCTATGGCAGCTTCTACCGCCGTTTCAGTCTCCCCGACAGCGCCGATGCCGAAAAGATCACCGCCAACAGCAACAATGGCGTGCTCGAGGTGAGGATCGGGAAGCAGGAACAGGTCCAGCCGCGCAAGATCTCGGTTAACAGCTGAGAATCCGGATGCCCGGCGCCCGATAGGTTCGGCGCCGGGCCTTTGCGCTGCAGTTTACGGCTGGTTGAATCCGTCGATATGGGTGGGCGTGCATGGACTACAAGGATTATTACGCGGTCATGGGCGTGGCGCGCGATGCCACCCAGGACGAGATCAAGCGGGCCTACCGCAAGTTGGCCCGCAAGTTTCACCCGGACGTGAGCAAGGCAGCTGACGCCGAGATCCGGTTCAAGGAACTCGGCGAGGCGTACGAGGTACTGAAAGACCCGGAAAAGCGTGCCGCCTACGATCAATTGGGGCGTAACTGGCAGTCCGGGCAGGATTTCAGGCCGCCGCCCGACTGGGACGCCGGTTTCGAGTTCACCGGTGGTGTCGGCGACACGGGGGGTGCGGCCGGGTTCTCTGATTTTTTCGAGTCGCTGTTCGGGCGTGGCGCTGGATTCCAGACTTCGGGCTTTTCGCGCGCAGCTCAGGCACCGGGCCGCGGTGAAGATCACCATTCCCGGATCGACATCAGTCTCGAAGACGCCTTCAACGGCGCAACGCTCAGCGTGCAGCTGCGGGTTCCGGAATACGACCGGCAAGGCCACCTGAGCGAGCGTCTGCGCAAGTTGCAGGTGAAGATTCCCCGTGGAGTCATATCGGGCAAGCGGATTCGGCTCGCGGGTCAGGGCGGGGCGGGCTACAAGGGCGGTCCGGCAGGCGACCTCTATCTCGAGGTCTGGCTGAGGCCGCATCCCCTTTACAAGGTTGAAGGCAAGGATGTCTTCATCAACCTGCCGATCACCCCCTGGGAAGCCGCATTGGGGGGCAAGGTGAAGGTGCCCACGCTGGGCGGAAAGGTGGACCTGAATATCGGGGCAGGTGCGCGCAGCGGGCAGAAGCTGAGGCTCAAGGGTCGTGGTCTGCCCGTCGCCGGAGAGCCCCCTGGCGATCAGTTTGCAGTACTGCAGATCATGGCTCCGCCCGCGGACGACGCCGACAGAAAAGCGCTCTACGAAAAGATGGCGCGTGAGATGCCGTTCAATCCCCGCGCGCAAATGGGAGGTTGAAGTGGGTGGTCTGCAACAGTCCTATCAACCGGATGTCGAGTACAGCCTGACCCTTGCGGAGATCTCGCGTTGTTGCGGCGTGACGACAGAACAGATCCTCGTGCTGACTACCGAAGGCGTGCTTAGTCCCCAGGGGCCGGACCCGCAAGAGTGGCGATTCGGTAGTGACGATTTGGGCCGGGCCTTGAGCGCCCTGCGCCTGGAACGTGATCTTGGGGTGAACCCGGCCGGCGCAGCACTCGCCATCGAGTTGCTGGATGAGATGCAACAACTGCGCGATCGGGTGCGACTCCTGGAGGCAATGCTGTACGAGCGCTGAGATGCCCTGCTACGGGCATAAGGAGGAACGATGAGCACATTGGATCAATTCCGCCACAGTCTGGGTAAAACCTGGGAGAACCTCACCGAGGGCTGGCAAAAACTGCGAGAGAGTGCCGAGCATGCCATGACGCGCTTCCTCCCGCTGAGTGCGCGCCAGGACCTGGAGACCTGGGAAGATCGGGTTGTCCGTCACTCGGCCGACTGGGGGCTGCTGGCGGCAGAGGTGCAGGAAGACGAAGACATGGTCAGGGTCAGGCTGGAAGTGCCCGGCATGGACAAGGACAACTTCGATATCGATGTGATCGAGGATTACCTGGTAGTGCGCGGTGAGAAGCGTGTGGAGAGTGATCGGCAGGAAGGTCGATTCCACGTCATGGAATGCGCATACGGCAGTTTCGAGCGTGCGGTACCCCTGCCGGCCGAGGTGGACGGCAATTCGGCAACCGCGGCTTACCGGCGAGGCGTTCTGAGTGTGTTCCTGCCCAAGGCCCGGCGTGCCAAGCGCCGGCGTATCCCTGTCAGCACAATCTGATTCGTTCACGCAAAGGTTGCGGCTTGGCCGGCGTGCCTCGAATCCGTAGCGTGTTGTGGCCGAGTTTTTGTCGGACACCGATGCTTGTGGCGAGGCAATATTCGATTGACCGCATATATGGCGATTGATATATTCGGTCAGGTGAATATAAAGCCCGTCCAGCTGTTCGCAACCCTGTCACACGATACCCGTCTGCGCTGCCTGTTGCTGCTGCTCGTCCACGAGGAATTGTGCGTGTGTGAGCTGACACAGGCGATCGGGGCTGCGCAGCCTCACATGTCCCGTCACCTCGCACAGTTGCGCGAGACCGGGCTGGTATCGGATCGCAGGGACGGCTTATGGATACATTACAGGATCAATCCCTTGTTGCCCGCCTGGGTGGTTGCTCTGTTGCAACAGACAGCGCGGGCAGTGGCTGGATCGCAGCCGTACGACGGCGACCTTGCGACGCTTTCCCGGCCGTCGAACCAACAAAGCCAGCCCCGCTGTGCCTGATCACCCGGCCGATATGTTCTGGCTTATGCAGGCAATCTGCACATGGAGTGCGTGATTTCGCGGACGTCCTATCTCAACTCAACTTAAATAAGGGCTTTTCGTAATGACAATACGTGTAGGTATCAATGGATTCGGTCGCATGGGCCGCCTGGGTGTGCGTGCGGGATGGGCGAGTGATGCCTACGCCGTCGTTCAGGTTAACGAGATCGCTGCGGATGCCGCCGGTTCTGCACACCTGCTGAAGTTCGATTCGGTACACGGTACCTGGCCGGTGGAATGCTCAGCGGACGCGGATGGCATGCGCATCGGCGATGCCAGTATTGCCTACAGCAGCAACGCCGCCATCGAAGACACCGACTGGTCCGGTTGCGATATCGTGATCGAGGCCACGGGCAAACACCATAAGAAACCGGAGACCCTGCAGGCGTACTTCGATCAGGGCGTCAAAAAGGTCCTGGTCGCGGCACCCACCGAGGGCGCGCTGAATATTGTCTATGGGATCAATGACCAGCTCTATGACCCGGACGTGCATCACCTGGTGACCGCCGCCTCGTGCACGACCAACTGCCTGGCCCCCGTGATCAAAGTCATCCATGAAAAGATCGGTATCGTGCACGGCTGCATGACCACCATCCATGACATCACCAATACCCAGATCATCGTCGACAAGGGCCACAAGGATCTGCGTCGGGCGCGCGCCTGCGGCAACTCGCTGATTCCTACCACCACGGGCTCGGCCAGGGCGATTACCAAGATTTTCCCTGAACTCGAAGGCAAGCTGAACGGCCACGCGGTGCGCGTGCCGCTGCTCAATGCCTCGCTGACCGATATCGTGATCGAGACGGCGCGGCCGGTGACGGTGGAGGAGGTCAACGGTTTCTTCAGGCAGGCCGCCGAGGGCGAGCTGAAAGGGATACTCGGCTACGAGGAACGACCGCTGGTTTCCGTCGACTATGTCAACGACGCGCGTTCATCGATCGTGGATGCCTTATCCACGATGGTCGTAGATGGTACCCAGCTGAAGGTCTACGCCTGGTACGACAACGAATGGGGCTATGTGTGCCGGATGATGGATATCGTCGGCAAGATTACAGCAGAACTCTGATGATGCAGCACAGAACCCTCCGGCGGAACCTACTGCGGCGGTCCGTCGATGGATGACAGTCTGCGCAATTACCTGGTTGTGACCGGTGGCTACTGGGCCTTTACGGTCACCGACGGCGCCATTCGCATGCTGGTGGTCCTGTACTTCCATATGCTGGGATATTCGCCTTTCGAAGTGGCGATGCTGTTCCTGTTCTACGAGTTCTTTGGCATCGTCACCAACCTGGTAGGTGGCTGGCTGGGGGCCCGAATCGGACTGAACCTGACCATGCACATCGGCATGGGTATGCAGGTTGTCGCACTGTTGATGTTGACGGTACCGGACATATGGCTGAGCGTACCCTATGTGATGGCCGCCCAGGCCCTGTCCGGTATCGCCAAGGACCTGAACAAGATGTCGGCCAAGGCCAGCGTTAAGACGCTGGCGGGCAGCGGGGGGGAGTCGAGGCTGTTCAAATATGTGGCGGTGCTTACCGGGTCGAAAAATGCACTCAAAGGGGCGGGTTTCTTTATCGGTGCGGCCCTGCTCGAGTGGATCGGGTTCCGCAACACGCTCCTGACCCTCGCCGGCCTGCTGTTTCTGGTGCTGTTGACCACCATGGTGCTGCTGCCGTCTGGTGTGGGCAAGATGAAGTCCAAACCGAAATTCACCGAGGTGTTCTCCAAGAAGAGCGAGATCAACTGGTTGTCGGCTGCGCGTTTCTTCCTGTTCGGCTCACGTGATGTCTGGTTCGTGGTCGGCCTGCCGGTGTTTCTATACTCGGTGCTCGGCTGGTCATTCACGCAGGTTGGTGGTTTCTTCGCTTTCTGGGTGATCGGCTATGGCATGGTGCAGGCATCGGCACCCAAACTGCTGCGTCGAAGCCACCATGGCAGTGGTCCCGGCGGCAGCACCGCCAGGGCCTGGGCGCTTATGCTGGCCGTGCTGCCGATGGGTATCGCCCTCGCCCTGGCGCAGGGCTGGGACCCGCAGCTGGTCGTGGTCATCGGGCTGGTGCTGTTTGCTATCGTCTTTGCCGTCAATTCTGCCGTGCACTCCTATCTGATTCTGGCCTATTCAGATTTCGACAAGGTCTCCATGAACGTCGGTTTTTATTACATGGCCAATGCCGGTGGCCGCCTGACCGGGACCGTCCTGTCGGGCTGGGCCTATCAGCAACACGGCCTTGAGGGTTGCCTGTGGTGGTCGGCTGCCTTCGTGCTGCTCAGCCTGCTGTTGTCACTGAGACTGCCCGAGGTCTCAGCGCGGGCAGCGAGCTGATTTCGCGGAAACAGATCGTGCCCGCTCGAGGACGCTCGCCACACGTGCGGCCAAGTGTTCATAGTGGCTGCCTTTCCAATAGATCCGATGACAGTCGTGGCAACGCCAGAAGATATTGAAACTAGAGGCCGTGCCCGGATCGAGCATCCCGATGACTTCGTCTTTTGCGACCCGCGAGATGTCGCCGTTGCATTCCATGCAGCGCGAGAAAGGCCGTGCGGAATCCGTCAGGTCACAGCGCTGAATCACGTAGATGAGCTGCTCCAATGGGTCATCCTGTCGGATGTGGCAGCCGTGGGTGACTTCGCGGCGCATCAGCAGCGCCAGGTCACGGCTGAGGATGATGCGTCGTTGGGCCGCCGCGCGGCTCACGAGACTGGCGTCATCAATGCCGTTCTCGTAAAGCGTGTCGAATCCCAGCAGGCGCAGGTCGCGTGCCAGACGGCCGAGCTGGGCATCGGCGAAAAACCTGGGATCTCGCAATGGTCCTGGTCGCAGTCGCAGCAGCGGGGTGACATCCAGCGATTCGAACATTGGATAGACACTGATGCGATCTCCATCCCGGACCGGCGCCTCCAGAGCGACCGATGTACCGTTGAGCAGGATGACCTCGACCTCGGTATGGGGCACGCCGTGCGTCTCGATCAGATGCCGGATCGGACAGGGGGCCCTGAACGACACTGTGATGTCCCTCCCGCGCTGTCGGGGCGGCAGATAGTCGTTGAGTTCTTCGTAGAATCTAAGCTTGGCCTCTGCCATCGATAAAGCCCGGCTAAAACTGGCGAAGCTATCTAAGCGGATCGCATGTCCAGTTTCAATCGTCCCGGTGATGCCTCTTTGGTGTCCGGACCTGCGATCGCTCGGTCCGGGTCGATCAGAACGACAGGCGGCGGAGCAGGGTCTGGACTGGCAGCTGCTCGCCGGACAGCTCGTGAACACGCGGGTGTGGCCGTGGGACCGACTCGCTATGGATGACGATGGGTATGAGCAGCGCGTTGTCCCGGTCCCGACCGAGAAACGCATGCAACCAGCGGCTGCAGGCCTCTTCGCTCTTGGTCGACAACAGCGCCTCGACGTTGCTGACGACAGTGCCTGTGTCGGCGGCGCACCGCGACAAATCGGCGTCCAGTTCATCGAGGGTCAACTGGTCCGCGTCCCAGCCGCGCACTGACATGACTTCGCTGCGGTAATCGAAGTTGGCCAATCCGAGCGCATAGGCCAGCCCCCTGAACAGGTCCGGTCGGTAGTCCGGGAAGATGACAATGAAGCCGCCACGCCCCCCATGCTGGGCTATCTTCTGTTGAATCGGGCGTACCCAGGCGTGTTCTCCCATACGTTTTTCCGTCTGCATTCAGTCCAGCACCTGGTAAAGGAGCTGATGGTGTCTGTGCCTGCTGCAGATACGACAGAGCTTGTCCGCCGTTGGCTGTGCGCCCGGTGTGAAGTAGGGAGCCCCACAATCGCTGCAGCGGTTGGCAGTGAGAGGGATCTCCGTTGTTTCCGCGATGGCCCAGATGGCAAGGGACACCGCATCCTGGTCGCACAGGTCCCGACAGAGGCCACAGCCGCTGCATCGGTCCGGATCAATGCGATAAGCGACGGGATCCTCTGCAAGAGAAATCGCTTCATGCGGGCATAGCCTCACACAGGCATTGCACGCATTGCATCGCGTTGCGTCGATCTGCGGCAGGAAAGGTACCATCTGCTGCGAAGACCGGCGTGGCAGGATGCAGCCCGGAGGCACGAACTGTCCAACCTGCTGCTCCCCGATGGGGTCGAGTTCCTCTTGTGCCTCGATCACGGCGTGCACCATTCGCCGGAAAAAGCCGCGCCGGTCCATCGCATTGTCGGCCAGCGACATGTCCTGGCCGCTGAACAATCCTGACCATTCACCAGTCGTGGCCTGCCGGTATTGCATCTGCGGCAGATTGCGGTCTGTGAGCAGTCTATTGAGATCCGCTATCCGTGCACTCAGGTGAGGGGCCGTTCCCCTCTCACACTTCCCACAGTCGCCGACGCAGGCGACGATCGTCTCGATCCCCTGCCGGTAAAGGCTGGCAACCTGGTTGAGGCCGATCGCATGCAGACAGGGTGTGGCGCCCGTGCTGTCTTTCACACTGCTGCGCTCGCAGGCAATCATCGCGATATTGCCATCCGGACTCTGCTTCAATGCCGGGTCGATTGATACGTTGACTGCGCCCTGAGGGCAGGCAGCGGCACACAGGCCACAGCCATCGCAGCGGTCCGCGTCGATTCCGAGCTGGTCTTCGTCCAGCAACCAGGCACTTCGGGGACATATGTCGACGCACGAACGGCAGGATGCGGCTCCCGAAAGGGTATGCACACAGCGTTCGGGGATCACCTCGGGCAGCGTACAGGTATCCCGGTATGCGCTCCGGGTCTGCTCGATCAGATCGCGCATCGGTCAGAAAAAGGGGGGCGGTGCCGGCGTCGCGGCTGGAAAGCCGCTGTGGGCAAACCCTTGTGGGTCGGTACACGCCCCCCCTGCAACGGTCAGAGCGACAGGATCCATTCAGCCAGCTTGTTGGCCTCTTCATCGGTCAACGTGGGTTGTGGCGGCATCGGGATCTGGCCCCAGGTTCCCACACCCCCATTCTTTATCTTGGCGGCAAGTATGTCGGCGGCACCTGCTTCGGTTTTGTACTTGGCTGCGACATCTTTGTATGCCGGACCAACGACCTTGGTCTCCAACTGATGACAGGCCATGCAGCCTTTGGCTTGGGCCAAAGCCTGATCCGCCAGGACGACGGGGGCGGCGCTCAGTGCAGAGGCGAAGACGGTCGCGATTGCGAGGGTTTTCACAGAATACATCGGATCTAGCTCCTTGTTACGGTCGATGAAACGGCGCCTTTTCGGGTTGGAAATGTTGCTACCAGGAAGGCGCAGTGCCTGGCACATATTTCGGTTCGGGCAGCGGGGCGGTATGAACGGTTTTCATACGCTGCTCAATCTCTTCTGCCGTCGGGCGGGGCTCGCCCAGTATCTCGGACAGGGAGTCGCGCACCTCTTCCATATAGGTCGCGGTGAAAGCGGACAGCCCAGCATAGAATGGTGTCGCACAACGCGATGCGACTCTCGTCGAAAAATCAGGCAGCCACCTCAGCAGGTGTTCATCGAGAAAACGTGCAATCTCACCAAATTCGGCACCGGTTTCCAACAGATGGGAAACGAACTGCAACTGGAGCACGAGGTGATCGTCTGAACGTTTGCGCCAGTCTTGTGCCGTGAGACCGTGACGCTTATACACCGCTCGTATCTGAAACATCGGCTCCTGCATGGCGAGCCCTTCCTCATCGATCCAGACGGATTCGTAGGGTGAGGCGCGAAACGCATGTGTCAGGTAGATCGCCGTATAGTCAGCGGCCAGTTCATCCAGATTCGGGGTGTCGAACTTGCCGTCGAGCAGCTGAATGCTGTCGTGCAAGAGTTGCGTGGTTTCTTTGCCCTGGTCAGACAGAAGCTGAAACTGCAATCCCGATGGAAACTGCTCAGAAACGAGCTGTTCACCCAGATCGGACGTCAGCTCCGCGTTATGCAGGACCGCCAGCGCCATGATGTCTTGTGCCACCGCCTGACGAAAATCCGACAGGACATCCCGATCGGCAGTGACATGCTTGTTGGATGCCGTCATTCGACCTTACCCTTGCTGTGTGGGACGAAGGCGATGGAGGGGTTGGTGAGCTCCGGGTCTGCGAAGTTCTTTACCGCCTTCACTGTCTTTTCGTGCGGGGCGACCGCCTTGGTCTGTGCCTCCCCTGAACGCAATTGCGCTATATCACCGATATCCAGCACCCTCATCATGCAGCCCATCACGCAATAGGGCTTGCGTCCTGCGTCGATCTCGTCCACGCACATATTGCATTTTTTGACAATGCCGTCTTCCGGATCGTATTGCGGTGCACCGTAGGGGCAGGTCGCCTCGCAGCGCCGGCAGCCGATGCAAAGGGTAGAATCGATATCGACGATACCGTCCTTCTTGCGCTTGAAGATGGCGCCTGTCGGGCAGGCGGGCAGGCAGGCTGGTTTCGCGCAGTGGTTGCACGAGACATTTACCTTGTAGGCGTAGACCTCGGGATAGGTTCCGCCCTCGATGTACTGCACGCGGCGGAACCGCGGGCCGGCGGGCAGACCGTTTTTGTCCTTGCAGGCAACCTCGCAGGCCCGGCAGCCGATGCAGTCGACGTTGTTGTGCACGAAGCCCAACTGCATATCGGGCACGACTGGCGTGTAGACCTCTTTCTTGCGGCGCTTGATCGCACCTTTGATCTTCGCCCTGTATTGCTCTCTTACCTTAGGCATCAGTGATCTCCTTCCAATAAGCCGCTATCACAGGTCGCGCCGGAATACGTGTGCACGCGAAGTGGCAAGTCTGTCCCAGCCGGCTCGGTGCTCGAGGTCTGTCTTTTTGATATCGCACAACACGGTGTTGTATGCGAATGAGCCGGCCGGGCTGGGTTCGTCAAGGGTGAGGAAGTCAGGGTTGCCGCTGCGGTCGACGCCGTTCTCGTCGAGATCCATCCAGGCGCCCTCATGCAGAACGGCTACACCCGGCATGGTGCGTTCGGTGACGTATACGGGGACTATCACGCGCCCGCGATCGTTGAAGATTTCCACGGTGTCGCCCGTCTTG
Organism: uncultured Gammaproteobacteria bacterium; assembly: GCA_964497145.1. GTDB lineage: Bacteria > Pseudomonadota > Gammaproteobacteria > Chromatiales > Chromatiaceae > Thiosocius. Next base: position 40,166 of record CAZCDY010000015.1, read on the forward strand.
ATGCCGAGTCGCTTGGCATCGGACGTGGCGATCGTGACCTCCTGCTCGTAGGTCTCACGTAGCCACGAGCAGTTGTTGAAGATCGAGTGGGTACGCCAGCGCGGATGTGGCGAGATCAGATGGAACGGATGCTTGGCGGTCTTCGGGCTGTTGAGCGACTCCCAGGGCTCGATCCATTTCGGGATGGACGGGATATGGTATCCGTACTTGGTCTTTGTCCAGTCCGAGATGCTGGCCAACTCGGTGCACAGGATCTCAATCTTGCCGGACGGGGTCTGGAATGGCTTGCCATTCTCGATCTGATCACGGAAGCCGACGTGGGGCTTGTCCAGCTTGAACTTGTACACACCGTGTTTCTTGAATTCGTCCCAGGTCATGGCGACATGCTGATGCGCCATGACCTTGTGCTCCCACCAGTCGCGCAGGTATGACTCGTCCACGGCGTCGGGATTGAGGAAATAGCTGCGATCGGCCTTCGGATTGTAGGTCTTGGCGAACCTGTCCCCGATACCGTCCTTGTGTCCGATGCGGTAGGCGAGCTCGGTGAAGATCTGGAAATCCGTCTTCGACTCACCCATTGGTTCGATCACTTTGGGTCGATGGATATAGTAATGACCCTTGTACCAGGGCAGGGCGGCGTCATGGCGCTCGAAGTGTGTTGCCACAGGGAGCAGCACGTCTGCCCAGAGACCGGATGGGGTGATGGTCGAGTCCATGCAGACCACCAGCTCCAACTTCTTGATCGCCTCGATCTCCTTGTTGATGTTCGTCAGCTGGTTGAACCAGTCCGAGCCCTGCCAGAAGATGCCCTTGATATTCGGAATCTGTCCGTCGGTGGCATCCTGGCGCGGCCAGATGCCGATCTCTTCGCGACGCACATTGGGGTAGTTGAGGACGCAGTGCGCCCAGCGGTCGGACTTGATTGAGGCAAACCAGATATTGGCGTATTCATCGTAGGGGTAGGCGACGGCCTCGGCATGCCAGGCCTTGCCTACACCCTCCGCACAGCCACCGAGCACGCCGATATTGCCGGTCATGGCCTGCAGCGCGGCTGCCATGCGGTTGTACTGCTCGCCATAGGCGTTACGGCCAGGCGCCCACGAGGCCTTCAGCGCCGCCGGCTTGGTCTTGGCATACATGTCGGCGAGTTTTCGGATGTCATTTGCGGGCACACCGCAGATCTCTGCTGCCCACTCCGGGGTCTTTGGTATCCCGTCGTAGGTACCGAGGATGTAATCCTTGAAATTCTCCTGACCATTCGCCGAGTTCTTCGCCCAGTCGGGCATGGTGCCGGCGTCCATCCCCATGGTGAACCGGTTGATGAAATCCTGGTCGTGCAGATTATTGGCAAAGATATGGTGTGCCATGCCTGCCATCATGGCCGCGTCGGTGTTGGGTTTTATCGGTATCCACCAGGCATCATAGGCGGCAGCCGAATCGGTGTACTGGGGGTCGACCAGGACAAACTTGCAGCCGCGTTGCTTGGCCATGCGCATGTAGTAGAAGGTGTTTCCACCGTGGAAGGTATAAGCGGGGTTCCAACCCCACATGATCATCAGCTTCGAGTGCGCGAAGGTGTCGTCTTCATTGCCATCCTCGATCGTGCCGAAGGTCCAGCGGGAACTGGTCGTGGTCCCCTGGTAGGACGGGACAGACCAGGAATTGGTCCGGCAGCCGAACATTCCAAGGAAACGCCCCAGCAGTCCTTCGATCTGGTCCGACTTGTGGAGAACGCCGTATGAGGCACCGGCGTAGCTTTGGTCGAGCAGCGCGGTCGAACCATACTGATTCTTGATTTCGATCATCTTGCGAGCGACGTAGTCGAGCGCCTGATCCCAGGAGATGCGCTTGAATTTGCCCTCGCCACGCTTGCCCACGCGGCCCATGGGGTAGAGCAGGCGTTCTGCCGAGTAGAGACGCTGGCGGTAGGACCGTCCCCGCAGGCAGGCACGCAGCTGTGGCTCTTCCTCGGTATCCTTGCCGAAATGGCCACCCTGCTGGTATCGGCCGTCATCGGTCGAGAGTCGTACGATCACGTCGCCTTTCTTGTGGGCGACCAGCATGTGTCTGGAGCCACAGTTGTGTGCACAGGATGTGACAACGGTCTGCAGATCATCGTCTCTCGGATAGGGTTCGAAAGCGAAGGCCTTGGCCTCTTTCGCCGAGTGAAGTTCCATCAATCCGCCGGCGCCCAGCGTCGCTGCACCAGCCGCGGTACTCTTGATAAACGTGCGGCGGGTGAGATTCAGGCGCGATGCCAGCGCGGTGCTCGTGTCTTTTGTGCTCATGATCCTTTTCCTATGCGGGTCAGCTATTTCTGGCCGGTGCGAAATCGTTCGTCTGACTCGGTCGGCCGGTCTTTCGCCCAGTCGGGTACCTGCTCGGCGGCCCCTGGCCAGCTGTGGCGTGGATAGGGATAGCTGATGCGGTACCAGGCCCTGCCGCCATGACAACCGAAACACACATCGCTGTTTTGCTGTCCGACCTTTTCAATCACCTCGGCGTTTAGAAAATTGACCTGATGACGAGTGGTGCGAATTGCCGCATGACAGGTCATGCAGCTGTCACCGAAGACCGTCGCGTTGTCCAGCCATGGTCCCGGTACACCCATGATCTGACTTGGAAACTGGCCATGGCACATCAGGCAGATCTTGGGATCAACGTGTTTGCGTTGAGTCAGGTCCGGATTCCCGGTGGCCGAGGAGTTTGCCGTCTCTTCGCGAGGATCGTTGCCCTGATGACAGGTGTTGCACTTAAGCTTCATCAGCTGACTCGAAAAGGGGGTTACCAGGTGCCGGCGATGGAAGGTCTCCTGTTCGCCCTGATAGGTATCCAAAGTCTGATACCACGCAAGGGTTTCGGATGCGGGCACGCCGGCCGGAGAATGCTTGTGTACGCGACGGTCAAGAATCTCTTGATGACAGGCAAGACATTGATCGTCCGTTGCGTTATCGATAGCGGGTTTGAAATGGATCGGATCCCAAAGTGCATCCTGATAAGACTTTTCGTTTTTGGAGGCGGCCAGCACATTGAGCGTGAGTGTCAAACACAGCACGGCCATGCCTATCCTGTAAACGAATTTCATGATCGCGACTCCTGGTTATGCCTTACTTGAAGGGCCTTGAAGTTGGGGCACATCCCTGTGCCCCCGATCTCAGGTGATCAGTTGGCGGGAGGATTCCATTGTCCGCCCATACCGGACATGCCACCCATACCGGACATACCGCCCATGCCATACATACCAGACATTCCGCCCATGCCGTACATGCCGCTCATGCCGTACATACTAGGGTTCATGCCGTACATACCAGACATT
>CAZCDY010000016.1:0-9596 GCA_964497145.1 uncultured Gammaproteobacteria bacterium
TCCACCTGTTCACCGATCGAGATGATCGCCTCGGCCGGGCAACTCTCGATGCAGCGACGACAACCGCTCTGGCCTGACCTGGCGTGGGCGCAGATGCTCGGGTCGTATGCGAAGAAACGTGGTTTCTCGAAGGTGCCGACCATACCGTCCACGGCGAGCCTTGCAGCTTCAAGGTCCTGAGGCTCGCGCCCAAAGTGCCAGTAACCCGGCGGCGGCAGCTCTCGCCGCATCAGGGGCAAATCACCAAAGTCCACCACCATGTCGGCGGCAATCGACTGGTGATTGTGCTTGCCAGGTGTCCCCAGTTCTATCTCGAAGGCTCCGAGGTGTCCGCCGATCCGCAGGTCCCTGCCACCCAGAGGGATTGTCGGGACACCCGGCTCCTCGGTACCCTCGGTCTGAAGTACTTCGGCGTGCAAAGGCGCCTCAAGCCCGGCGGCAAACCATTGCGCTTCTTCACCCCCGACGACAAGCACCCGGCCGCGCGACTCGTACTGGACCACGCCTGTCGGCTTGGTGCTGAGCGTTTCGGCGGCCGCGACGGCGGCGCTGCGTGCGCGGGCGTTACACGTATCGCCCAGCTTGAGATCGGTTTCATGCATGTGAGATTGATGTCTCCGGTAATTAAGGATCAAGCGGGGGGGCTGGCCTGGGTTCGTCCCCGGTATCCTGAACATTCTGTGATTCGATGGTCAGTTCTTCCTCGCCGACTTGTTGCTCGCCCGCTTCTGTCTCGCTGCCGTCTTCCAGCAAGGCCCGCTTGATTGCTTCGGCCTTCTTTTTGGCCTCGACCTCGATCATATGGCGCATGTCTGCAGTCACGATATCGCCGAGGGGCTCAAAGGTGGTGAAATCCTCGGCGTACTCATCGAGTCCGTCCACGATATTGAACTCGGCGCCACGAAACAGCTTGCGCAGAGCGGCACGGCGCAGGGGCTCGCTGACCTTGGGAGAGAGGAAACCGGTGTAATCGGAATCTGCGTTCAGCGTCTCCAGGGATGGCATGTCGGCATCGCTTGGTATGTCCTCAATGTCGTCGGTGCCTTTGACGGCTTGCACGACAGCTTCCGTCTGATCCTGGTGCTCTTCCCGCGCGGTATCGGTATGCATCTCTGCCAGACGGGCCTCCGTCTTGCGCCGGTGAAATCGGCTGAGGAAGGACTCGCCCGGCCGTGGCTCCTCGTCATCCAGCAATTGATTGCGTGGCTCCTCGCTCACTATTGCCTTTTCGCCGATTCGTCGGCGGTCCAGTCACGCAGCTTGCGTTTCTTCTTTTTCTCCGGGAAGTAGTTGGCTATGACGTAGGCCTCGGTCCATTTGTACAACTCGGGGGGTACATCGACCGCGAAGACCTCGTCGTCCCCTTCGAGATAGGCATGGGCCTCGTCGAAGCTCATGCTGATCAGAAACGGGTCCGGTCGGGTGCCGTCGTCGGCAACGCGGGCGACGACATAGGCGCGTGGCGAGTCACTCATCATGTTGTGGTAATAGCTCTCGCATTCGTCGACGTGCAGTGCCACTTCGAGGCCGCCGACCAGAAAATAGGACGTGCCGTTGTCTTCGCGAACGAGCAGGGGCTTGCCAATGTCGACATGCCTGCCAACGGTGATGCCGGTTGCGGTCCAAACATAATCCACCCACTGGCTCGTCGCAGGTCGCCGCTCCAAAAACACCGCAATCGGAAAATGCCGCGCATCGGCTACTTGGTTTTCGGGCGCTTGGGTCAAATGAAATCTCCGGCACGGCGTTTGCTGAAGTTTCAGCAAGTAACGTACCAGTACCCGGCAATCGGCTGAACAGCGCGGGCTGGTTGAAAAAATGCGCCGATTAGTCTGTGGCTGTTGGGGCAGATTGTCCCAATCGACGATTTGGATAGGGACAAAAGTGCCCAGAGGCTGCGTGGTCCCCTTGACCTGCAAAACGCTCTTACCCATGGATTTCCGGGGCTGCAGACGTTCCTACGGTCGATTCAGGGAAACTAGGAATGTTTTTTGCACTTCACTTCATACAAACAGTTAAAGGGTCGCCCATGCCGAAAGATGCCGAGAGAGAGACGGAGCCGGATCGTGTGCTGATCGACCGGTACGATCGCCGTGTCAGTTACCTGCGGATCTCGGTAACGGATCGTTGTGATCTACGCTGCGTTTATTGCATGTCCGAGGACATGAAGTTCCTGCCACGTGCAAGTCTGCTGTCTCTGGAAGAGATTGTGCAGATCGGCCGCAGCTTCGTGGATCTTGGTGTGAACAAGATCAGGATCACGGGCGGTGAGCCTCTGCACCGCAGAGACATACTCAAGGTATTTCGTGAGCTCGGCGAACTGGACGGACTACGTGATCTCACAGTCACGACAAACGGAACCCAGCTGTCGCGTTTTGCCATCGATCTGCGGGCGGCCGGCGTTACGCGGCTCAATATCAGCCTCGACACTCTGCGCGCCGACCGATACAGGGATCTGACCAGGACGGGACACATCGAACGGGTCATGCAGGGACTCGACGCTGCACAGGCCACCGGGTTCGATCGGATAAAACTCAATGCGGTTGTGCTGAAGAACCGCAACCACGATGAAGTCCATGACCTGGTCGCGTTTGCGATAGAGCGTGGTATCGATATCAGCTTCATCGAGGAGATGCCGCTGGGTGTCGTCGGCGATCACGATCGTGCAGAGTGTTTCTATTCCAGCGACGAGATTCGCCAGGACCTTTCCGAACATTACGAACTGATTCCGACGACGGAAACCACCGGTGGGCCGTCACGCTATTTTCGGGTGCCCGGCGTGGACAGCCGAGTCGGTTTCATCTCGCCGCACAGCCACAATTTCTGCGAGCAATGCAATCGTGTTCGGCTGACCTCCGAGGGCCGTCTGCTTTTGTGCCTGGGGCAGGAGCATAGTGTGGACTTGCGGCGCGTGGTGCGCGCGAACCCGGGAGACGACGAGGCACTGCGTAAGGCGATCATTGCCTCGATGGACGTCAAACCACGTGGCCACGATTTCAATCTCGAGGGCAAGCCGGTTATTTTCCGCCACATGAACCACACCGGGGGGTAGTGCGCCATGACGGTCGTGCACGCAGCAGGCAAACCCCCGCAGCAGAACAAAGAACCGCCTTACCGTCCCGAGATGACGGCCGAGGGCCTCAGACCGTCACACGAGGTGGTGGCAATCGATGAATACGGTCAACCGAGAAACGGCTTCATCGCCGGGGAACGCGCGCTAACCCTGTTCCTGGATGATCGTGAGATTGTCACCCTGATGACGCTTGGTACACACCCGGAGATGCTGACGCTCGGGTACCTGCTCAATCAGCGCCTGGTTCCCTGTCTCGAGTCAGTGAATTCTGTACGGGTCGACTGGGGCAAGGCCGAGGTAAGGGTAGAGTCGTTTGAACAAGTCGCCGATCTCGAAGAAAAACTGCAACACCGCACCGTGACCACTGGCTGTGGTCAAGGCACGGTGTTCGGACGCATGGGTGATCAGATAGAAAAGATTCGTCTGCCGCGACCGCAGATCTCACAGTCGATGGTCTACGGTCTGTTGTCCCGGATCAACGATCACAATGAGGTCTACAAGAGGGCGGGCGGAGTGCATGGCTGTGCACTTTGCAGTTGTGATCCCGCGGCAAGTCCGGAGATTCATCTGTTTGTCGAAGACGTGGGCAGACACAATGCCGCGGATGCGATCAGCGGCCACATGTGGCTGAATGCCATCGCGGGAAAGGACAAATGGTTTTACACCACCGGACGACTCACCTCGGAAATGGTCATCAAGGTCGCACAGATGCAGATCCCCTTTCTGCTGTCGCGCTCCGGGGTGACCTACCGCGGACTCGAACTGGCGCGGAAGACCGGCGTGGTGCTGATCGCCAGGGCCAAGGGGCAGCACTTCCTTGTCTACAACGGTGCCGATCAGATCACCTTTGACGCGATACCGTCGTCAAAGCCTGCGAGCAAGGCGCAAAGAGGTTCGAGACGGGCGGGTTGAGAGGTCGTGGGACGAGAGGATTAGCGCTATGGCTGCCGTGCTGATGCCGCACAACGATGTCTTTATGAGTGTCAAGCAGGTTGCGGCCTATCTGCAGCTGAACGAAAAAAAGATATATGCGCTGGTCAACGAGGGAAAGATTCCGGCCACCAAGGTGACCGGAAAATGGATGTTTCCGCGCGAACTGATCGATCGTTGGATGATGGATTCGGCACACGGTGGTCTGTTGACCGACCGCCTGGTGATCGCCGGCAGCGATGACCCCCTGCTTTACCGCGCCGTGACGGCGTTTGCACGTGACGTGAATGCGCTGGCACAGGTCAGTTATACGCCTACCGGCACCCGGCTTGGCCTGGAGCTCCTCCAGGCCAACAGGGTGGATGTCAGTGCCCTGCATTGGGGACCCAGTGAAGAAAGCCGCACGCGCCACCCGGCGCTGCTTCGTCAGCATCCACAGCACCGCAACTGGGTGTTGATTCGCGCCTTTACCCGTGAGCAGGGTCTGATCGTCAGTTCCGAGCTTGCCTGTCACTCGACCGATACCGAACGCCTTATCGGCCCTGATTTTCGCTGGGTACAGCGTCAGCCTGGCGCTGGCGCGCAGCGGTTCATGATGGAGGTCCGCAAGGCCACGACTGCGGCCGAGCCAATGAACGTCACCGCCACGGCGCTGTCTGAGCGTGAGGCGGCAGCGGCGATCGTCCTGGGTCAGGCGGATATCGCCCCGGGTGCGCGTGCCGCAGCGACCGAGGCCGGGCTCCCTTTTATTTCATTCGGCGTAGAGGCCTTTGATTTCGCCCTGCCGCGAAACATCTGGTTCCGGCGGTTGTTTCAGGATCTGTTAAACCGTTTGCAATCGGGTGAGTGTCGCCAGATGGCGGATCTGCTCGGTGGTTACGACTTTAGCGAGAGCGGGGAACTGATATGGGGAGAAGATTGAACCCGGTGAGTCAGGTGCTGCCGCATACCGCACAGCCTTTTCTCGCCGGTACCCTTATCCGCTGCCACTCCATGCTGGCGGCGTCAAACAGCAGCAGTAAGCCGCGCAGCTCTTCCTGGTGCCCGGTCAGAACCCTGACGGCCTGCACGGCCTGCAGGCTGCCGACGACACCGACCACAGGGGCCAGGACACCCTCCATCGCACAGGTCTCCTGGTTTTCGAGACCCGCGGGGTAGACACACTGATAGCAGGGTCCGCCTCCGGCAAGTGAGGTCATGATCTGGCCCTCCAGGCGGATCGCGGCGCCAGTGACCAGCGGGGTGTTTTCAGTGAATGCGATGCGGTTCAGCTGAAATCTGGTTGCAAAATTGTCGCTGCAATCGAGCACAACATCGGCGGCCCGGATCTCGCTGGTCAACTCGGCCTCATCGAGTTCCCAGTCCAACGCAGTGACCTCGCAGGCGGCATTGATGTCTTGCAGACATCGTTTAGCAGAGGTCGCCTTTGGCTCGCCGATATCTGACTCGTGGTGGATGATCTGGCGCTGGAGGTTTGAGGTCTCGACCCGGTCGTAATCACTGAGCACCATGGTTCCGATACCGCTGGCGGCCAGATACATGGCCGCCGGCGATCCGAGACCACCGAGTCCAACGACCAGTGCTCTGGCGTTGAGCAGCCTTTCCTGGCCGGCCTCCCCGACATCGTCGAGCCGAATCTGCCGGGCATAGCGTTGACGCTGCTCGGGTGTCATCTTACTGACCTCTGCACAGCAAACAGGGTGCGGAGATTGATGAGCAACTCAGTTGAGAACTCCCCAGGCCTGGCATTTGCGCTCGAGCGTCTTGCGCGAAACGCCAAGCTGGCGCGCAGCTGCCGATTTGTTTCCACCCTCCATTTCCAGGACGCGCAGGATATGTCTGCGTTCAACCGCTGCCAGTGTGAGGTCTTCTTCATCTGCCGATCCTTTGCCTACCTCAACCACCTGCGAGCAGCCGGGCAGACTCTGACTGGGTTGATGGCTGAGCAGCAGGCAGCGTTCGATCACGTTTTTCAGCTCACGGATATTGCCTGGCCAGGGGTATTCGGACAGGCGCTGCAACTCGGAGTCCGAGATCTGTGGCACCGGCACCCCGAGGTCCGAGGCGATCTTGGTGGTGAAATGATCTATCAGTTCACGCAGATCCTGGATTCGCTCCCGCAGTGCCGGCATGCGTATGCTCAGCACATTGAGCCGATAATAAAGGTCCTCGCGGAAGTTGCCCTCGTCGACCTCCGCCTTCAGCTCGCGGTTGGTGGCGGCGATGATACGGACATCGATCGGCGTTTCCCGGTTGCCGCCCACCGGCCGCACCGCACGCTCTTCCATCACGCGTAACAGTCGCGTCTGCATTGCGAGCGGCATCTCGCCGATTTCATCGAGGAAAAGTGTGCCCCCATCGGCGTAAGAGAACAGTCCCTCGCGCGCCTTGACGGCACCAGTGAACGCACCCTTGACGTGTCCGAAAAGCTCGCTCTCGAGGAGTTCGGCATGCATGGCGCCACAATTGATCGGTACAAAGGATCCGCTGCGCCCACTGAGTCGATGAATTGCCTGTGCGGCAAGTTCCTTGCCGGTGCCTGATTCACCCTGAACGAGCACCGTCGAAGGCATCGGGGCCACCCGTTTGATCACGTCACAGACGCCCAGGATCAGGTCGCAGGATCCGATGATGCCGTCGCCTTCCTTGTTTTCGCTGACTCGGCGCCGCAGCAGAAAATTCTCTTTCTGCAGCTGTTGACGCTCCATGCAGCGTCTGGCGGCTGTCTGCATCTGTTCCACGCTGAACGGTTTCAGGATGAAATCGGATGCGCCGGCACGCAATGCGGTGATCGCTGTTTGCATGTCGCCGTGGGCGGCCATGAAGATCACCGGTGCCATGTAGTCCTGGTCCCGCAGGCCGCTCAACCAGTCAAAGCCGGACCCGCCCGGCAGCCGGACATCCAGGATAATGAGGTCAAAATGACAGCGGCTGAGGAGCGCGTCGGCGGCATTCGTGTCGGACGCGATTTCGACCAGGCTGAATTGCTGCGCCAGGGCTGTCTGGAGTGAATCGACGATCTCCGGTTCATCGTCCACGATCAGAACGGAGCTGAGGCGTTTGGCTCTTTCGTTCGTATTGGTTTCCGGTAGTCCGGTGTCGGAAAAGGTGGCGTGAAGGTTCTCGGTCGCGCAAGCCATTTTCACCCTTTGGATTGTTTAAATAATTATCGGGTTTGCCCAGGGTATTCTCGTGCCGCGGAAAAAAACGGAAATGACCGACTGATTCCCCCATCTCGGTCGCCAGAACTTCAGCTTATTGGGCCATAGTGTCTTCGCAGTCTAGTCAACTTTGAGACATTTTGTCCCTTCTTGACCTAAACAATTGGCATCAAAGACACTTGCTTGTCAGGGTATACTCCCGCGCTCGACGCACAATTGTCGGCGTACTGGATAGTGATACAAATCCAATAATGAGCTGGCACTGGATTTGCATCGGGTGATGTTCAGACAAACCACATACGGAAGCCGGAGGAATCGATGCGGGTGCAACACCGGACGCTGTTTAAGGGAATGCTGATAAATCTGTTGTTTTTCGCCCTGAGTTTCACGGCCTTTGCCGATTCTGACCGCGACAACACGATCAGGCTCGCTACCACGACCAGCACGGAGAACTCCGGCCTGCTCGACGACCTGCTGCCGCGCTTCAAGGCTGCCACCGGGTATGATGTCCACGTGATCGCGGTCGGTACCGGCAAGGCGCTGCGTATGGGGAGGGACGGTGACGTCGATGTCGTTCTGGTACACGCGCCGGCAGCGGAGCAGAAGTTTGTGGATGAAGGCTATGGTGAACAGCGCCTGCCGGTGATGTTCAACGACTTCGTCCTGGTGGGGCCTCACGAGGACCCGGCCGGCCTGGCGGGGGCCATGGATGTTTCCGATGCGCTGCGCCGTATTGCGGCCGGCCCGAACACCTTTGTCTCGCGCGGTGATGATTCCGGGACACACAAGAAAGAGCTTTCCTTGTGGAAGCAGGCCGGCGTGACACCCGGTGGCGAGTGGTATCGCGAGGCGGGTCAGGGAATGGGCAAGGTCCTGCAGATTGCCGACGAGATGAATGCGTATACCCTCACTGACCGTGGAACCTGGCTGGCCTACCGCGACAGAAGCCGGCTCATGGTCACCTTTCAGGGTGACGAAGGCCTGTTTAACCCCTACGCAATCATCGAGGTGAATGCGACCCGTTACCCAGGCCTCAATCACAAGGCGGCCCGTAGCCTTATCACCTGGATCAGAGGCAGTGAGGGGCAAGAGGCGATCGCCGCATACCGGAAATCCGGTGAGCAGTTGTTCACGCCTTCCGCTGGTGTTCTAGCGAAGCGCTGAGCGGCGCAACGCGTACTGGGCATGGGTTCGATCTCGGAAAGCACGCTGCAGGCACTGATGCTGCTGTTTGGAGGGGATCCAGGTCTGTGGGAAATCATCGGGATTTCGTTCCAGGTTTCGCTCACCGCGATTGTGCTGGCAACACCCATGGCGATAGGCGTGGCGTTTCTGCTGGCCTATGGCCGTTTCCCGGGACGGCGCCTGCTTATCACTGTGTTCAACACGCTGTTGTCTTTCCCGGCCGTCGTGGTCGGGTTGACTTTCTACATTCTGCTGTCACGCCAGGGCCCCTTGGGGGAATGGCAGCTGTTGTTCACCCAGCCGGCCATGGTCATCGGCCAGGTCGCGCTGGCGCTGCCGATCCTGGTCGCCATGGGGCACTCATCGCTGCAGGCGACCGATCGCCGTGCATGGGAAACAGCACGCACGCTGGGCGCAGGGCGCGCGCGGTCGGTGCTGACCCTGATGCGCGAGGCACGTTTTGGTCTGCTTGCTGCGCTGTTGGCAGGGTTCGGGCGGATCATCGCCGAGGTGGGTGCCTCGATGATGCTGGGCGGCAACATCCTGCATTACACACGCAACATCCCGACGGCGATCGCACTGGAAACCAGTAAGGGCGAGTTCGCCCAGGGAATCGCGCTGGGCCTGGTCCTGCTGGTCATGGCGTTCGTGTTGAATGGCCTGCTGCAACTGGTGCAGGGGAAAGGGAGGCCTGTGGCGTGAGTCAGCTGCTGTTTCGCAATATCCGAAAAAAGTTCGGCAGACGCCAGATACTCGAACAGGTCGACCTGTCGGTCACAGCCGGCAAGTGCCAGATCTTGTGCGGCAGGAATGGAGCAGGCAAGTCTACGCTGCTGCGTATCCTGGCGGGGATGGAACGCCCCGATCACGCAGATGTGACCATAGATGGCACGGTTCGCAGGTGGCGTCAGGCGAAGAAGCGGTTGCTGGCCGAGTGCATCTACCTCCACCAGCAACCCTATCTGTTCGAAGGCAGTGTCCGCTACAACCTTAACTATCCTCTCAGTGGTTCCCGTGCGGCGCGTGAATCACGCATCCGCGAAGGCCTTGAGTGGTCCGGGCTTACCGGGATCTCGGAGCAGCCGGTACACCAGCTGTCGGGAGGCGAACGCCAGCGGGTGGCCCTCGTACGCGCCTGGTTGCGTGGTCCGCGTGTGATGCTGCTCGATGAACCCACCGCGAACATGGATGTGGGCTGTCGGCAACGTACCCTGGAACTGCTGCGGGCGCTGAAGGGGCAGGGCATG
>CAZCDY010000016.1:9606-12186 GCA_964497145.1 uncultured Gammaproteobacteria bacterium
GCTTGTCGCGACCCATGATCCACAGGCCTTCACTGGCGTGTCCGATCGTGCACTGGAGCTGCATGATGGCCGGTTGAGGGAGGGCGAGCAGTTGTTGGCCCAACTGCCGGAAAAAGTGACGCCTATCGGTCGTCGCGTCAGGGGGACGGCATGAGTCCGGGGCGACGGGTTTGATCAATCCACAGGACATCACGGCCGTGGTTCTGGCTGGCGGCAAAAGCCGACGCATGGGCGGCCAGGACAAAGGTCTGCTGCCGTTCGGTGAGGGGAGCTTGATCGGCCACGTTACAGACGCCATTCTGCCGCAGGTACGCACCGTCCTGATCAGCGCCAATCGCCACCCGGAGGAGTATCAGCGCCTTGGGTTCGCCGTGATCCCCGACCCGTTGGACGGTTTTCAGGGCCCCTTGGCCGGATTTCTGGCAGGCCTGGAAAACATGCAGACCGAGTACCTGCTGACGTTGCCCTGTGACGGGCCGGTCGTTGTCGCCGATCTGGCACAACGCCTCGCCGCGGGTCTGACCGCGGCCGGTGCGGAGATCGCAGTGGCGCACGATGGGCAACGTCTGCAGCCGGTCTACGCATTGTTGCATCGGAGTGTGGTATCGGATCTTCGGCTGGCGCTGGAACAGGGTGAGCGCAAGATCGATCGCTGGTTTCCGCGCAACCGCTGGGTGACGGTCGATTTCAGTGATGTCCCTGAGCAGTTCAGCAATATCAATACGCCTGAAGACTATGCCAGCGCGGGCCGACCGGGGCCCGGGGGTGGCAGTTGATCTCGCAGCCGATCGAATTTCCGGTTCCACTGGTTGGATTTGCCGCCTTCAGTGGCACTGGAAAGACCACGCTTTTGCTCAAGCTGCTGCCGTTGCTCAAGGGTGCCGGGCTGCGCATCGCGGTGGTCAAACACGCACACCATGCCTTTGAGATGGACCAGCCGGGAAAAGACAGTTACCGGCTGCGCGCGGCCGGCGCGGATGAAATGCTGGTCGCGGGTCGGTGCCGGATAGGCTGGATCCGCGAGTGTCCCGATCCTCAGCAGGAGCCCGGATTGACAGATGTCTTGTCGGTGTTGGAACCGGAGAGGCTGGATCTGGTCCTGGTCGAAGGATTCAAGGGTGAGTCATTCCCGAAGATCGAGTTGCACCGTCCGGCGATGGGGCGGCCGCTGTTTTTCCCCAAGGATCCGAGTATCGTTGCGATTGCGACAGACGAAGGTGAACTGGCCTGTGATCCGGGTGGCTTGCCGCGGCTGTCGATCAACGACCCCGCCGGAATTGCCGGATTCATACTGCAGTTCATACGACGGGATGAAGGGCTTGAGCCCGACGTGGCCTGCTGAAGGAAGTCCCGCCGATGTCCGATGAAGTGCCAAGACAAGTATCCTGTGCCGATGACTCCGATCCCTTTGCCCTGTCCGTGCAGAAGGCGAAAGATGCCATCCGCCGGAAGCTGGTCCCGATTCAGGATCGGGAGCAGGTGGCGATACGCTCTGCCCTGGGCCGTGTCCTGGCCGCAGACTGCATCTCGCCAATCAATGTGCCGGGCCATACGAATTCTGCGATGGATGGCTATGCGCTGGCCGGCGAGGATCTGCCGACGGACGGTACGCGCAGCTACCGGGTGATCGCGACTGCGTTTGCCGGCCAGCGGGTTAGCGATGTCTGTGAGGCCGGTCAATGTGTCCGGATCATGACCGGTGCGCCGATGCCGCAGGGTACTGACACCGTTGTCATGCAGGAGCAGATCGAAAAGCTGGGTGACGATCGGGTACGTCTCGACTCGCGCCATCGCAGCGGCCAGAACGTACGTCAGACCGGTGAGGATATTGCGCAGGGCAGCCGTGTGTTCAAGGCAGGCAGAGTGCTCGCTGCTGCGGATCTGGGTGTCCTCGCCTCGCTGGGCTTTGCCGAACTCGCGGTGCGCAGAAAACCCAAGGTTGCCTTCTTTTCCACCGGTGACGAACTGCGTTCGATCGGTGAAACACTCGCTGAGGGTGAGATCTATGACAGCAACAGGTACAGCCTTTTTGCCATGCTCGAGGAATCGGGCGTGGACGTGGTTGACCTGGGCGTCATAAAAGACAATCGCAAGGCGCTGGCAGACGGGTTCCGACGCGCGTCAGCTGTTGCGGACGTCGTTATCACCTCGGGTGGCGTGTCGGTTGGAGAGGCTGATTACACGAGAGAGATTCTCGAAGACATGGGCAAGGTGTCGTTCTGGACCATCGCCATGAAACCTGGCCGCCCGCTGACCTTTGGCCACCTGGGCAATGCCATGTTTTTTGGACTGCCGGGCAATCCGGTTGCCGTGATGCTGACCTTCCAGCAGTTTGTGCGGCCGGCACTGGGTTATCTCGCCAGTGGGAGCTGGCCAAGTATCCTGCTTGTGCAGGCGCGATCGCGTACCGCCCTCAAAAAGCGACCGGGGCGCTTTGAATTCGTGCGCGGGATCCTCGCGTATGACGATAATGGCCTGCTGACGGTCGGCCCTTCCGGGGCGCAGGGCTCGGGTATACTGACCTCGATGAGCCGGGCCAACTGTTTCATCATCCTGCCGGACGAGAGCAGTGGCGTGGCG
>CAZCDY010000016.1:12196-41403 GCA_964497145.1 uncultured Gammaproteobacteria bacterium
CCAACTGTTACATTCTTTTGTCCGAGGCCTGTGATGGTGTCGCCGAGGGCGAGCTGGTCTCTGTGCAACCGTTTGCGACCACGCTCTGAATCTTCCCAAAACCTGAACGCGTTGGCAGGAATTAGGGGTCGGACTGCGATTCTGCGGCCTCAGCACGGATGCTAATAAGCGGCAGGTTGGTGCGCCGCAGCATATAATTGGGATGAGGGGCCATCGATGGCCCGCAACGGAGATGTTCCGTTATGGCCGCTGATCTCGTTCCATTCGCTGCGCCGGCCGGAAAGGGTGAGTCGCAGGGCAATCCAACCGGGGTGGCCGCGACCTCGGAAACGAAGAAACCGCACCCTGGGGCGCGCGGTTGGGCCCAGCCCGTGTTCGATCCCTTACCCCCATCGACCTTCAGCCCCGAGATGGCAAAGACGCTGGACCGGTTGTTCAACGCCCATATCGCAAACTTCACCGCGGGGATCGATCCGCGTGTGATACCGCTGGCCTTCCTGGACTGGTGGATCAAACTCGCCTGGTCACCGGGAACGCATGCACGCCTAAGCGAGAAGGCTGCACGCAAGGCGGTCCGCATGGCGCTCTACACACTGCAGTCGCTGGCCGATCCCGATACGCCGCCGGCCATCGAGCCCTTGCCGCAGGACAAGCGTTTCAGCTACCCCGGCTGGAGCCAGTTGCCCTACAACCTGATGAGCCAGTCATTCCTGTTGACGCAACAATGGTGGGCGAATGCGACTACCGGCGTGCCGGCATTGTCGAAGGAACGCAAGGACATCGTCACTTTCGTCACCCGCCAGATGCTGGATCTGGTGTCGCCAGCCAATTTCCCGCTGACCAACCCCGAGGTGGCGGACGTTACACTGCGTGAGGGCGGTGCGAATCTGTTGCGAGGTTTCTCCAACTGGCGGGACGACTGGCTACGCCTGACAAGAGGAGAGAAGCCGCCAGGCGCCGAGCAGTTCGAGCCGGGCAAGGATGTTGCTACGACCCCCGGCCGTGTGGTCTACCGCAATCGCCTCATCGAACTGATCCAATATGCCCCGGCTACGGCCGAGGTGCAGGCGGAACCGCTGCTGATCGTGCCGGCGTGGATCATGAAGTACTACATCCTCGACCTCTCGCCCCACAACTCACTGGTCAAGTACCTGGTCGACCAGGGCCATACGGTGTTCATGATCTCCTGGCTTAACCCAACCAGCGAGGAACGCGAGCTCGGCATGGAGGACTACCGGCGCCTGGGCATCATGGCGGCACTGGATGCCGTCCGGGCCATCCTGCCTGACAGCCAGGTCCATGCGGTGGGATACTGTCTCGGCGGGACCCTTCTCGCCATCGCCGCCGCCGTGATGGCACGTGACGGCGATACGCGCCTGAAGACACTGACACTGCTGGCCGCCCAGGTCGATTTCAGCGAAGCGGGCGAACTCATGCTGTTCGTCAACGAGGAACAGGTCAGTTTCCTCGAGAGCATGATGTGGCAGCGCGGCGTGCTCGATACCCACCAGATGTCTGGGGCATTCCAGATGTTGCGTTCCAACGATCTCATCTGGTCCCGTATGGTACGTGAATACCTGCTGGGCGAACGCCGGCCACCGATGGACCTGATGGCCTGGAATGCCGACCAGACCCGCATGCCCTATCGCATGCATACGCAGTATCTGCGCAAGCTGTTTCTGAATAACGAACTTGCCGCCGGGCGTTATCAGGTTGACGGGCGAGCGGTTGCGATCAACGATATACACGTGCCGATATTCGCCATCGGCACCGTCAAGGATCATGTGGCGCCATGGCAGTCTGTGTACAAGATCAACCTGCTGGCGAAATCCCGGGAGGTGACCTTCCTGTTGACCACGGGTGGGCACAATGCCGGCATCGTCAGCGAACCCGGCCACCCGCGACGCAGCTACCAGATGGCGACGAGCCACCGTGATCACAACTATGTCGATCCCGAAACCTGGCAATTGAATACCGGGCGGAGTGAAGGCTCCTGGTGGCCTGCCTGGGAGGCCTGGCTGACAGAACATTCCACAGGTGGAGTAGCCCCGCCCGATATGGGTGCGCCGCACGCAGGTTATCCACTGCTCGAAGAGGCGCCGGGAACCTACGTGTTTCAGACCTGAGCCTGGGGGCTGCCTCTCTGGTGGACGCGTGGCGGGCGAACATTGCCCGGCACTTGCTCTGATCCTGCCCCATGCGGAAAGCCTTCAACCGCCCCTCTGTTCATGCTCGGCGGGCACGACCTGGGGTGATGATCTGCAGCAATCGAGGCCTGACGCCCGTTTTCGGGCAGGTATCCACATTCGGCCGGCAACAGCATAGGATAGGGAAACGGAGTCCCGCTCAGGGTTCACATCGACCAGTACAAGAAAACGCCGGGGACAACGGCGAAGAACCAGAACCGGGTTTTCTCAAGGAGCCATCAATATGACGACGAGTCCAATGCAGTACCTCGATAAGGCCATGAACACCTTGCACGAGCTGGGGCTGGTTCCCACAGATGACGGCGGTCAGGAGGCGCCGATCATCGTACTGCTCAACCTGATCTCCGATCTTGATGAGGCCCGTGTGGCGGCGATTGCGCGCACGCTCGACAAGGCATCGCTGTTCAACGATGTCGTGCGCGAGCAGGTCCAGGCGATGGAGGTCGGTGAACGCTACGAGGAGATCACCGATGCCTTCAACAGTATCCGCGACGATGCAAAGAAAATGGTGGAACAGATCGAAGACGGTCATCTGGATACTTTCGAGCGGGTCAGCAATGTCTGGATGAAGGTTACCCGTGGTGATATCCCCAGCCGTTTCGACAAGATCAAAGAGACCTACCTGGATGTCACTGCGTCGACCAACGATCAGATCCAGCGAGAGAACCGCATCCTCGAGGCCTATCAGGATTTCCGGGCTGCGATGAAAGAGGCGGAGGTGCTGGCACTGGAGATCCTGAAAAAGGCCGCGACGCATCTGGCTGCTGCCAAGGACGCACTGGCTGAGGCAGGAAAGTCCGTGGAGGCCTTCAGCGGTGATGATGCGGCCGAGCGTGCGAGGCTGGAGATGGCCCGCGATGAAAAGGTACGGGCGCTGCAGAACGAGGACAAGCGCTACCAGATCGCCAAGGATCTCTCCGACAACCTGAAGGTAAGTTACAACACCTCCGAGGTGGTAATGGCCCGTCTGCTGCAAACCACCACGGCGAAGGAACGCGTGTATGCCCAGGCGGTGAGTTTCTTCGGCACCAATGAGGTCGTTTTGACCGCGCTGAGTGCGTCTTTCACCGGCATGTTCGGGCTGCATGAGGGCACCCAGACCATTGAGGCCATGAAGGACGGGGTCAGTAAGTCGCTCGAGGATCTGGCCGATGTCGGCGGCAGGGTGCAGGAAGCCGCTGTCAGGGCGGGCTATGGACCGACCATCCGCGCCGAGTCGGTGAAGAAGCTGGTTGATTCAGTGGTGAACTGGCAGACGCGCTCGCACGAACTGATTGCCGAGATGCGCCATCTGTCCACCAAGAATGCGAATGAGATCCGTGATGCCGTCGAGGACGGCAAGCGCCAGCTCGCGCGCCTGGCGGATGAGGGTAAGGGGCTCTCGCTTGAGCTGAAGGCATGACCGTGCAGGCCGATGCGGCCACGGTTGTTGCGCACGAGCGGCCGCCGCTGGATGACATCATGCTGGCCATGGATGTCGTCGATACCCTGCGCCGTCGCGAACGTCTGGTTCTCAAGGAGCTGGACGAGGTGGGGCGTGAGGAGGATCTGAAGCAACGTCTCAAGAAAGTTTACGAGCAACAGGGTATCGACGTCCCCGATCACGTGATCGAACAGGGTGTTGCGGCGCTCAAAGAGGATCGCTTTACCTACAAACCCCGGCAGGCCGGTCTTGCGCGCAGGCTGGCCCTTCTCTATGTGGGTCGCGGCCGCTGGGGCAAGTGGGTGGGCGGCGGCCTTGCCGCGGGTCTGATTGCACTGGCGGCCAACTATTTCATGTTTGTTGCGCCTGAAAAGGGGCTGCCTGATGAGCTGGCCAGACGGTATGCCGAGGTCGTGGCGATTGCCAGGTCCGATCATGCACGCTCCGTGTCGGATCAGATCAGGAGCACCGGCGATGCAGCGCTGCGTAACGATGACTCCAAGGGCGCCAGGGAGGCGCTTGCCGAACTCGATCAGTTACGCAACGCGCTGGAGCAGGAGTACACCGTGCGGATTGTCAACCGGCCCGATGAACGCTCGGGCGTCTGGCGGGTGCCGGATGTCAACCAGGTGGCGAAAAACTATTACGTTATCGTCGAGGCAGTGAACAGCGCAGGCGACAGGTTGAAGATCACGGTTGAGAACGAGGAAAGCGGTAAGACCGAGAAGGTAAGCATCTGGGGCCTGCGGGTCGACGAAGCTGTCTTCGATGCCGTCAAACGTGACAAACAGGATGACGGCATCATCGAGAACGACCGCTTCGGTTTCAAACAGCGGGGTTATCTCAAGCCCGAGTACGAGATGGCCACGAGCGGTGGCGCAATCACCCGATGGTGAGGAACAGAACATGATCTCAGGACGTCAGGCGCTCGGTTCGATCGACCAGACGCTCAGCCAGGCGCACAAACAGATTGCCGATATGGAGAGCGGGATCACGGAGGCAAGCGAACAGCTGCTGGCACTGAGGACAGCCAAGGCAGGAGATTACCGCGACCTTGCCCGGGTCAGGGTGGAAAGGCTTGCGGATCCGGAACTGGTTGAACAGATCGACCATGCCGAGCAACAGGTGATGGTGTTGCTGGCAGAAAGAAGCGAGGCGATCGCCAGCTTGCAGCAGGAGATCAACGATGCACAAAGGCTGCGCGAACAACACGAAGCGGAACGTCAACACCAGGCCGTTCAGCTGGATGGCGCGGTTGGGGTCGTCGATGAGGCCGAGGCCAAGACGCAGGCCAGACTGGACGCGGATGCCGATTATCGCACCCAACGCGAACGTGCGGAAAAGGCAGAGCGCAGGGCGCTGCATGCTGCTGAGAAAGCCGGGCGCAGTGAAGAGGAAAGACAGCAGAAGGGCGAGGCATATCGGCAGGACCCGCTGTTCACTTATCTGTGGGAGCGCCGCTTTGGTTTACCTGAATACCGGGCGAGCGGCCTTACACGATGGCTCGACGGCAAGGTGTCACGCCTGATCGTTTTTGCCGATGCGCGTGCGAATTTCTCCCGCCTGAACGAGATTCCCCTGCGTCTGCGTGAGCATGCCGACCATCTGCGGACACTCGCGGATGCAGAATTCCTGAAGCTTCGGAAACTGGATGAGGCCGCCCGCGAGGCCGATGGCATCCCGGCACTGGAGGTCCGCGTTGCCCGCGAGCAGGTCGTTCTCGACGAGATTGATGAGCGCATCAGGCTGGATGAGCAGAATGACCAGGCCCTGCTGAACAAGAAGGCCGAGTACGCCGCCGGTGAAGATGAATACACGGGGCGGGCGGTCGAATTCATGGCCAATGAGTTTCGCCGCGACGACCTGAACGAACTGCGAAGGGAGGCGTTGGATACGCCGTACCCCGAAGACGACATGATCGTCAGTCGGATGCTGCAGCGCGAAGACGAGCAAGAGCAGCTCAAATCGTCTGTCGCTGCCTTGAAAGCATCGCGCGAGCAGCAGCAAAAAAGATTGCTGGAACTCGAATCCCTGCGGACGCAATTCAAACGTAGCCGTTATGATCGTGCTGGCTCGGTATTCAACAACGATTCGACGATAGGAATCCTGCTGGGACAGTTCCTGGCCGGGTTGCTGGACAGCCGCATGATCTGGAAGGTGCTGCAGGAACAGCACCGTTACCGGCCACGTCGCTCCGACCCGGGTTTCGGCTCTGGTGGTTTCGGTCGCGGGACCGTCTGGAAGGGCGGGGTGGGTGACCTGGAGGACATCGTTGCCGGCATGGGGCGGGGCGGTTTCGGTCGGCGTGGCGGTGGGTCCAGCAGCGGCAGCCACGGTGGCGGTGGATTTCGTACCGGGGGTGGGTTCTGATCATGTTGCGGGCCGCGCCGGGCCTATATTGTTTCAGTTGATGAATGTCCTCACGGCTAAGGAAGCGGCTCTGTTCTTGGCGAGCCTGTTCCGACCACCTGCCAGGCTTTCATGCGAATTCCCAGTTGGCTGTTCCTCGTGCACAGGCGGGTCTATGTTTGGCTTTCGAAGAATGCCCTTTCCGGGGTGTGCCCATGCCAATTATCAAGTCAGGAGAATCCAAAATGTATGCGTTAGTTAGAAACTATGCCGGCGCAGGAGCAAAAGAACTCTTCGACCTCCTAGCCGAACGGAAATCCGATGTCGAAACGCGACTGCGGGCGGTCGGCGGCTTTGTTTCCTATACCCTTATTCGGACCAACGATGGTGGTGTTTCCGTGACAGTCTGCCAAGACCAGGGCGGTGTTGACGAAAGCAGCCAAGTGGCACGTGATTGGGTGAAAGCCAATGCTGCCGGCTTGGATACCAATCCACCGACGGTCTCTAAGGGTCCTGTCGTTCTGCATTTGACCTGACCCTGCCCCCGAGCTGACGAAGCGTCCAGCTTGTTCTGGCGACAGCAACCAAAACATGCTGAACACGCGTTGAGACCAGTGCCTTATCCACTTCTGATCTGTACTTCCCCCGGTGCAGGCATCCCCGGCCTATCACTCAACCGTCCGTGGATTCGGGGTAAAACCCATCCAAAATGAAAGAGGCCCCGCCCAATGGCGGGGCCTCGTCAGCAGATGGCTAGCACCTGGTGCCCTGGATTACTGGGTTGCAACGTTCGTCGCGCTGGGGCCTTTGGGGCCTTGCTCGACGTCGAAGGAGACGGACTGTCCTTCGGCCAGGGATTTGAAACCATCCCCTTGGATGGCCTTGTGGTGGACGAAGACGTCCTTGGAACCATCGGTAGGAGTAATAAAGCCGAAGCCTTTCTCGTCACTGAACCACTTAACTGTACCTGTAGCCATTAAGGTTACCTCTGTTTGATTTAACGTGTGTTTATGCAGACGAATGCTGAGGAATTGCGGAAGGGTCTGCCACGAAAAACGCGAGAGGAACTGCCGAAAGACTACAATAATGCACTGCGACTACCGCACCTTCCCAAATACCTGACTCAATTGCAAGGTTTTTTTGTGGGTGCCGGCCTGATACGACACTCGGCGTCTTCGGATTGAGCAATCAGAAAGTGGCGAGACAAGGTCGCGTCGGTAATTCTCGGGACAATTGGCTGCATAATAAACAACTGGCCCTAACGTAGGTCGAACCCGGTCAACTGAGCAATACGCTCAAACCTTTGCGTGGAAACTTCCGCGGCCAGGCGTGGACAAGTCCCATCTCGATAGTCCATCCTGCCATTTGTTTGCGTCTGCGGAGGATATTTCGCCTTGGTACTGCTATTGATGTGGCATAGTAGGTCGTATGTTCTTCCGACACCCTAATCCATTATGCCCGCTATGCGGCTCCTCCGGTGCTGATCGCGTACGAAGGACGCTTTGGGAAAGATTGATCTCCAGAAAATGGAAGTATCGTTGTAATAAAGGCCGGCACGTTTTTTTTGGAATGAAACCCCGATGAAAAACTTCTGCACAGTTGGAATTCGATGATGTCGACGCAATTGCCCGTGGATACTTCCAGCGACAGGGTGCACAAGGAATATCGTGTTGTGTCTGTTCAAAAGACGAGCGACCGGGCACTGGGGAAGCCTGATGACTGGTATTGCTACACGATCATCGGCGGCAAATCGCGCATCACAGGCCTGCGCCGCGGCACGCTGGCCGAGGTTACGGAGTATGCGGATGAGTGCGCAGAGGCTTTCAGCATCCGCAGTATGGCGACCACTGCCAAGGCCTTGACCTGGTCGTCGCGCAGCAAGAAGTGACCATCCCTGTGGGCATTGCTATGCCGATCACGTTGAAATCCCGCTTTGTGTTGAACACGGTTCAATAATCCTGCCGTCTCCATATCTGTGCTCCGCACGTCCGTTTTTATGGCAAAAACGGATACGGCCTGCACCCTGATGGATTTCCTCCGGTAAGCCAGGCATCTCCAGTCTTTCTGGTCAGAATCTGAGGATTACATGCAGCTCTGTGCTGGCAGACAGGCTGTCGCCGCCTGCTGCGGGGAAACGGTGCTCAGAGTGTCTTCAGATATTCCACCAGCGCCCAGCGTTCGTCCTCCGACAGCCCGGCGGAGAAATCATGCCCCTGTGCGGAGTTGGCCCGCGCGGTCGTATCGTGCAGCGTGCCCGCCCGTCTTGCTTCGTCACCATCGGTGACGTAGCCCACCCTTGTCGGGTCGTAGACGTTGTAACCTCGATGGAACTTTGTCGGGCGTTGTGCTGCTGGCAGCAACAGGTCATAGAGTGTGGGTACGGACCCATTGTGCAGATAGGGTGCTCGCAGCCATATTCCGTCGAGGAACTGCGCCACATAGCCGGTGAGTGGTTCCTCGACCAGGCCCTTGCGCTCTATCCCCATGTCGTCGACGACCTGGTTGGCCTCTGCTGCCGCCTTTTCGTTCCAGGTGTCCAGACGTTCGCGGTCTGTCTTGATCTCGTCGAGTGAAACGATGGTTCCGGTTCTCTCACTCGCGTGGCAACGGGCGCAATTCTGGGTGAACAGCTCTCTGCCCGCATTGGCCTTAACGGCGTCGATGTCGAACGGATAGAGCGGTGCCCGTTTTGCCGAAAGATAGGTGACCAGCCAGTCGATCTGGCGCAGAAAATCATCCGTGTCCTTCGGCTCGGCGCCCATCAGGCCAAGCGCAGAATCGATGACCACGGAGTAAGGATTGTGGCTGTCGCCGGCAAAGTTCATGCGGTGGCCTCGTTCGGGGCGGTATTTGGCAAGGTTCCAGACCGAAGGCATGTCGGTCGGGCCGAAACTGTCATCCATGGGCCAGCGGATCATGAAGTACTTGGTGAGATTCATGGCATCGTCTCGCCCGCGTCCCCACTCCGGGAAGTCGTGGCGATATATCCATTCAAACTGTTGTTCCCGTTCCAGCAGACGCTTGCGGGTAATGGGGATGATCAGATGGCGGTATGCGAGGCGGTCAATCCAGTCGAGATCAGCGGCGAGATTGATCTCAGCCATCAGGGTATCGGCGTTGAAGCGCGGGTCCTTGGCGCAGTCGACCAGGAAACGGAAGAAGGCCTCCAGGTCCAGTGTGTGATTCGGCCCGGTGGGGATCAGCACAGGGTTGCTGTAGTGCTCCGTGCGATAGCTTGCGGTATGGCAGACGGCACAGTTGTTGGCCACCCGGTCGAAACCGATTCGGCGCTTGCTGAAACCGATGGGCAGTTCCTTGCCCGGTTCCCAGGCCACGCCGAAAGAGGCATACCCCCCGGGGCCGGGCAGCTTGTCCGGGAAGACGCGCGGCAGGACGTAGAAGATCCAGTATGGGATGCCTGCGTCCTGTTCGGCACCGATCGAGCCGTACTTGAAACGTTCATCGGGATCCTCGAATGTCTGCGCCGGGTACGCCCGCAGAAAACGGTCCCAGCCAACGTAACCCAAGACAAGGCCAGATATCAGCACCAGCAGGCCGCCGATCTGCAACCAGCGGGGTAGTCGACTCAGTCTGCTCATATCCATCTCCCGGTCAGAGGGTTTTCAGGTATTCGATCAGGGCCCACTTGTGCTCATCGGCCAGTTCTGTGCCGTAACGTTCACCCTCATGTCCTTGATTACTGTTTCCCTTTACCGACGTGACGTAGAGAAAGAAGCGCTTACCAGCTTCCTCCGCCATATCGTCAACGAACCCGAGTTTCACTGGATCATAGCGATCGTTACCACGCCAAAAAGTTTTCGGGCGCTTGTCGGCCGGCTGCAACAGGTCCCACATGGTCGGGACCGAGCCGTTGTGCAGATAGGGCGCGCGCAGCCAGAGGCCGTCCATGGGTGCATTGGCGTAGCCAAAGGTCTTGCGGAAGCTGCGGAAACGGTAGTCTGTACCGGCGTACGGGGTGCCGAGGTTGAGGGCCAGTTCCGGCGTGAACGAATTCAGCCGATAGGGATCTGTGCCTATCTGTTCGAGTGGTACAACCTGTCCGACGTATTTGCCGCTGAAGTCAGTACCGCTGGCGCCATGGCAGTCGGCGCAATAGACGCTGTATACAATCTGGCCATCGGCCGCCAGCTCGGCATCGATCTCGAAATGATCACCAAAAGCCGGCGGCGTCGCGGTAGCGTTCCAGGCCTGGATGCGGGCAATCGATGCATGATCGATCAGGCTGGGGGTCGCACCGGTGCCAAAAGAGGCGTTGAGATTGCGTTCCTCGACCCGGTCGTTGTTCCCATCCCAATGCAATTGCATTCCCTGTTTCTTTGCCTGGTTCCAGATCGTCGGGAAATCGGACACGCCAAGCAGTTCGTCGCTGCGCAGCCACTCGATCGGATAGTTGAAAAGCGCCTTGGCAGAGTTGAAGGTATCGACCCGGCCCGGGCCCCAGTCAGGCTGGATATGAATGAATCGGAGGCGCCCGAGCAGACCCGCGACACCGTCGCGCATCAGGTGAACGGCGAGCGGGTAAACGATGTTTTTGTCGATGATGTCCAGGTCGGCTCCGGCGGCCTGTATACGGGGGATGATCTGGTTGGGCGTAAAGCGCCTGTCGGCCACGCAGCGGTGCATGAATTTCTGGAATGCCATCAGGTCCAGTGTGTTCGCACCCATGCCTGCAACCAGCAGAGGCTCCGCGTCTTCGGACGTACGCACGGTCGAGGTATGGCAGACCGCGCAGTTGAGAAAAACCCTGTCCATGCCCAGATGACGGCGCTTGGACATGCCAACGGGCAGGTCTTTGCCCGGTTCGTAGATCATGCCGACAGATTCAAAACCCTCGCCAGGCAGGTATTCGCCACAGATCTCGGGCAGCACGCGCCAGATCCAATAGGGGAAACCGAGGTTGCGTTCCCCTCCGGTAGAGCCGTATTTGAAGTGTTCTACCGGGTCTTCGTAGAAGACGGCCTCGTCGCGCATGAAGCGTTCGGCCAGGTAGAGCGAGAACAGAACGACAAGAGCGACCGAAATGATCGCCCCGATGCGCCACCAGTTTCGCTTCTGTGAGGGTTCGTTTTGGTTTTTCATAAACGGGCTCTCAGACGGATTTGTCTATGAGACGGGTAAGCAGGGCCGCAGCTCGACATAGGGACGGGCGATGGTCTCTTGCTCTGCCGGGAGCGGGTCGGCTTCTGATGCCGTTATCTCACGTAGCGCCTTGCGCAGTTCGGGCAGCAGTCCGGACATCCAGTGCCGACCGCCATGCTGCTGCACGCTTACGCTGTGCAAGGGGGGCATCGGTGTCTTGGCACGTTTTTCCGGATTGATGTCCCACATCGCAAGGCGGTATTGGATACGCTCGCCGCAATGCGCGATCCTGCGCAGCACCTCATCGGCTGCTCCGGCCAGAAAATTCGGCGGAAACGGTGCGTTCGAACGATGGCAGCCGGCACAGGCTTTGATGAATGCAGCCAGACGCGGTTGATCGAGTGGAGGCGCAGGCGGCTCAACTTTGGGCGGGGGCAGGGCGATGGGGGAACGGGTGCAACACCAGCTCAATGGTTCCAGGCCCAGTGATTTGAACAAATCTGGCAGGATATCGGCGCGCCGGAACGGCCCGCTTGTAAGGCTTTCGCTCTTACTGGCGGCCAGCCTGCGCAAGCTCTCGCCCAGCAGATGTCCGTCGTGTCGGACTGTCAGCTCCGCTGCCACGCGGGTGGTATCCTGCGGCTGCCGGCGCAGTTCGAGTCGAACCAGTTCGTCACCATTGGCGCGCCGTACCCGCAAGCGTGAGTCGGTACGGTGCAGTTTCATCAGCCATTGGCCGTCGGCGTCCCGGATCCCCGTTATCGTGACGCTGCCGAACTCCTCGCCGTTCGACCGCAGGTTCCTCAGTCGTCCCTTGATCCTGCCGCCGGAAAGGTCGCTGTAGAGCAACCCATTGAATGACAATTTGTCGTCGTGGCACTCGATTTTGATGCGCTCGGTGTTTGTCTGGCGTGCCGGCGTGGCGCTGCATTTCGCCGTGGCACTGCTCTCGCTGGCCGGGGTCTTCGCCAGATGAGCGTCAATACGCCGGACATCGTCCGGTGTCAGAAACTGCGCGAGTCCGCTCACGGCGCGGGCGACCCAGGCGTCCGGGCCAGGGTTCCAGTTGCTCTGCGGTGACCTGGGTGCAAGCGGCTCGAACGCGGCAGTGATATTGGAACGCTCGGCGAGAACCTTGTTGAGTCTGCCTTGTGCGTTGGCCGTCTCCAGCGCCAAGCCGGCCAACGGCCTGCGGTTGGAAATATCCGGGTCCGGTATCCAGAGGCCCTGTGGCCAGATACGCCGGCGTGATTCGAGCATTGGCTGACGCAGGGATTCCTCATAGTCGACCGATCGATCATCGAACCCTCTGCCGCCGGTAAACGCATATTGCAATGTCCTTGCCAGCAGTGCAGCGCGACAACGCGAGCCCGCATCTCCGCTTCCGCAACCCTGCTGCCACAGTTTTTGCGTCAGCGTGAATCCATTGGCACGGTCGGTGGAGTTATCGATCGCGTAGGCGGTGTCGACCCCAAGCTTGTGCGGGATGCCGTGATAGTCGGTGCCCCCGGTTTTTTGCAGTTGGCGGGACACCAGCGGATTGGCATTGGTCTCGTCCCAGAGAGGACGGGCGAAAATCGGTGCGGCATTCTGATGGCAGGCCATGCAGACCAGCCGCCGGGCATACATGACTTGGGGTTCTCCGCCCGGTCCGTAGTCGTGGACAACCTGAAATTCGAACCGGGCAGACGCTTCGTTATAGCTGATGACCTCGAGCACGTTCGCCGCCTCGAGATAGGCAATGAACAGGCGGTCGCGCAGCAATATTCCGGTATCGGTCGGAGTGGTTGCCGGCGCTGCGTCAACGGCAAGCACCACCCGCGGAGACGCGAAAAAATGCGGTGCGGCCGCTTCGCGTTGCAAGGATCTGCCGAGCGGGATCAGGACCTGCTTCAGGGTTTGCCCCAGGTAGGGGGCATCCGGACTGAGTTTTTCTCGCAACAGCGCAAGCAGTGACTCGTAGGGGAAGGGAACAAGCTGGCGGCCATTGTCGGCGGTCAGATGGTCGAAAAGCGAACGCCCCTGCGGCGGGATGTCGGGTCCAGGGTCGCCTGGTGCTACCACCCAGACCGGCTCGGCGCTGGCCGCAGCACAGGCCAGACAGACCCATAGCAGCAAAATGCGCAGGCCGTGCCTGAACAACACAACACGCCCCTGGTCCTCAACGTCCAAGCGCCGCCAGCCGGCCGGGCGTCTGGCTACCCTGCCAGCAGTCTTCCTCGACGACACCCGTCTTCATGAAGTCTGCATTGCCGGACTCGGCAACTTCCTCGTTGTAAAGGGTAAAGTTGAGCAGGAATACATGCCCCATATAGGCGCGCCCGAGGTAGAAGCCGGGCCGAACCATGCGAATCTCATCACGTACCTTGAGACCCCTGCGGCCGGCGAGAAAGTCCGGACGTTCCCGATAACCTTCGATTTCGTCATTGAACGCATAATCGATGACGATCGATTCACGGCGTGAATCAAGCAGGCTTTGTCCACAATAGAGTTTGGCCGGGAACAGCAACCAGGCATCATCCTGGATCAGACCGAGAATCTTGCGCCCGGGAATATCGGTCTTGGGCAGACCGTCAGGATCATCCACCACCAGCTTCAGCAGCTTCCTGTCCTGGATCATATTGCGCAACAGACGCTGGTCGGCGTAGAACACCTTGCCCTTCCACAGCATCTGGCCAATTGTCTCCAGTTTGTCGAGCTTGATCCGTACGGCGAGCCCCTTGAGTCCGCCCATCAACTCCGACAATCTTTTCGCGCCACCACCATCTGCGAAAAAGAAAGTGCCGTTGTAGGCACCGTCGGGCACCGGTCCAGCTGTCAGTCGGGCATAGACCTGGTCGACCTGCTCCTGGCTGAGGGTGGCGATATTTTCCGGTGTCAGTTTCATCAGCTCTGCCGGTCCGAGCGGCAGTTCATACTCGACCCTGGCCAGGTCAGGCTTGGTCTCGTAACTCTCGCCATAGGCGAGGAAAGGAATTTCCGGTGGTGTTACGTCGCTACAGGCGATCAGGCCGAAGGTGGCCGCGACAATCGGGAAGATCATTCTAATTCGCATGGTCTCTCTCCCTCAAAGCGTGGCCAGGAATGCGGTCAGTGCCTGTTTATCGTTGGCGGGCAGGCCTTCACCGAAACGATGGCCGGCATTTTCGACCGTACTGGTGCATGTGCTGTAGAGGCGGCTGAGCAGGGGCAGCTTGTCGCGTGCAACACCGACGAGCTGCTGCGGGTCCTTGATGACGGCTTTGGTCAGCGCCGCTACCTCCGCGGTCGCCAGCTGGGCATCGCCGGCGCCGACACGCTGGACCATGCGGTCCTTCAGTTTGTCCACATCAAGCACCGACAGCACCATATCGCGCAGTAGCTCTTTGTGCTGGAAGCTGCCGTATAGCCCCGCTGGCGTGCCTGCTGGCACCTCGATTTCTATGCCAATCAATCGCTCGTTTTCGCCGTCCCACATCTTGGGCCCAATGGCCCTGCGTATCGGTTCAGCAATCAGTGTGATCTTGGGTATGCGCTTGTCTGGATTCAGCAGACTGTCGACGGACGCTAGAAAAAGGCTGTAACGGCCTTCGACAGAAGGGTCATAGGCAACACAATCGGGCGGGTCTGCAAGCGGCTTGCCGTCTGCATCCACGTAGGGCGAACGATAGAATTCGTCATTCGGGTCTGACGGCTTGCCGCAGAGCTCCGGTCCGATGGCGTTGTTGTGCAGGAAGGGCGCATTCGCCCACAGGTCGACCAGCGAGACATTGCGGTAATATCCGCGCCCACCACCGGTGTTGTCCGCAAGGTTGACGTCCGGTTCACGTGAGCGATAGGTTTCCGACGCGTACTCTTCCCAGATATGTCCTGTCATATGGTTTGAATGCAGCGCACGGCAACCATAGGTCCCGACCTCGGATGCCGGCGTAGACTGGTCGTTGCCCAGCCAGTCTTCACGCACGCCCCCGATCGGTGATGTCTTGTGGAAGTCGCGTGCCTCTACCGGGCCATCCTGGGTCGAATGGCAGCGTGCGCAGTTCTGGGCGAACACCAGGCGGCCGCGGTCGACTGCGCCCGAGCCATAGTCCTGTTCCAGGGCCTCTATCCAGTCGTCGAGATCGGCATGTCCCTTGGCCTTCCAGATGGGCGTCGAGTAGGCCTTCTTGGACAGCAGGAAACTGATGACATCGTGTGCCCGATCCTCGATCGCGCGGAAATTCGGGCAGTCGCGCCGACACTGGCCGATGTCAAAGGGTGTCTGACCAAAGTTGCGTTGCTCAGGATCCACCTGGTACAGGTCGGTCAGGTGATTCAGCCAGCATTGTTCGGAACAGGAGCCGATATTGATGTAGACACGCTGCACTGCCAGCAGGTCGCCAACCGAGTCTTCTCCGCCCTTGAGAATATGGAAGACCGCCTCACGCTCGGTACTCCTGTGCCAGCATTTTCCGGGTTTTCCCGGTTCGCACCAGCACTCGCGCTCGTTGCTCCCGTCTGCACAGCGGCTCACAGGGCGCCAGCGGTTGACCAGTTCGTTCTCGAACCGTGGACGCTGCAAGACGTTGATCAGGGCATTCATGGTGCCGGGATTGTTGACCTGATCGGTTGGTACTGCCGAGGTGTCCACGACACCCGGTCGGGTGTGCGAAAAGACCTGCCACTGCAGGCTGTCCTCACTCATCCCTGACACCATCAGCTCGGACATCCGCGTATATTGGTTGCCTATGGCACCGATCAGGTTTTCCCATTTCGGTTCTGCAGGATCTTCCGGTGGATTGGTCGGGTCGAACGCGATATGGCAGGCGCCACAGGCCATGCCCACCAGAAAGGGGGGTTCTACCGAGCCGTCAGCAAGTTTCTTGGCCTGGTAGTCTGACACGGAAACATCGCTGGACATCCTGCGCGCGAAACCATCCCAACTGCCTAATTTTCCACCGTTGATCTTTCGCCAGGTATCGGCATCGAAACGCGGGTTGGGAAATTTTCTCAATCCCATTGCACCGGTGGACGTGCCGAAGGCGAGGTGACAGGGGTCCTCTCGCAAGTTTTCGCCTGTGTGCGCGTGACCGTCGGGCAGGGCGGCATCGACAAAGTCGCAGGCAGGGTCGCGATAACCATCGCGGCCGACGTACTTGAGCAGTTCGTCGTCGCCATAGCACCAATCGAAGCCGTAGGTATCGTCCAGGCTCTTGGCCGGGCACCCGGGCGATCCGGGGGTGCAGCAGCCAGGATTGTTGACCAGACCCCAAGTCTTGAAGCGGTCATTGCGTTTGTCGCTGCGCAATACCCGCCACCAGTCGATCAGCACGCCCATGCGTTGTTGGAAGACATAGGTGTGAAACCGGTCATTGCCGGCGGTGGCCTTATACCAGATCTCGCGGCCCGCCCTTTCCGATTCATTCAGGCCCGCCGCACCGGCATGAAAGCCAGCCTCACTGTATACGTCTGAATTCTGCCCGCCGGCTGGTGCAAGCGGCAGGGACAAAAGGACAAGCGCCGATAGAACGGCGGTAACGCGAGTGATCATGTCGTTCCCTCCTGGGTGTGGATGGGCATGTGTTTTCCCGCAATACCCGGGTGCCTTCGCAACCGCCCAGCGGGACAACTGCCTACCACAGGTATCACATCACCGATGAAGCGTCGGTGATGCGACCTCTTTATGTTTGTTATTGGAGTAGTTGTAGCTGCCGGTCTTGTAAACATCAAGTTGATGCTATTTGAACTGATCGTCGATCGATTCATTTACGACGCCAGGTTCGAGCGGCTCTCAGGTGATCGTGCGCGCCTGGCAACGTCAAGTTGCACGGCAACGGTCATAACCCCGCGTGCTGTGTGTATATGTTTCGCGGCACGATCTCGGTTTGCCCGAAGACAAGCCCGGCCGTCAGGCGGGTATGGCCCCGACAAGCGTGTATCGGCAGACAAATGATTGGCCGGCAGGGGCAAGCGCCTGCCTGTAGCTGCCCTTAGACTCGATCTACCATTGGCAAGAAAGAGTCGGGGCTTATGAGTTTTGCGCTGGAGTCAAAATATATCGATCAAAGGGGAAATTTCAGGCGGGAAAGGTCCCTGTTAGAGACAAGCGATGAGGTCTTGGCAGTACTTCGTGACCATCTTGAGGACGACGCCTTCAGTGATCTCGTCATCGTCCATCATGACATCCTGCCGGAACCGGCAAAGGAGTCGTGGGCCTGATTCTGTCGTGGCGGCGAGCATCAGCGGGCGATAAAGCAGTGCACGGCAGTAGCGGACAAAAGACCAACGCCGCAGAAGGTCCGGACGAAGTCTATTTCTTCTCCGTTCGATCACGTTCCTTGAGTTCCCCACGGACGATGCCCACCGATCTTGGTGCGCGGATACCGATACGGACCTGAGCGCCGTCGATATCGGTCAGTTTGATCTCGATGGGGCCGTCAGCGGTCTCGAGAATGATGGTTTGGTTTTCGCGGCGGGTGAGCACGAGCATCTGCAAGCTCCTTTTGCCTGGGTATGGATTCACAGAATAACGCATGTCCCGACTCTGTGGGACGTGCATCTGTGTGGCTGGAGGGTCAATGGCCGACTGAGGGCATGGTGGACATAGCCTGGCTTGCTGCCGGATTTTCGGGCTTGGGACGAGCGATCGACGTGTCCGGCGGAGTGTTTGGGTGGTCTCCTGTCAGGCATATCTGCGAAGGCGGCTGATGTTTCGGCTGCCTAAGGGTTCTTGGGGGAGCTATATGACCGACAGGGATACAGAACATCGGGTGCGTCGGATGGTTGACCGGGTGGTCAGCCGCAGACCGCGCACGAAGTCGGAGAATTGGGTATCAATCCTGTTCGTTTTGTCAGGCGTCGGGTTGCTGATCTTTGCCGCCCTCCAGGACCAGAAATTTCATGTGCTTGATGGCTTGCTTCTCGTTGTGCTCTTCGTCACGGTCAGCATAATAGCCCTGCTTGCCTTGGGGTCTCTGCAAAGGCAAAGCCGCAAAGCTGCATTGTTGAACCTCGTGATGCCCCGCGACCGCGTGGGCGACCGACGACTGAATCAGCAGACCTATTTGCTGCTCGCCGCAGAGCACCGTGCTATTGAGGAGGCGGATTTCCGCAGAGCGTTGTCAAAGGTAATCAAGAATATTCGCTGACACAATCATGCGGGTCGAGCCGGATCGGTTTGCGTGTCTTTGGCGCGAAAAAACTGATCACGCCCCCTTGCCTCGTCTGACCATTGATTGACAGAATACGTGGCCTGTTGACCAAGCTTATCCCTGCGTCCCGGCTGGAGCAGCCGGCGTCGATGACCGGGCAATGTTTTCTGTTACGGGAAGAAATTCGAATATGAATCACTCAGCCGCATTTCAAGCAGTCGCTCTATCGTCCTTGCTTTTGTTCGCTGGCCTGTTCCCGGCAGCGGCTGAGAATTCAGCGCCCGAAGCGGAAGCCATCACGACGCAGGACCTGGACATTCCAGTGGATGAACTGGAGTTGCTACTGGAGCCCTTATCCCTCGAAGAGCTTTTCGTCGAGGCAGACGGCTGGCTGGCAAAGGTCAGAAAAGCGGTAGAGGACGTGACTGCCGAACAACTTGAGATCAAGCGGCAGGCGCGGAAGATCGAAGCCGAAAAAGAGGCCGATAGCGCGGCGCAGGAAGCAGCCGCGAAGCCAGAGGTGGCTGATTCGGAGGCGACCGGGCAAAAAGCCGGGGTCAACGATGAAGGAACTGCCACGGCGCCAGAGAATATCAAACAGAATGAAGCGGAGGCCAGTGAGCACAAAGCCAAGGTTCTGGACGAAATCACCACGTTGATTAGCGTAAGAACGGCACGAATCGATCGACTCAATGTGGTGCTCGACCAGATCAATACGAAGATGGGTCTGAATGCCGCCGGCATGGAAAATGAAAAGGTGCTGCCATACCGGCGCTATATTAATGCAGTGCAGGGGCTGAAGGTTGATGTAACCGATACACAGGCGGTTGTATCCACGTTGCTAGGCTGGCTGACTTCCGAAGAAGGCGGCATTCGTTGGGCCAAGAATATCGGCGTGTTCCTGGTAACGGTCGTCGTGTTCTGGGTACTGGCCCGTTTCATCAGCAAGGCCGTACGCAAGGGCGTTTCTGTGGTGGAGGGTATGTCGGTACTGCTGTCGACCTTTATCGTCAGCATGGTACGGCGGACCATTATAGTCATCGGTATCATTATCGGTCTGGCGGCGCTCGAGGTGAATATCGGGCCGCTACTGGCGGTCATCGGAGCCGCCGGTTTCGTTGTTGCCTTTGCGCTCCAGGATACGCTGTCGAATTTCGCCAGCGGTATCATGATCATGTTTTATCGGCCGTTCGATGTCGATGACGTAATCGATGTCTCTGGCGTCGTTGGAAAGGTCAAATCCATGAATCTGGTCACCACCACCATCATGACCTTCGACAACAAGCTGATGATCGTGCCCAACAACTCCATTTGGGGAAATGTCATCACCAATGCCACGGGAAGCAAGCTGCGTCGGGTGGATCTGGTCTTTGGTATCGGTTACCAGGATGATATCGCTCACGCGGAGCGGGTCATGCGGGAGATCGTCAATGCCCATCCCCTGGTGCTGAAGGATCCGGAACCCGTGATTCAGCTGCACGAACTGGCAGATTCCTCGTGTAATTTCGTCTGCCGCCCCTGGGCCAAGACAGAAGATTTCTGGACGGTTTATTGGGATGTTACCCGAAGTGTCAAGGAGCGCTTCGATGCGGAAGGTATCTCCATTCCCTACCCGCAGCGTGACGTCCACCTTATCCAACAACAAGCATCGACAGCGGCTGAAAAATCAAAGACTTTGCCCGGTCCCGCCGGCAAGTCGACGCCGCCGCCCCAGGAAGATGCCGGCATGGATCGGGAAGATGCTGCGGATAATAACTGAGCGACGATTCAGGAAAACCTCGGGGGACAGACCCAGAGTCGCTGGCGTTATCGCGACTTGTCGTCCAGGAAGTTCTGCTGGAAATAACGTTGCCAGGGCTCATAGCAGGTCTTTTTTGCCCAGTTTTTGAGAAAGCGCTTTTTATCCCGTTGCCATGATGCGTCGAACGCGCGACTGTGTTTATGTTGAATCATTGCGTCTAGGTCAATAAGCCATACTTTTTTTTCTCGAACGAGAAAATTACTGCCCTTCATGTCGCCATGGCTGATGCGATGCTCATGGAGCCGTCCGAGCATAATGATCAGATCATCTGCCGCTTGGCGTTTGCTTTCATCTGGCACGTCATGATCACAAAAGAAGTCCCAGCTGCATTGACCTTCGACCTGCCGGCTAATGAAATAACTGCAGCGTTTACCCAAAGCGGGTCGGCGCTCTATCAGCGCGATCGGTTCCGGGGTAGGGATCCCAATGAATCGTAGAAGATGTGCATTGATCCATGATTTTCTGGCGCGACTGATCTGGCCTTTATGAGCCAGTTCATACAGAACGCCCTTGGGATTGTATCTTTTCATTACATACCGATTGCCAGAGACTTTAACTGACTTTACTGTACAGGTGTTCCCTTGTTTCAAATAAGCAGAGCCACTCGCACTAAAGAACGCTTCTGGTTCTTCCAGTAGTTTCTGTATTTCAGAATTATGGATCTCTCTCCTGCATAAGGTATAGCCATGTTTCGTTTCGCTATAGATAATTTCTGTGCATTCCCTGAGGATCTTCTTCAAATACTGATCAATACGCTGTTGATGGTAATACCTTATCCGGTTCAGGAACTTTTCCGGATCACGCCGATTCAGGTTAATCGAAGACACAAGAGCATATCGATTCAGCAAGGAGATGCTGAATGTTTTACTCAGGTCGAAAGTCTGCGCCAGAAACAACGCAAGATTCTCTAAGCGGAGCGTTTTCTTCAATGACGCGGGCCGTGATCTGACTTCCTCCGCGTCCAGAGTGTATATTTCATCATCGTCACCGATCAAAAAGTTTCCATAATGCAGATCCTGATGAGTCAGACC
This sequence comes from uncultured Gammaproteobacteria bacterium, assembly GCA_964497145.1. GTDB lineage: Bacteria > Pseudomonadota > Gammaproteobacteria > Chromatiales > Chromatiaceae > Thiosocius. The sequence continues at coordinate 33,217 of CAZCDY010000016.1, forward strand.
TGAATCATGATGTTGTGCCAGCAAAGGTACCATTCCCATCAATTTCCGTTCTCGCTCCGCATCGTTGTGCGTCTTCCAGAATGAGGCAAGGTCTTGTCCCTCGATGTAACGAAAAACGAGTATGAAAATGCCCTCTTCGGATTTGCCGCTACCGATCAGCGCGGGAGTCAAAACACGATTGGTTCTTAATAAGGCTGTACCGTCCAGTTCTCTGGACCAATGCGTTTTGGATCGGGAAGGGTGGATGAACAGCTTGATGATCGCTGCTTCGTTACCAAATCGACCAAAAAATACCAGGCGTTTTCCCGGAACGACACGAAGCATCCGTATGCAACGGATCGTGTGATCACCCAGTTGCAGAAGAAACGGATGAGGAGTTTCATAAGCAAGTTGTTGTAACTGCTGTAATGAGATTCTTTCGATTGGCGCAGTCATAACATCTTGCTTTGCTTATTCTATAACAGTCGAATGCTATTGATGATTCTTATAAACATTGGCAATCGGGCGTTGTTTTCCAGTCTCTTCGATGATGTCTGCAACCTTGTCCGGCATGCTGAATATGTCGCTCGTACGCGTATAGTGCAACGCATTATCTTGCCAGTTCTGCCATTTGTCGGAAGTGAGCATTTCCAATAGCGCCCTATCAAATTCCGATTGTTGAAAAGGTTCTGACAAGACCCTGCCGGAATCTGCTTGTTGAATATGAAAGGCGTAGCCACATACCCCACTCACCAATTGCGGGGTTCCCGCCGCTACAGCTTCCAAGAGAACCGTGCCGGTATTCTCATGGCGAGCAGGATGCAAAAAAAGGTCGCTGGCCAGTAATAATTCGGGGATGTCATCTCGGGCGCCAGGCAGGTGAACCTGTTTCTCTATACCGTACTGCTTTGCCAATGATTTATATTTTTTTAACTTTTCTTCACCGGCAACCATCAAAAATGTCCTACTTCTTAGCGGTTCGGGTAGACTGGCCAGCGCCTTCATGGAGCGGTCAACACCCTTGCGTTTATAGCTTGTTCCGATCATCAAAAGTAGCTTGTCATCCTCTTTCAAAGACAGGCTGTTCCGAGTTCTTTGCCTTATCTCATCAGCATTGTTCGGCCGGATTCTCGTCCTGTCGACTCCAGGGGGAAGCAAATGGAAGCGCCCTGTGGGGGTGTGATAAAAATCCTTGAAAAGTTGCATCTGAACATCGGATATAAAGAGTAACTCAACATTCTTGTCTGGTGCAAAAATGGATCTTTCCATTGAATGATAAATTTTGTATCGTTGAGTCAGTCGATATAGCTTTCCGTGCTGCTCTCTGGCTTTGGCCTCAAAGCAGGGATCTGCAGCATAATACAGATCAAGATCTTTCATTTTGTTGAACCCGATCACCAGGTCAAATTGCTCGTTGGGTGGTGTCGCCAGCAAGTGTTCGGTCAGGCGTTTTGAGAAATGATTTATCCTCTGGTGATTGCTCATTCCTTTTACGGGGATATGGGTATGGCGGAAACCCTCTGGTAGTTCGCCTTCCCAGATGAAGGTAAAAGTGTGAATCTGATGCCCGCGCTTCTGGCACTCTTTTGCGATCCTCAAAAAGTCGCGCTCCAATCCACCATAGGGGAAATATCTAAAAAGGGAAAAAGCGAGTTTCATATTTCACCTGTTGAATAGCGATCTCATTGTGCCCAGTCGGGAGTCAAAGGCATCCATAATGAGCGGCGCAATTGAACTGACGTTCACTGGAGTGATCCGGTGCCATCCCACTGCTCAGTAAAAATTCTCTTGCTCGTGGCTGTTTTTTGCACACTTTCCACAAATCAGATTGGCTGTTTGTTACTCTAACGCCATTGGCTTCGAGCGAAGATGACGAATTCTGTGCTCAATGTCGCGTGTATGTCCATGCGCTGCATCATTCGGTCTGCCATGAGCACCCCCACGATCAAGTGAAGCAATTGCAGTTGATCTGGGATGGGCGCTGCATGTTCGCACTGGTCTGCGGCTACTCTCCGTTTGGGGTGCGGGCCGGACGTACCATCGCCCCGTGGCTCTGCGCGGCAGGACGAGAATAGTTTTCTCATCTTTTTTATGGCGCCGGTTGCGGATTGTCTGATGGAGTTTGAAAAACGAATCCTGTGCGGGTCAACTCATGAGTTCAAAACTAGCGAAATCGATTCTTAAAAAATTCACGCCCTTGCTCAAGAATACCTCGTTCTTTATGCAGGGGCAGATGGACATCAGCCCGAGATCCCGCTGGCACAACAAAGAGTTTTGGCAGGAGACGGGTGGTTTTTTTCCGAAGGGAAGCCAAGGCAGTCGTGAGATCTGTGACCTGGAGCCGTGGGATTGCACGCGACGCGATATGCTGGTGCTGTTGCTGCGGACGGTGATTGAAAAAGATATTGAAGGAGATATGGCGGAGTTGGGTGTTTACAAGGGCAACACGGCGAAGCTTATCCATCATTATCTGCCGGAGAAGACGCTGCATTTGTTCGATACTTTTGAAGGCTTTACCGAAAGAAGTGTCGCTGCGGAAAAGGAAAATACCAGTTTCGCAACCAAGGGGCATAAGTTCTCCGACACATCGTTGGAGGGTGTGAAACGTTACATTGCTCAGAAAAACGACAATGTTCACTATTACCAGGGCTACTTTCCGGATTCTATTCCACCCGGTTTCGATGCATTGAAGTTCTCCTTTGTCAGCCTGGATGCAGACTTGTTTGAGCCGACAATAGAGGGGCTCAATTTCTTCTATCCGCGCATGAGTAAGCATGGCCTGCTGGTTGTACATGATTACAACGCGTGGATTGGTGCGCGTAAAGCTGTCGACCAGTTCTTCGCGGACAAGGCTGAGATGCCGGTCCCGATGCCGGACAAGAGTGGTTCGGCATTGATAGTCAAGCAGTGATGGCGGAACGGCGTCGTGCGCGGTAAGGGCGGACTCAATTCAGGGTTCGAGAATGATTTACGGGTTGAAACTCACGGAGAATTCAGCCGAACGGACGCGAGACCAAAGACGGTACTCGCATAGCTGCCTCAAATGGACAACGACTCAATTCACCCGACCGCAATCGTTTCCGGCGAAGCGCATATCGAACCTGGCGTAGAGATCGGGCCATACGCCGTCATCGAAGACCAGGTTCGCATCGGTGCCGGGACGAGAATCGGTGCGCACGCCGTGATCCGCCGATTCAGTTCCATAGGACGCGATAATTTTATCGACGCACACGCGGTCATCGGCGGCAATCCGCAGCATACCAAATTCGACGAGTCGGATACGGGCGTGGAGGTCGGCGACAACAACGTGATTCGAGAGGGGGTCACGATTCACCGCGCTTTCGTGCCTGGTAAGAAGACCCGCGTTGGTTCCAATTGCTTTCTGATGGCCTATTCGCATGTGGGGCATGATTGTCTGGTCGCCGACAATGTCACGCTTACGAACAACGTGGTGCTGGGTGGGCACGTCGAGATCGGCGATTCGGCCATCATGGGTGGCTGTTCCGGCGCTCATCAGTTTGTCCGGATCGGCACGCTCAGTATGGTCGCGGGCTTCGTGCCGCTCAGAAAGGACGTCCTGCCTTTCACCTTGGTTGGTGGAGATCCAGTGCGCCACTACCGGCTAAATACCATCGGACTCCGCCGCAATGGTGTCGACAAAGAACGCTACCGCACGCTCGAAGCTGCATTTCGGGCGTTGCGAAAGGGCGATAAGAACTTCGCCGAACTACCGGAAACAGAAGATCTTGCATGCCTGCGCAAGTGGCTGTCAGTCAAATCAAAATATGGTTGTTACGGCTTCGTCGACAACAAGGGAAAATAGCGGTTCGATAAGATCGACAGCAGCGCCCTGGTCAGTTCTCTCGGATCAGTTCCGCCGTCGTTTCCGCAACGTATTCGACTTCAGCATCGGTCATCTCTGGAAAGATCGGGAGCGATACACAGTCGCGCGCGATACGTTCCGTGATCTCGAGTGAACCGTGGTGACAGAACGCTGCATAGCAATCGTGCGTATGCAATGGCATATGGTAGTAGACCGCCGACCCGATACCGCGTGCCTCGAGGGCCTTCCGGAGCTTGTCACGATTCTCCACGCATATCGTGTAATAGCCGTATATGTGGCTGCCTTCGTCGACCGGCGCCGGCGTTCGGGCCGGCGTCGAAGCCAGTGCTTTGTTGTAGTGGGCCGCGATCTGGCATCGTCGTGCGTTGTTCTGTTCGAGTAGCGGCAGCTTGAGGCGCAGGATTGCTGCCTGTATCTCGTCGAGCCGGCTGTTGAATCCGACCATCTCATGCTCGTAACTCTTGCCCTGTCCATGGTTCCTGAGTTGGCGCAGGCGACCGGCGAGTTCATCGGAATTGGTCGTGACCATGCCGCCGTCTCCGAAACAACCGAGCGTCTTGCTGGGGTAAAAGCTGAAGGCACCTGCCGTGCCGATACTTCCGGTCGATCTTCCCTTCGTCCTGGCCCCCATGCTTTGGGCGCAATCCTCGATCACCTCAAGTCGATGACCTTCGGCAATTGCCATGATTCGGTCCATATCGGCAGGCAACCCAAACAGATGCACCGGCATGATGGCTTTGGTATCCGGTGTAATGGCCGCTTCGATGAGATTTGGATCAATGTTCAGTGATTCGTCATCGATGTCGATCAGGATTGCTTTGGCACCGACGTAGGCAATCGACTCGACCGTCGAGGCAAAGCTAAAGGGTGTCGTGATGACCTCGTCTCCAGGACCGATACCGGATGCCACGAGCGAGAGGTGAAGCGCATCAGTCCCGGAGGCCACTGAGATGGCGTGTTTGACGCCCAGAAAATCTGTGAACTCGCGTTCGAATGCCGTTACGTGTTCCCCCAGTACATAATGCCCACTGGCCGCGACATCCTGGAGACGCCGATCGATGCCCTCCTTCATGGCAAAGTAGGTGCGGCGCGGATCTAGCATCGGAACGGACATATGACTCATGAGCGTTGCATCAACTCCGTGATGGAAAGAGCGGTTTCGAGCGCCTGCATGCCGACCCGGCCTGATACCAAAGGCGGTGCGCCACCGCTCACCGAATCCAGAAAGGCCTCACTCTGGGTCATCAAAGCATCGGATGTGCCGAAGGTGTGTTCTTCGACTGAGATATCGGCCTGGCTGAATGTCGGACTTTCTCCGGTTTTCCTGTATACCACCGATTTCTTTTGATGCAGATCCAGGGAGAAATAAGCGTTGTGTTGGAAGACCCTGAGTTTTCGCTCTGTTTTGAAGCTGGCCCTGCTGGCCGTGACATTGGCTACGCAGCCATTCTCGAATTTGATCCTGGCGTTCGCAATATCAATGTCGGTGGATATGACGGGAAGCCCGTTGGCATCGATACTTTTCACTGGTGAACCGACGACGGCATGAATAAGATCGATGTCGTGTATCATCAGATCAAGCACCACGCTGACATCGATGCTGCGCTGTGAAAACGGTGCGATTCGCGTGGACTCGACAAATAGCGGCCGCTCAAGCAGCTGGCCGAGCGTTATGATTGCGGGATTGAATCTCTCTAGGTGGCCAACCTGCAAAACAAGCTGGTTTGACGCGGCCAGTTCCACCAGACATGCTGCTTCTTCGAGTGTATTCGTTATGGGTTTCTCAAGAAGCACATGCACTTTGTTTCTGAGCAGAGTGCCTGCGATCTCGAAATGCGACGATGTCGGCGACGCAATACTGACCGCATCAACCTTGCCGATCAGGTCACGATAATCGTGGACTGCCGCCGTCCCAAGGTCAGCCGCAACGGCGCGGCAGCGCTTAGTAACCGGATCAACGACGGCAACCAGATCCGATTGCGGCAATGCGGCAAACTTTTCTGCGTGCCATCGTCCCTGGTGCCCGACACCAATTACCGCAGTCCTGATCCTCTTCACGACATCTCGTCCTTGCTTTCTTTATTGGTGACCCGTGTAGCCGAGTCCGGCGAATCGGTTATCAATCCGGTCGGCATAATCAATAATAAGGTGCGCTCGGGCATGTGCCAACAAACGAATGTCTGAACCGGCGCTGACAAGCTCCGCGGGCCGGTCGGTGGTTTGACAGTACCGCCATATGCGCGTAACCGATTCCTTTGGAGACAGCGCAAAAAAGGTTTTTGGTTCGCGGATGCCTGTCGAACAGATGTTCGATGACGAACCCAGCGTCTTTTACGTGGCAAACGTCCTGCGCAATGTGAATCAACTGCTTGAGTCAAGGTATCGCTAAAGAAGAGGACATCGGTATCTTCAAGTGATAGAGGAGAGAAAGCAGGAAATCGGACCGCAGAATCCCAATCATTCATTCTACAAACTGCAAATAGGCGCAGCGGATGCGACCGTGTATGAAAAATTTGAGGAGGCCGTGCTGCGATTCTCCGAACTTGCACGTAAAGCCCACGTGCCTCTCGTGGCTGCATACGTTCCGGACGCGTCAAAGTTACATGAGCCCGAGCGGCAGTATGCCAATAGTTTTATGAAAGCGGCTGCAAGAAAGGCGGGCTTCGATCTGGTCGACTTGACGCCTCGGTTCGAAGCCTATGCCGACCCACGGGAACTGCATCTGTTCCCGCTGGATACGCACACCAGCCCGACAGGGCACAGGGTCATTGCCGAGGCGATTGCTGAAATCCTGCTACGGAAGGGTCTGCCTCCGCCGCAATGACATATGTCACATTGCAATCACTGGGGCTGGCCCTGATTGCTGTAATCCGACTGTAAGCTCGAAGCGATAATATCGGTGTGACTCGACCCCTAGAGCCTTTTGTCAGCCATGTTGTTGTTTTCATTTGGAAAGTGGCAATTCGAATGACCATGACCTGGTTCTATTTTCTGGTATGCGTTGTAGCTATCGGTATCGCGGGCAGCAAACTAACGCGTTACGGGGATGCGATCGCGGATAAAACGGGCATCGGCGGAACCTGGGTTGGCGTGCTGCTGCTGGCCACTGTCACGTCCTTGCCGGAGCTGGCCACCGGCGTGAGTTCTGTTGCCCTGGCGCATGTGCCGGATGTCGCTGCAGGCGATGTCTTCGGCAGTTGCGCATACAATCTGCTTATTCTGGTATTTCTGGACTATCTCGACCGGGACACTCCGTTCTTCGAACACGCGGGGAGAGGGCATCTTCTGTCGGCCGGTTTCGGTATCGTGCTGCTTGGTTTCGTTTCCCTGAACCTCGTATTATCCCAGTTTGGCCTGCAGTGGTCAGTGTGGAGCATCGGAATCTACAGTCCGATAATCCTGCTGATCTATGTAATCGCCATGCGTACCATATTTGCGTACGAAAAAGCCCAGGTTGCCGAGTTTACCGACAAGGAGCCGGACAAATATCCGGAGCAATCGTTGCGCGGTCTGCTGATGCGATATGCTATCGCGGCAGCCTTCGTGGTCGCAGCCGGCATATGGCTGCCATACATCGCGGCCGATATAGCTGAACAGATGGGGTGGTCGCACAGTTTCGTCGGAACCATGTTCGCCGCACTGGTGACATCCCTGCCAGAACTCGTGGTGACTTACACTGCCGTTCGCATCGGCGCAGTGGATATGGCGATAGGAGACCTGCTTGGCAGCAACCTGTTCAATATTCTTATTCTTTCCATCGATGATGTCTTTTATCGAGCCGGTGATCTGATCTCATCGATTTCGTCGATTCACCTGGTCACTGCGATCTCAGCAATGATCATGACCGGCATCACGTTAATCGGACTTTTCTTGCGTTCAAGACGCCAGATACTCAACCGCTTTGGTTGGCCCAGTCTCTTCCTTTTGCTCGTTTATATGGCAAACGCCAGCCTGCTCTATTTTCACTCAAACTCGCACAACCCTGGGGATGGCGTTTTCGAGGCTCCGGCCGCCCTGCAGCCGGCTCAGCCGTCGACGGAATCTCTGCGTCATTGTAAGGAAGCTTGAGGGCTTCGCCGCATGGCTGCAGGGATCTGGCCAACCGCGCTAACGAATTAGAGACGGCAAACTGATGAAAAAAAACTAAAATTCAAGTAGAAACCGCAGTATTGCGTCATTGGCTCCATGGACATGGGGGAAAACGTCATGAAGATAGATAAAATTCTTTTTCCGACTGATTTCTCGGAAGCTGCCGAGAAGGCGTTCGAGTCCGCACTCTCCCTGGCGGATTCTCACAACGCGGAGCTGTTACTCCTGCATGTGGTCGATCAGCTTCATGGTTTCACACACTATGAAATTCTTGC
>CAZCDY010000017.1:0-5228 GCA_964497145.1 uncultured Gammaproteobacteria bacterium
GCTTGTCCGGTGGTGTGAGAGGACGGCGGGGGTGACCCCGCCTCCTACTCGATTCCGCAGTCCGGGCCGGTGGCAGGCGCCATCGTCCGAGGGCAGGGGATGCGACGGGTCAGGCGTTGAGCATGGCCTTCAGGCTGGCGAGCTTGGCCTTGCCGCGGGCCTGTTTCTCCTCTTCAGAGAGCTTTGCGCCGCGGCCTTCCCAGCTCAGGTCGTCGGCCGGCAGTTCCTGCAGAAAGCGACTCGGTTCACAGCGGCTGAGTTCGCCTCCGCGCCGGCGACGCTCGGCGCAGCTCATTACCAGGGTACTCTGCGCGCGCGTCAGACCGACATAGGCGAGCCGACGCTCTTCGGCAATGTTATCTTCCTCGATGCTGCTGCGATGAGGCAGCAACTCCTCTTCCATCCCCACCAGGAAGACATGCGGGAACTCCAGTCCCTTGGCGCCGTGCAGGGTCATCATCACCACCCGGTCCCCGCTGTCTTCCTCGTCCTGGCGTTCGATGATGTCCATCAGGGCGAGGTGATTCACCATCTGCGCGAGGGTTTCGCACCTGTCCTCATCCTGCTGCAGTTTTTCCAGCCAGGCGACCAGTTCCTCGACGTTTTCCCAGCGCCGTTCGGCAAGCTTGTCGCTGTTGCTGGTCTGGTTCAGCCAGTCGCGGTAGTCCAGATCGCGCAGCAATTGGTGCACCGTGTCGACCGCCGGCTCGGACTCGCTGGTTCTGGCCAGCCCGCGGAGCCAGCCCGAAAACTCGCGCAGCCGGGCCGCCGGGCGGGCCTGCATCACCTGTTCGAGTCCCAACTCATCGATCGCCGCGAGCAGTGAACTCTGGCGCGAACCGGCGTATTGCGACAGCCTTTCCAGGGTGCTGGTGCCGATCTCCCGGCGCGGCGTGTTGATCACGCGCAGGAAGGCGCTGTCGTCATCCGGGTTGGCCAGCAGCCGCAGGTAGGCCATGACATCCTTTACCTCGCTGCGTGCGAAGAAAGAGGTCCCGCCGCTGAGAAAGTATGGAATGTTCTGGTTGCGCAGCGCCTTTTCGAACGGGCGCGCCTGGTGATTGCCGCGGTACAGGATCGCAAAGCTGCTGTATGGGGCACCGGTGTTGAAACGGTGATGGATGATCTCGCTGACCACCCGCTCGGCCTCGTCTTCCTCGTCCTTGCAGTTGACCACACGCAGCAGTTCACCCGGACCGAGTTCACTCCACAGCCTTTTTTCGAACACGTGCTCGTTGTTGGCGATCAGCGTGTTTGCGGCGTGCAGGATACGGCCGGTCGAGCGGTAGTTCTGCTCCAGTTTGATCACGCGCAGGCGCGGAAAGTCCTCGCGCAGACGGGCCAGGTTTTCCGGTCGCGCTCCTCGCCAGGCGTAGATCGACTGGTCGTCGTCGCCGACCACGGTAAGCGCGTTGCGCACGCCGACCAGCAGCCTGACCAATTCGTACTGGGCGCCGTTGGTGTCCTGGTATTCATCCACCAGCAGGTAGCGTATGCGATTCTGCCAGCGGTCGCGCAGCTCGGGGTCGGAGCGCAAAAGGGTGACCGGCAACAGGATCAGGTCGTCGAAATCGACGGCGTTGTAGACTCTCAGGGCATGTTGATAGGCGGCGTAAAGCGCCGCGTAGAAGGCGTCAAAGTCATCTTGCGCTCCCCCCAGTGCGGTTTCCGGGTCGACCAGGTCGTTCTTCCACGCCGAGATCTGCCAGCGTGCACGCTGCAGCGTGTCTTTGTCCGCCTCGTTCTTTTTCGACAGCTCGCGCAGCAACTGCTCGACGTCCTGTTCGTCGAATATGCTGAAACCGTTACGCAGTCCGGCCGGTTTGAGTTCGCGGCGCAGGATATTGAGCCCGAGGGTATGGAAGGTGGAGATCGTCAGACCGCGCCCGGCATCCGCCCCCAAAAGTTTGGCGACGCGGCTTTTCATCTCCCGTGCGGCCTTGTTGGTAAATGTGACGGCCGTGATATGGCGTGCCGAGATGCCCGCATGCTCGATCAGATGCGCGACCTTCGCGGTGATCACCCGGGTCTTGCCGGAACCCGCGCCGGCCAGCACCAGCAGCGGCCCGTCGAGATGACGGACCGCCTCGCTTTGTCTCCGATTGAGGTCATTCATGCCGTCGGGATCAGGCTTTTTCTCCGAACAAGGGGCGTTTTACCCGGTACAGGGCGGAGATGTCCTCATCGCCGTGACCTTCGGCCATCAGCTGTTCGTATTGAGCCAGGGTCATCTCGACCATCGGCAGCTGCACGCCGTCAGCGGCCAGCATCGCCTGGCAGATCTTGAGGTCCTTATGGTGCAGGGCCACCCGAAAGCCCGGGTCGAAGGTGCCGTTGCACATGGTGCGTCCACGGTGTTCGACAAACCAGTTGCCGGCCGCACCGCTGCTCACCACGTCGACCACCTTGTCCATGTCGAGACCCTGATGCTGACCGAATGCCAGCGCCTCGGTGACCGCCTGGTTGACCCCGGCACACATGATCTGGTTGACGGCCTTGGTTGCCTGCCCGCTGCCCACGGACCCGAGATGGACCACCTTGCGGCTGATGCTCTCGAGCACCGGCATGACCTGTTCCAGGACCGCCATATCGCCACCCACCATCATGACCATCGTCGCCTTCTCGGCGCCTTCCTTGCCGCCGGATACCGGGGCATCGAGGAAATGGATGCCATGGGCCTCAAGCCGTTCGGAGGCCTTGCGGGCGGTGTCGATGCTAACGGTCGAGGTGTCCAGGACGACGCTGCCTGCCGTCATCACCCGGCACAGGCGCTCCACCACTTGCATCAGGTCCGCGTCTGCGGAGACCGAGGTGATGACCAGGTCGGCCTGCCCGGCCGCTGCCTCCAGCGAGTCGGCGAGGGCGAAGCCATGTTGCGCCGCTGCCGCCTGCGCGCGTTCCGGCGAGCGATTCCAGGCACGGCTGAGGTGGCCGGCGCGGAACAAATTGCCTGCCATGCCGGCGCCCATGGCGCCGAGACCGATTACGGTGGTTTTCATGCTGTGCAACCTCTGGTGTGAAATCGATGTGGATGGGTGGTGTTCCCGCGGGGGCACAATCGTACCCATCGACACGACGGCGGCCAAGCCGAGATTACACCGTCACCCTGTGTCCGTCGGTTGGCTGGGGCCGGCCGGCGGCCGGGCGCCGGTTTTGTGCCATAGTTAGCGCCCTGAGTAACGCTAAGGGCTGCAGGGATTCGGTGAGTGTCATGGGCGAGCTGGTGGGAACGAGAATCGAAAAGAGTGTCGCTGACGCGCAGCTGCAGCGCGAGTCGTGGCGAATCTTCCAGATCATGGCCGAATTCGTCGAGGGGTTTGAGAAGCTCTGCCTGATAGGCCCGTCGGTCAGCGTATTCGGATCTGCCCGTACCGCGCCCGGCGACCCCTGGTATCTCAAGGCCGAGCAGACTGCGCGGCTTTTGTCGGATGCCGGGTTTTCGGTCGTGAGCGGTGGCGGCCCCGGCATCATGGAGGCCGCGAACAAGGGTGGGCAGGCCGGCAAATCGCCGAGTATCGGGGTGAACATCCAGTTGCCGCATGAGCAGAAGGTCAACGAATTTCAGGACATATCCCTGCATTTCAGGCATTTCTTTGCGCGCAAGGTGATGTTCGTGAAGTACGCTTCCGCATACGTGGTACTGCCCGGTGGATTCGGCACCCTGGATGAACTGGTCGAAATCCTGACCCTGGTGCAGACCGGCAAGACCCGGCGGATTCCGATCATTCTGGTAGGTAGCGAATTCTGGGCCGGTCTGCTCGAGTGGTTCCGCAGCACCCTGGTCGGGGAGGGCACCATCAGCGAGGAGGATATGGACCTTATGCAGGTCTGTGACCGGCCCGAAGACATCATAAAAGCTATATTTGAGCATTATGAGACACGCAGCCTGGAGCCCTCCGAGGCCGAGCAGGAGATACTGTTGGAACTCTGATGGCATCAAGCAGGGCTCGTTTCTGCGCGCTGCATTGTGGCAGACTCGGGCCAGACCGCCTTCATGGCTAATGGATGAGGAGTTGTTTCGTTGCGTAAAACAGTTAAAAAGGACGGGCGCCTGGCGATCGTCGGACTCATGGTGCTGGCGGGCGCCGTGACGGCAGAGGATGGCAGGCAGGCGGTCGAGGCTCCGCCACCACCACCACCGGTGCAATCAGGCGATCCACTCGAGCCCCAGGTCACCATCCGGCGCACCGAGCGCGAGGTCATCTACGAGTATCGGCAGAACGGCCGGCTGGTTCTGGTGCGAGTGCAGCCCGTGGTCGGCCCCCCCTACCATTTCGTTGATATCAATGGTGACGGGACCCTGGAATACCGTCCCGGCGAACCGATTCGGCAAAACATCAACCAGTGGGTTCTGAAGCGCTGGTAGGTGGATAACTTCCGGTCATCGCCGTCAGGCCCCGCTCAATGCGGCAAGCAGGCAGCGCAGGGCCTGACCACGGTGACTGATCTCGTTCTTGCGTTCAGCGCTGAGTTCGGCCGCGCTGCAGCTCTCTTCAGGGACGAAGAACAAGGGGTCGTATCCAAAGCCGGCTTCGCCCTGTATGGCGGTCAGTATCCGGCCCTCCCAGGTTCCCTGGCAGATGATCGGGGTGGGGTCGTCTGCGTGCCGCAGGTATACCAGCAGGCACTGAAAACGGGCCCCGCGCTGTGCTTCATCCACCCCCGACAGGGCCTGCAGGAGCTTCTCATTATTGGCGCTGCTGCCACCCTGGCCGGCGTAGCGCGCGGAATAGATGCCGGGAGCACCGTTGAGAAACTCGACCTCCAGTCCTGAGTCGTCCGCGATTGCAGGCAGGCCCGTGTGGGCCGCGGCGTTGCGTGCCTTAAGGATCGCGTTCTCGACGAAGGTGAGTCCGGTCTCTGCCGCATCAGGCACCGCATAATCGGATTGCGGTACCACCGTGATGTCACGACCGGCGAGCAGTTCGCTGAATTCTTTCACCTTGCCTTTGTTGCTGCTGGCGAGGACGACGCGTTGGGTCATTTCCTGGGCTCCTGAAACGCTGTGTAACGGTGTTGCCTCAACCGCGACAGGCGGCGTGACCGGGAGGCGGTCGGGCCGCTCAATCTGAACCGAGTACCTCGTTCTGGGCGGCAATGATCTGCGCCACGCCGGCCTGGGCGAGATCCAGCATGCTGACCATCTCCTCTGCCGAGAAGGGCGTGCCCTCCGCTGTACCCTGGACCTCGATAAAACGTTGATGGCTGTCCATGACCACGTTCATGTC
>CAZCDY010000017.1:5238-12979 GCA_964497145.1 uncultured Gammaproteobacteria bacterium
ATGGACGCGACGGACTCGATCGAATCGCACGTCAAGGACACCCTGAGGGCCGGGGCCGGCCTCTGGGGGTCGTAGGGGTCCGGGGTGGCGGGGGGGGCCAGATCCAGCATGGAATCCAGCTCCTCGCGCCGGAAGGCGTGGCCCTCGGCGGTGCCCTGCACCTCGATGAAGGCGCCCTGGTCGTTCATCACCACGTTCATGTCGGTCTCGGCAGTCGAGTCCTCGGCGTAGTCGAGATCCAGCACCGGGGTGCCATCGTAGATGCCGACCGATACCGAGGCCACGTTGCCCATGATCGGATCTTCATCGATGATACCCTTCATGCGCATTTTGCTTAGCGCCTGACTCAGTGCCACAAAGGCCCCGGAGATCGCGGCCGTCCGGGTGCCCCCATCTGCCTGGATGACGTCACAATCGAGGGTGATGGTCCGTGGCCCAAGCTTGTTGAGGTCGACGGATGCGCGCAGGGCGCGACCGATCAGGCGCTGGATCTCCATGGTGCGGCCACCCTGTCCGCCGCGGGCCGCCTCGCGGCCCATGCGGCTGTGGGTGGAGCGCGGCAGCATGCCGTATTCGCCGGTCACCCAGCCTTGTTCTTCGTCGCGCAACCAGCGTGGCTGGCGGTTTTCGACGCTGGCGGTACAGATCACCTTGGTGTTGCCGAAGGCGACCAGTACGGATCCCTCGGCGTGCATGGTGAAGTTCGGGGTGAAGCTTATTGGCCGCATCTGGTTCGGCGCGCGTCCGCTGGGTCGCATGGCGTTTCCTCAAGGTTGTGAATCGCGAGTTTTTGCCAGCATGCTTTTCAGGTGCTGGATGGCTTGGTCGAGCTGCGGATCCTGCGGTGATGCCGCTTGGTCCGCTGATGCGGCCGTGTCGGCCAGCCAGCGCAGCGCGACCGCAGTTACGTTATCGCTGTTGGGTCTCGTTGCGGCCGCTTTCACCAGCGAATCCAGTTTGCCGTCGATCGTCGACCGGTTGTCATCGAAGGCCGCGGCCAGGGTGCCGGTTGAGACCTGCCCCCAAAGGCCGTCAGAACATAGCACGATGGTGTCGTGCTGTTGCAGCCGGGTCGGTGCGCCACAGGTCGTGGTCGGCGGTTGCTCCAGTCCGCCGAGGCAGCGCGTCAGGCTGGAGCGCGGGCGCGAGGCCTCGCTGGCGCTCTGGCGCACGAACCGGGTCTGTGCGTGGTCGCGGGTCTGGTGATGGACCTTCCCCATCCGAATCAGATAGAGGCGGCTGTCGCCGACGTGCGCCCAGAAGGCGGTCCCGTCCTGAATCACGGCCAGCACGGCGGTGGTGCGGGGTGCGACCGGTGGTGCCTGGCGTCGTCCGAAGCGGATGATGGCCTGGTGCGCCTTGCCTATGCACTGGAGCATGAAGCGTTCCGGGTCAATCAAAGGTTTGCGCGCACGCCGGAACAGGGATTCGCAGACGTCGATCAGCAGCTGCGCAGCCACCTCGCCGCGGGGGTGTCCACCCAGACCGTCGGCCAGGCCCAGCAGCACGGTTTCGCCGCCACACAGGACCAGGCAGCGATCCTGATTGCATTTGCGGTCGCCGGTCAGGCTTGCCTTGGCCGCCTCGAATCGCCGTTCCTTGGCATTCATCCGGTTTTCTGCCTGCTGCCGGAGGGCGTTTTGGGCACGGGTATCCGGCCGAGCAGGGCGTCTCGCAGTTCGCCTGCGGTCCTGGGGCGATTATCAGCATCTATCTGCATTGCCCAGTCGATAGATTCGAGAATCTCACGCGGGTAGTGCTGGTCAAAACGCTCGATTGCCGGCACCAGTTCATCGTTGGCGTGGCGCTCCACGGCCGAAGGTGGCGGTTTGCCCTCGATGCAGGCACGCATGGTGGCACCGACGGCATAGACGTCGGTGCTGGTCCCAACCTTGGCTGAGGCATAGTACTGCTCGACCGGGGAAAAGCCGGGTGTGACCACCTGCGCCTTCTTTTCGCCGACGTCGTCGAGATGGTAGGCGGCACCGAAGTCCAGCAGCAGTGGGTTGCCCCCGGGGCGCAGGTGGATGTTGCTCGGCTTGATGTCCAGGTGCAGGTGCTGGCGGCTGTGGATGAGTGCCAGCGCGTCCAGCAGCGGAGGGAACACGGTCATCAGGAAGTTGCTGCTGAGGCCGCCCTGGCGCTTCTTGATATAGCGCCCCAGGTTCTTGCCGGGCTCGTAGTTCATAACCAGATAGGCGGTGTTGTTGGCAAGGAAACAGTTGCGCACATGCACGATATTCGGATGCCGCAGGGTCGCCAGTACCCTGGCCTCCTGGTAGAACAGGCGGCGACCGCGCTGGAAGCTCTCGTGCTTTTCCTCTTTGGCTACCGAAACGGCGAGTCCGTCCAGGCGAGTGCCAAAACGTTTGGGGAGGTATTCCTTGATCGCCACCTCATCATGGTTGTCTTCGTCTTCCGCCAGATAGATAAGGCTAAAGCCGCCGCTGCCGATGAGTTTCGTTATCCGGTAACAGTCGAGCACTATGCCGATTGGAAGACTGTCGCGAGGGCGTGATGTCATACGATCGCGTTGGTCACGGTGCGTTGATGGGCAATGCCCCTTATCATACACGCATTGCCCGGGGTCGATGGGACGCCGGAGCCTGAACTGAGGTCAGTATGATTCGAAGCATGACGGCGTTTGCGCGCCAGCAGGGGCATGGCGAATACGGCGAGCTCACCTGGGAGATTCGTTCGGTCAATCACCGTTTTCTGGAAACCACGGTACGACTCCCCGAAGAACTGCGCGGCATCGAGCCGACGGTGCGCGAGCGTGTGACGGCCCGCCTGGGGCGCGGCAAACTGGAGTGCAATCTTCGTCTGAAGATGGCTGCGGGGGGCGCGGTGGAGCTTCAGGTCAACGAGCGCATGGTCGAGCAGATCCTTGCTGCAGCGGACAAGATGGCTCATCGCCTGCACAGTTCGCATCATCCCAGCATCATGGACGTCCTGCGTTGGCCCGGCGTCATGGAGGCGGGCGAGCAGGATTTCAGCCCGGTACAGGAAGCGGCCCTGTTGCTGCTGGATCAGGCGCTCGGTTCACTGCTGGAGGCGCGTGAACGCGAGGGCGCCAGGCTCGCGGATCTGATTGTACAGCGGGTCGAGGGGATGCACCGGCAGGTCGAGACGGCACGCGAGCGTATGCCGGTCGTGATCGATGCGGTGCGGGAACGGTTGCGGGCGCGTCTCACCGAGGTGGCTGAAAGTCTTGACCAGGAGCGTCTGGAGCAGGAGATGGCGTTGCTCGCACAGCGTCTGGACGTAGACGAGGAGATGGATCGTTTGCGCACCCATCTCGACGAGGTCAGTCGGGTGCTGCAGCAGGGCGAGCCGGTCGGCCGGCGCCTGGATTTTCTGATGCAGGAACTCAACCGAGAGGCCAACACGCTGGGGTCAAAGTCGGCGGATAGCGAAACCACGGGGATCTCGGTCGAGATGAAGGTCCTGATCGAGCAGATGCGTGAGCAGGTGCAGAACATCGAGTAGGGTGGAAAGCAAGACCATGTCCGAATACGGAATTCTTTTCGTTGTCTCTGCCCCCTCGGGGGCCGGCAAGACCAGTCTGCTGCGCGAACTCGTTCCAGCTGACGAACGTCTGATGGCGTCGGTTTCGCATGCGACACGCGCTATGCGTCCCGGCGAACACGATGGCGTGCATTACCACTTTGTCTCCATCGATCGCTTCGAGGAACTGGTCGAGGAGGGCGCCTTTCTGGAACATGCGCGGGTATTCGACAATTACTACGGGACTTCCGAGGCCGCCGTCCGCGAGCCGCTGTCAAAGGGCCTGGACGTGGTGTTGGAGATCGACTGGCAGGGCGCGAGTCAGGTGCGCAGGCGATTTCCGGAGGCCGTGTCGGTCTTTATCGCCCCGCCGAGCATCGTGGCCCTGCGGGAACGCCTTTCCGGCCGCGGCCAGGACAGTGAGGAGGTCGTCAATCGCCGCATGGCGGATGCGCGTAGCGAACTGTCGCATTATCCTGAATATGACTATCTGGTGATCAATGACGATTTCGAGACTGCGTTGGCCGAATTGCGTGCCATCGTGGTCGCTGAGCGACTGAGAGAGCCTCGCCAGTCGGCCCGTTTCAGCGACGCCCTGGCGGCAATGCTTGGCTAGCGTTACGCAAAGCCATACAATGCAAGGTTCGCGATTGAATTTTTCCGATTTTTTGGAGTTGTTGACGCACCATGGCCCGCATCACTGTAGAAGACTGTCTCGATAACGTCGATAACCGTTTTGACCTCGTTCTGTTGGCCAGCCGGCGCGCGCGCCAGCTGGTGAACGGGGTGGATCCACTGGTGCCGTGGGAAAACGACAAACCGACTGTGGTGGCGTTGCGCGAGATCGCCGAGGGGCTGATCAGCGAGGAAACCGTTGCCGAGCCGGAAGAGACTGTCGATTCGATCGATGACGAGCTGGCCGCGGCACTCGCAGGTGAACTCGGCGTTGCGGACTTGGGTACCAACGATGAGTAGAGCCGCAGGTGGATGCTCCGCGACCTGAGGCGACTGTTGTAACGTCGCCCGGCGTGCCGCTTGCCGCGTCGCCCGATGACGCACGTTTCCTGATCAGCGATCTATGCGGCTATCTGGAAACCTACCTGAGCCACGAGCAGGTCAGCGAGGTCTATCGCGCCTATCTGTTCGGGGCCGAGGCTCACGAAGGGCAGAGTCGCCTTTCCGGCGAACCCTATATCTATCACCCTGTTGCAGTCGCCCGTATCCTTGCCGGAATGCGCATGGATCATCAGTGCCTGATGGCCGCGATCCTGCACGACGTCATCGAGGACACCGAGACCGCCAAGGAGCAATTGGCCCGCGAATTCGGGCGGGAGATCGCCGAACTGGTGGATGGCGTAAGCAAACTTACCCAGATCAAGTTCCGTTCCCGTGCCGAGGCCCAGGCCGAGAATTTCCGCAAGATGATGTTGGCGATGACCAGGGACATCCGGGTCATCATGATCAAGCTCGCCGACCGCCTGCACAATATGCGCACACTCGGTGTGATGGGGCCGAACAAGGCGCGACGCATCGCGCGCGAGACGCTCGACATCTATGCCCCGATCGCCAACCGCCTGGGTATCAACAGTATCCGGCACGAGCTGCAGGAACTCGGGATGGCGGCGCACTGGCCATGGCGCTACAACATCCTGCGTGCAGCCCTGCGCAAACAGCGCGGCAACCGCAAGGAAGTGGTCGGCAATATCGAGGAGGTATTGCGAAGCCGGCTGCAGCAGGAAGGCTTTGACGGCGAGGTGTACGGCCGCGAAAAGCACGTGTACAGCATCTACCGCAAGATGCTGGAAAAGAAGCAACCGCTGAGCGAGTTGGCCGATGTCTACGCATTCCGCATCATCGTCGACTCGGTGGACACCTGCTACCGGGTACTCGGTGTGGTCCACAATCTCTATCGCCCGGTACCGGGTCGCTTCAAGGACTACATTGCCATTCCCAAGGCGAACGGTTACCAGTCGCTGCACACGGTGCTGTTCGGGCCCCATGGCCTGCCGATAGAGATCCAGGTACGGACTCGCGATATGCATCATGTGGCCGAGGAGGGGATCGCGGCACACTGGCATTACAAGAGCTCCAGTGGTGGGTCGATGACCCCGGATGCGGCTGCGGACTGGCTGCGAAACCTGCTCGACGTGCAGAAGGATTCGGGTAACTCCATAGAGTTTCTCGAGCATGTGAAGGTGGATTTGTTCCCGGACGAAGTCTACGTCTTCACCCCGCGTGGCCAGATCTTCGTGTTGCCCAAGGGGTCGACCGTGATCGATTTCGCCTACGCGGTGCATTCCGACGTGGGCAACCAGTGTGTGGCCGCGCGCGTCGACCGGCGGCTGGCACCTCTGCGCACGCAATTGCGCAACGGGCAGACGGTCGACATCATTACCAAGAAAAAAAGCCGACCCAATCCTGCCTGGCTGGATTTCGTGGTCACCGGCAAGGCGCGGGCGACCATACGTTCCTTTCTCAAGCGTCTGGAACACAAGGAAGCGATTCAGCTTGGCCGCCGTCTGCTCAAGCGCGAGCTGAAGACCCTGGGGCGCAAGCTGGATGAGGTCAGCGAAAAGGAACGGACGCGGCTGCTGGAAGAGATCGGCATTGGCAGCTTCGACAAGCTGCTGGAGGAGATCGGCCTGGGTAACCGCATGTGTAAGCTGGTTGCTCGGATGCTGGCGTCGGGCGGCAGGCATCTGACGCCCGAGGACGGTGTAGTGGATCCACTGACCATCAAGGGCACAGAGGGCATGGTGGTCAGTTATGCCAAGTGCTGCAGCCCGATCCCCGGCGACCCGGTGATTGCCATATTCAGCCCCGGCCGCGGGCTGGTGGTGCACCATCAGGAATGTCCGAATCTGGGCGATTTCCGGCGCCAGGGGCAGAGCTGGCTGGATGTTCAATGGGCCGAAGATATCAGTGGCGAGTTTTCGACCACCATCCGGGTGGATGCAGGCAATCAGCGTGGCATGCTGGCGACCATCGCCTCGCTTATCGCGGAAGAAGGTTCAAATATCGAAGACGTGCGCAGTGAAGAAAGGGATGGCCTGAGTACCAGTCTGCGTTTCATCATCTCGGTGACGGGGCGAAAGCATCTTGCCAGCATCCTGCGCCGCCTGAAGAAAGTGCCCTTCGTGTTGCGCATCAGCCGGGTGATCGGCTGATCCGGTCCCTGTGTCTTGCCCCATGGTCTAGATTTACCAAGAAGCAAAGTCGCATGCACAGGTGAACCGATGGACAAGAAAAGCTTGCTGAAGATCGTCAACCCGATTCTTCTGGTGCTGGTTGTGAATCAACTGGGTACTGGTTTCAAGCCAAGACTGTATGGCCCGGGCACCTTCAGGCTGATGCACAAGCAGATGGCGTTGGTCCTGTCGGTCGTGCTCGCCGCGCATCTGGCGCTCAATCTCGCCTGGATCAGGAACGCCTATCGAAAATCCACGCCCAAGTAAGCCGCGTTGAACGCGCGGCTACCGCGTGGGTCAGCGTCTGGTAACCAGGATCACGCTTGCGACACCCAGTGTGGTGATTCCAGACAGCATCATGATCATCGGCAGTATCATCACGGGTCTCCATACAGACTCAAGTATTTTGCGTTCGGCGGACGGGCCGCCTGTGTATGAACACAGCGTCCGGCCGCGCCAAAACTGAAATAAATCTGTCACATGCCGGTGTGTGGCCTGTCTACAGCTTGACCGATGCTGCAATCAGGGGTCTTCTTCGAGGCAGTGCTGTGGCTGACGGTTGGGCTCAATGCCTGTATCGTCTTTGCTTCCAGAGGCATTAGAATGCCCGAATCCGTGAAATAGCGGCTGGAAGCAAACGGCTGGTGCAAGTGCCGGTAGTGGCGAGCGGGCGGGGACAAGGGAATGCTGGAAAAGATTCGAGCGCTGTTCTCCGAAAACGCAGAACAGACCGGCGATAGTGAGGCAGCCCTGCACCTTGCCGCCGCGGTTCTACTGGTGAAAGTGGCCAAGTCTGATAACAGCGTCGACGAACAAGAGATTCTGCGCCTGCGTTCGACGCTGCAACGCGACTGGCAGCTCAATGAGGCCGATCTGGACGGTCTGATGGCAGTCGCGCGGGATGCGTCTGACAGCAGTGATTCCCTGAATAAACACATCGATCTGATCAACCGTAATTTCTCGCCGGCGCGTAAGCTGGGGGTGCTCCGTAGCCTATGGCAGGCGGCCGCCGCCGATGGCCAGATCCACCGCCACGAGGAACAGCT
>CAZCDY010000017.1:12989-18119 GCA_964497145.1 uncultured Gammaproteobacteria bacterium
AAACATTGGGCTCTCGACTCGCAGGAGGTCGAATGAGTCGCGACAGGATCAGTTGCCGGGCGGCCCCGCAAAAGCGCCTGTAGCCTGTTGCGGAACCAGCCGCAGATTCCCTTGCCGGATTTCCAGGCGCTGCTCCCCGCGCATCACCGCAGCCAGATTCTCCCCGGCCAACGCCTGTCGCCAGCCTTCGAGTAATACGCAATCGGGTTCGCCACGTACAAATTTCTCCAACTCTTTTCGCGTGGCGATCGCCATTGGCGACAATTGGTGTGCGTCGGCAATCAGCCGCAAGGCGGCGCTGAGCATATCCACCATGGCCTCCTGTTGTGCATCCAGTGGCGTGGGGCGGCCCCCGTCGGCGGGCCATTGCTCACGAGGCGTCTCCGCACCCTCATTGATCAACCCGATCAGGCTCTCGCCTTCGCGCCGGATATGGCCCGGTTCGAGCCCGCGGATCCTGGACAGCCCGCTGACATCGCGCGGCATGCGCCGGCTGAGTTCGATCATGACTTCGTCCTTCAGCACCCATTTGCGCGGCAGGTCACGTTTGCGCGCCTGTTGTTCGCGCCAGGCCGCAAGCTTCTGCAACACCGCGAGCTGTTTCCCGCGCAGCAGCTGTTTGCCTTTGGTGCGTTTCCACATGTCTCGCGGCTCAGGGAAATAGGTGTGCGGATCAACCAGTGTCGCGAAGTCGGCCGCGAGCCACTGCAGGCGCTCGCGGTCGAACAGGTGACCGCGAATGTGCAGGTACAGCTGGCCGAGATAGACGACGTCATCGAGGGCATAGCGTTGCTGTTGCGCATCCAGCGGGCGCTGTGACCAGTCGGTCCGGGTCTGGTCTTTCGGCAGCTCGATGTTCAGCATCTGCTTGACCAGGTTGGCATATCCTATCTGGTCGCCGTGCCCCAGCAGGGCGGCGGCCGGTTGGGTGTCGAAAACCGGCATCGGCAGCTGTTGATGGTCGTGCAGGAAGATCTCGAGATCCTGGCGTGCCGCATGCAGTACCTTCAGGATGCTGCCGTCGTATAGGATCTCGAGCAGCGGGCCGAGGTCTTCCAGTTTGAGGGGGTCGACGCATGCCGCCACCTCGCCGTTGCACACCTGGATCAGGCACAGCCTGGGGTAGTAGGTTTTTTCACGGATGAACTCTGTATCGAGCGCCAGCCATTCACTCCCCTTGAGCTGTTCGCACAGAGCCAGCAGGCCATCGGGGGTGTCTACGAATTGTTCTTGCATTGCTTCATTCCTGTCGCGGCCGCCAAGGATAACATCGACCACAGCACGGACCGCGCTTAGCGCGTTAAGATAGGCGTCATCGGGCTAAGCGGAAGGTTTACATGCTCGCACTGTTAAGGTTTTTTATTCAGCTCGCGATCTTGCGTCGCGGGCCCCAGGATCTGCCCGCATCGGCCGTGCTGCTGGTGCTGCTGGCGGTGTTGAATGTGCTCATCGGAACGGCAAACGGGGTCGAACTGTTCGGTGGTCCGCGCGCGGCACTGGGCGCCAATCTGCTGGACCTGTTTCTGACCATGGTCCTGCTGTTCGCGTTACTGCAGTTCAAGAGTCATGTGGCGCGCTGGCAGCAGACCGCGAGCGCCTTTTTCGGCCTCGGTGTGTTCGCGGGTCTGATCATGCTGTTCGTCAGATCGCCGGCCGAGGCGCTCGGGATCAGCGGCTTCGCGATGCTGCTCGATCTGATTCTGGCGATCTGGCTGCATATCGCCCTGGGCAACGTGTTGCGCCATGCGCTAGGGGTCCCGCTGTTGGCGGGCGTTATGATCACGCTCAGTTACACGGTCCTGGCTTTCAACCTCATTGCCCGAATCTTTCCTCCGGTACTTCCTTCCTAAATGAAAATTCACATTCTCGGGATCTGCGGCACCTTCATGGGCGGTATTGCCCTTATTGCACGCGCCATGGGTCATCAGGTATCGGGATCCGATGAAAACGTCTATCCGCCGATGAGCACCCAGCTTGAAGCGGCGGGTATCCGCCTTATGCAGGGCTACGATCCGGCACACCTGGACCCGGCCCCCGATCAGGTGGTGGTCGGCAACGCCATGTCACGTGGCAACCCGGCCGTCGAGTACATGCTCGAGCGCGGCCTGCACTACAGCTCGGGGCCGCAGTGGCTGGCGGAGAACCTGTTGCGCGATCGCTGGGTGTTGGCGGTTGCGGGTACCCATGGCAAGACCAGTACATCGGGGATGCTGGCCTGGATTCTCGAATATGCGGGCCTCAAGCCGGGGTTTCTGATCGGCGGCGTGCCGGAGAACTTCGGAGTGTCCGCGCGTGCCGGCGACGCGCCTTTTTTCGTCGTCGAGGCGGATGAATACGACACGGCCTTTTTCGACAAGCGGTCGAAGTTCGTGCATTACCGGCCGCGTACCCTGGTGATGAACAATCTGGAGTTTGATCATGCCGATATCTTCGATGACCTGGAGGCCATCCAGCGTCAGTTTCACCACCTGGTGCGCACCGTGCCGGGCAACGGCCTGATCATCTCGCCGCTGAAAGATGGCAACCTGCATGATGTCCTGGACATGGGGTGCTGGACACCTTTGGAGCACTTTGACCCAGACTTCGAGGCCAGTTGGCACGTGATGCGGGCGACGCCGGACGGCAGCGCATTCGATGTCGTGTGCGAGACCCAGACCATCGGCAGGGTGGAGTGGTCGTTGACCGGGAGACACAACATCAGCAACGCCCTGGCGGCCCTGGCTGCGGCGCGGCATGCGGGCGTGCCGCCAGCGGTCGGCGTCGCGGCACTGGCCGAATTCCGCAATGTGAAACGCCGCATGGAGTTGCGTGGCGAGATCCGCGGTGTCCGTGTCTACGACGATTTTGCCCACCATCCAACGGCGATCAGCACGACCCTGGATGGGTTGCGCAAGCAAGTGGGCGGGCAGCGAATCCTCGCGGTGCTCGAGCCACGTTCCAATACCATGCGCATGGGTGTGCATGCCGGCATGCTGGCAGATTCACTGGCCCTGGCAGATGAGGTCTGGGTTTACGCACCCGGGAGTCTCGGTTGGGATGCCGCGAGTGTTTTGCGCGACCTCGGCAGGCGTCTGCATGTGCACGACAGTGTGCAGTCGATCGTTGATGAGGTTTGCGATGTTGCAGTTTCCGGCGACCAGGTGCTGGTGATGAGCAATGGGGGGTTTGAGGGGATTCATCAGCGTCTGCTGGATGCTTTGGCTGGATGATTGCCTGGTTTTTTCTCAGGGGTTTTGTTCGCGCTGTCGCTGGAACAAAAATGCCGTCTGTACGGTATCCGCCAAGTTGCTGAAACCCCACCAACGCGATCCCGCGTTAAGGCTTCAGCATGCTTAAATAGCCCCTATGAGCAATTCAAAATCACCGATTGCCGTTGCGTTCACCGGCGCCTCCGGGATCCATTATGGCCTGCGCCTGGTCGAATGCCTGCTGGCGGCCGATCGTCGCGTCTATCTCATGGTCTCGCAGGCCGCGCAGGTCGTGGTCAGCATGGAGACCGATCTCAAGCTGCCCGGACACCCCGGTGAGATTGAGAGTTATCTCTCCGCGCATTTCTCTGCCGGACCCGGGCAATTGCAGGTGTTTGGCCGCCAGCAATGGACTGCGCCGGTTGCGAGTGGTTCCAATCCGCCGGAGGCCTTGGTCATCTGCCCCTGCACGACCGGCACCTTGGCCTCGGTGGCCAGCGGTATCTGTGACGATCTGATCGACCGGGCAGCCGATGTGGCGCTCAAGGAGCGGCGCAAGCTGATTCTGGTGGTGCGAGAGACACCCTTCTCGACCATCCATCTCGAGAACATGCTGCGCCTGTCGCAGGCCGGTGCCGTTGTCATGCCGGCCAATCCCGGGTTTTATTTCAGACCACAGTCTGTGTCCGAGATCGTCGATTTCATGGTGGCGCGGGTGCTGGATCACCTGGATGTGCCGCATACGCTGAGTGAGCGTTGGGGTGAGGAATGATGGTTGCCGATGCCGCCAGTCCCGGTATTCAGCGGGTGGCGCTGTTCCCGCTCAATGTGGTGCTGTTTCCGGGTGGCCTGTTGCCGCTACGGATATTCGAGCCGCGCTACCTGCGCATGGTGAGCGAGTGTCTGCGGGGCGACCAGCCTTTTGCGGTGGCTGCGATCAAGGATGGCCCCGAGGCTGGAGGGGTGGCATCGACCGCGAATACCGGAACCTTGGCAAGGATCATCGACTGGCAGCAGGAGGATGACGGCCTGCTCGGGTTGCTGTGCGAAGGGGAGCAGGTGTTTTCGCTGGTCGAGGTTACGGTGGAACACGATCAGCTGCTGCGTGCCAAGGTCGTGCGCCGCCCGCTCGCCCCGCCGCAGCCGGTACCCGAAGAATTGTCCTGGATGACTGAACTGCTGGATGATGTCCTACAGCGTATCGATCAGCCGTACAAACGCCTGGCAGTCTCGAACCCGAGTGCTGACCACGTGGCCGCGCGCCTGATCGAGCTGTTGCCACTGCCGCTGGCAGAGAAGCAGGCCCTGTTTGAGGTGGAAGATGCGGTGCAACGTCTGCATCGCCTCTGTGGCCTTGTCCGGCCAGACGACTGTGATTGATCAGCGACGACGCCTTGTCTGAAGGAGGCCCCAGACCACGACGATCAGGCCCACGGCGGCGACCGGAAATATCAGATAACGCCAGTCGCCGTCTTCGCCCATTTCTCCAAGCAGGATGCCCGGGGCCAGGTAGGCCGGCGCCCAGACCAGTGCCGACAATACATTGGCGATATAAAAACGCCGGGGTGGCATATGCATCAGCCCCGCCACCAGCGGAACGACTGCGCGAATCGGGCCAAAGAACCGCCCCAGCGCAACACTGATATCACCGTATTTGTCGAAGAAGTTGATGCCTTTCTGCAACTGGTCGGGATGCAGTCGGAACCAGCGCCAGCGCTCGGTCAGGTATTCGAAGTGGTGCCCGAGCCAGTAGCTCAGGCCATCGCCGATGATGGCGCCGATGACGGCCCAGGCACACATAGCCCAGAAATCCAGGATACCGGCCCCGATCAGTGCGCCGGCACCGAGCAGTACCACCACGCCTGGAACCAGTACGCCGACGATCGCCAGTGATTCCGCCAGCGCCACCGCGAATACCACCAAGCCCGCATACTCGGGATTC
>CAZCDY010000017.1:18129-37583 GCA_964497145.1 uncultured Gammaproteobacteria bacterium
AAGGCTCTCCAATAGAAAAACCCTGAGCCCCCCGTGTCTCTGTGGCCTATGCGTTTCCAACTCGCTACTGGGATTCAGGCCATTGCCGCGAAGGATGCGCGCGCCGCCTCGAGGGTTGCGGCGATGTCCTCATCGTTGTGTGCCGCCGAGACGAATCCGGCTTCGAACGCCGAGGGTGCCAGGTAGACGCCGCGCTCGAGCATGGCGTGGAAGAAGGCGCGGAAGCGGTCCTGGTCGCAGGTCATGGACCCGGCGAAATCGGTAACCCGGTCCTGCTCGGTAAAGAACAGGCCGAACATCCCGCCGAGGTGGTTCTCGGTCAGCGCGACGCCTGCCTGCGAGGCGGCCTCGACCATCCCGCCTGCCAGCGTCTCCACCTTTGCGCCGACCTTGTCGAAGAAACCGGGCAGGGAGATCAGTTCCAGCGTCTTCAGCCCGGCGGTCATCGCCACGGGGTTACCGGACAGGGTGCCTGCCTGGTAGACCGGGCCCAGCGGTGCGATCTTCTGCATGATGTCACGGCGCCCACCGAAGGCGCCCACCGGCATGCCGCCGCCGATCACCTTGCCCAGCGTGGTGAGGTCGGGTCGCACGTCGTAGACCGACTGTACGCCGCCGAGCGCGACCCGGAAGCCGGTCATGACCTCGTCGAAGATCAGCACGCTGCCGTATTGGTCGCAGACCTCGCGCAGACCCTGCAGAAAACCGTCTCTTGGCAGGATGCAGTTCATATTGCCGGCAACCGGTTCGACGATGATGCAGGCGATCTGGTCGCCTGCGGCGGCGAAGGCGTCACGGACCTGATCGAGGTCGTTGTAGCTCAGGGTGATGGTGTGCTCGGCCAGTGATGCGGGTACCCCGGGTGAGGAGGGCTCGCCCAGTGTCAGCGCGCCGGATCCGGCCTTGACCAGCAGGGAATCGGAGTGGCCGTGGTAACAACCCTCGAATTTCACGATCTTGTCGCGTCTGGTAAAACCGCGTGCAAGGCGGATGGCCGACATGGTTGCCTCGGTGCCGGACGAGACCATGCGTACCAGCTCGATCGATGGCATGAGCTCGCAGACGCGATCGGCCATGCGGGTCTCGAGTTCGGTTGGCGCACCGAACGACAGGCCCTTGCCAACCACCTGAGTAACGGCCTCGATGACCTCGGGGTGGGCATGTCCGAGGATCATGGGGCCCCAGGATCCGACGTAATCGATATAACGTTTGCCGTCCGGATCGAACAGGTAGGGGCCGGCGGCACTGTCGACGAAGACCGGGTCGCCGCCGACGCCGGCGAATGCCCGCACCGGCGAATTCACGCCACCGGGTATGTGACGTTGGGCGAGTTCGAAACGGTCATGTGCGGCGCTCATTGCTTGGTCTCCTCGACAGCGGTGAAACAGGGGTTAAAGGCGCGGGCGGCGGCGGTGATATCGGGTGCGGCAAAGACCGCACTGATGACTGCCAGCATGTCTGCGCCGGCGCGTACCAGGGCCGCGCCATTCTCGGGGCTAATGCCACCAATCGCAACCGTGGGCAGCGATAATTCACGCTTGGCGCGGCGCAGTAGTTCCGGGTCGGCATGTACCGCTTGCGGCTTGGTCGGCGAGGGATAGAAGCTGCCGAAGGCGATGTAATCGGCGCCTTGGGTCGCGGCCTGTTGTGCGCGCTCGAACTGGTTGTAACAGGTGATGCCGATCAGGCTGCCGGCAACCAGGCGTGCGCGGGCGCCGGCCAAGTCCGGGTCGTCGCGCCCCAGGTGGACGCCGTCGGCGGCGACCGCGGCCGCCAGCTCGACGTCGTCGTTGATCAGCAGCAAGGCCGCGTGATCGCCGCATAGCCTCTTGAGGGCCCGGGCCTCTTCGAGGCGGCGTGCGCCATCTTCGGACTTGTCGCGGTATTGGACGACGCGGGCACCGCCACGCAGCGCGGCCTCGACCCCGGCCGCCACCGGCCGGTCCGCCGGTGGGCGGTCTTCGGTGATGACGTACAGGCCCATGAGTGCCCGGTTCATGCGTGCCGCCCCGGCAGCCATTGTCCACCACCCGGCCGAGTGGACTGCCTCAGTGCCTGCCAGGTGAATCGCTGTGCCTGCTCGACCGCGTCCACCAGGTCGTCACCGAAGGCCAGGCGTGTTGCACAAGCACTCGCCAGGGTGCAGCCCGAACCGTGATAGGCATGCGGAAGAAGTGGCCACTTGAACGACCGGGTCTGATCGGTCGCCGTGAACAGCCGGTTGATGACGTGCGCGCCCGCGGCCTCGTCTGCGCCGGTCAGCATAATTGCCGCTGCACCGGCCTTCAGCAGGGCCCGGGCTGCATGATCGGCATCGTCGCGGCCGCTCAGTCGGCGCGCCTCGGCACGATTCGGGGTGAGCAGGCCTGTCAGGGGAACCAGCCGGGTTGCGATGGCTTCAACGAGATCGGCGCTATCGAGGTCGAAACCGCCCCCGGCCGCGAGCACCGGGTCGAGTACCACCGGACCGCCGAAGCCCTGCAACAGGCCTTCCAGAACCGGCACCAGTGCGGTTGAGCCAAGCAGGCCGATCTTGATCGCGTCGGGCCGGATATCGTCCAGCAGGCGATCGAGTTGCTCGCCGAAGAAGGCTACGCGGACGGCCTCGATCGCGGAGATATTGTGGGTGTCCTGGGCGGTCAGGGCGGTGACGAGCGTGAGCGCGCGGCCACCAAGCGCGGTGACGGTCTCAATATCGGCCTGAATGCCGGCGCCGCCGGTCGGGTCATGGCCGCCGATACAGAGGATGCTGGGGACTCGATTCATGGCCGCACGATTGTATCAGGGGTGCCAACCAACCCCTTCGCCTACCGGCCTATTGTGTCTGTACTTCTGGCAAAATTAAGCACTTGTCCATCATTGATAGCCCCGTGCAGCGAGGAAACAGGGAAATGAAGACCTACATGTGTGTGATCTGCGGCTTTGTCTATGACGAGGCAAAGGGCCTGCCGGATGAGGGAATAGCCCCCGGAACGCGCTGGGAAGATGTACCGCTGAACTGGCAGTGTCCTGAATGCGGCGCAGGCAAGGAAGATTTCGAGATGATGGAGATCTGAACCCCGGAGGTGGCCCGGTGCCATGTGGCGTGGTCCTGATCTGGGTTAAAGGTTGTCTTTTATCGGCGTTTTTTTGAGCTCCCCGGGGTAGGCCAAAGCGAAATCTGGGCTACACTTCTCTCTGTCCAAAGCATGAACCAAATGCCACATTTTCAAGCACTTGTGGCCGGGCATGCCTGTGCCTGTGTGCTGCTGCCCTGAGGAGGTGCCATGCAAACCGACGCCAACGAACTGCTTGCCATCGCTCGCCGTTACTGCACGGTGATCGAATCTCTGGATGACGGCAATCGCAAGCCACTGGCCCAGCTCAACGAGATCCTGCCGCGTCTGCATGCCGCCATGACGGCCGTGCCATGGCAGGAAGACGGTTCCTACGATCCCAACGTGGACCTCGACCAGCGCTTTGAACTGTTCAGCCGCCTGCACCGGCTGCTGGGAGACCTCGACGGCTATTGGATGGAATACGATGTCACGCCCAACCGCCAGGAGATGAGCGGCAGCCTGGCCGACGATCTGACCGATATCTACTGCGAGCTGAAGAACGGTCTGCAGCGTCTCGATGGCAGCGACGATGCCGGGCGCACGCTTGGGCGGTGGCGAACCGGGTTCTGCAAGCACTGGGGTCAGCACGTGGTGGATGCGGAGCGGCACCTTTACACACTTTCTTCGCGGGATCGCCTGTGCTGAATAATCGAACGGTGGGTGGTAGACTGGTCAGCATTTCCTGATTTTTTGAGCCCTTGAGGTGGCCACTATGACGTATGCAGCCCTGACCGAAACCGATCTGACTCTGACTACACCGGCACAAGGTAAAATGGCCGAACTGCTGGGCCAGGTAGAGGAAAATATCCACGGTGTGCGCGTTTTTGCCACTCCGGGTGGTTGCAGTGGCGTCAGTTTCGGCATGACATTCACCGATCAGCTCAACGATGATGACAATATCCGCGAATTCGAGGGTGTCAAAGTCATCGTTGATGCCGGTACGCTCGAGTATATTCGCGGCGTAGAAATCGATTTTGTCGATGCCGGCGACGGTGACGCCCGCTTCGTATTCAACAACTTGCAGCCAGTGTCTGGCGGCGGCTGCGGCACCTGCGGTTCGCAGGGCGGTTGTTCCTCATAGCGGCGCAAGCCTCGCGCTGAGAAAAGGTCCGCGTTAGCGGGCCTTTTTGTTTAAGTAGGGGGCGCTGCAGGGTGCGGGCAGGGCCTGCCGCGGTGGGCACTCACAGTCTGGCCTGACAATCTCAGTCGCCGTCGTCCTGCATCGGGGTAGGCGTCTGTTGTAATTGTTCCTGTACCGACAGAACGTAGGGGCTGCTCTCCTCCTGCATCTGTAATGCCATGTCGAGATGGGCGCGCGCGCTTTCCATTTCGCCGAGTTGCCACAGCACCCAGGCCAGGCGTGCGCGTTCATCCGCTTCCTCGCGCAGTGCCAGCGAGAGTTCCAGCTGTTTGGCCGCATCCTGGAATTGCCTGGCATCGATCATTGTGATCGCCAGCGCGCGGTGACGACGGGCATTGCCGTATCCCTGCTTGATCGCTTCGGCCAGCAGCGGGTAGGCCTCGACGAATCGGCGTTGGCCCGCCAGCGCGGCGCCGAGATCGGCCTCGGCCTCCATGAAGGACTGCCTGGACTCGATTGCACGGCGGAGGCTGGTCTCTGCGGCCACGAATTCCTGTTGCAAAAGTTGTGTCACGCCGAGCCGGTAACGGGCGTTGGCGTCGTCAGGTCGGATCTCCAGGACGGTGGAAAAACTGCCGGCAGCATCGGCATACAGGCCCATGTCCGCCTGCGCACGGCCCAGCAGATAATAGGCCTCTGCGGGTGACCAGTAGCCGGTAAATGTCTGATCTTTCGACGCTTCTATCGCCGCTAGGCTGTGGTTGAGCGCGGTGGGTGCGTCATTTTGGTCCAACGCAGCCTTGGCCAGCTCAAGACGGCCCTCCATGTAGTGCGGATCACTTGCGATCTCGCTCTCGAACAAACCGGTGTGGCTCCACCAGCGCGCATTGGAAAAGCCGGTGATCACCCCCAGTACCAGGATCACAGGGACGAAGATGACCACCTCGCTGCCCGCGACCAACTGACGGCCGATCGGGCGCCAGAGTAGGAAAAGTCCGTAGCTGACAGCGAAGGCCAGACCCCATACAGCCAGGTACAGGGTCTGGCTGTTGTGATAATGGTCGCTTGCAAAGATCCCCACGCCGGGGATCAGCCACAGCAGAAACCAAGTGACGCCAAAGGCGCTCGGATGCCGCAGTTTCAGCCCCAGGCCGGTTGCGCCGATGATCAGCAGGAAACCCAGCAGTGCCGCGACCTCGGTCGAACCCCAACGGACTGTAATCGGCCAGGCATCGGAAATAATCGGTTCGGAAGGCAGCATGGCCTGTTCGATGAGATACCAGAGGTGGCGTAAAGCGCTGCCAACGTTGTTGACCGCGCTTTCGGTCGGATATTCGGCACCAAAGTGCAGGCCGCCCAGCACCAGGCTGCGGTAGCCGATCAGCAGCAGCGGTATCATCATGACCAGGGCCAGCCCCTTCAGCCGCGCGGGGGAGATCCCGGCCAGGGCATCGCGACCACGCTCCCTGCTTTCGTAGGCAGCGATCAGCAGTGCCGGCAGCGGGAGTATGTAGGCGGTTTCATCGGCCAGCATGGCCGCCAGCGTGACCAGACCCATTGCCGCCAGCCAACGCCTGGTGTGGCCATGGTTTGACTTGCTGGTGGCCTGGAGACGGGTAAAGATCACCAGGCTCCATACGCTGAGGACGGCCGCCAGCAGATAGGGGCGACCACCGATCCAGGCCACAGTGCTGACATTCACCGGATGCACGGCAAAAAGTGCGGCCGCCCAGGCGGCGATGCGGTTTCCATGGCGGCGTTGCGACAGCAGATGGCGGCCGAGCGCATACAGCCCGACTACCAGGAGGCCGTGCAGCAGGACGTTTTCGAGATGAAAGCAAAATGCGCAGTCGGCCCACAGGCCCCAACTGATACTGTTCGACAGGAGCGTCAGCGGTTGCCAGGTCCCGGCAGCGGGATCCACTGCGACACCTGTATCCCTTGCGCGGTAGGCCTGGCGGGAACTGCTCAGGGCCAGTGGGACATCGCTCAGGCTGGTCAGGCGATGGGCGCCCTGCAGGATGTCTTCGCGGTCGCTCCAGACGAAATCGCCCCCCAGGGCGCTGGCATACACGAGCGCTACCAGCAGACTCAGCAGCAGGATGTGGTTTTGCCGGGTCTTTGCCAGCTGTTCCGGCGTCTGCCGGCTGCGATGTCTACGCGAACCCGGCATACGCTACACAGGTTTCAGCACGGCCAGCAGGATGATTCCGATCAGCAGCAGTACGGGGACCTCGTTGAACCAGCGGTACCATACATGGCTGTGCCGATTGCGATCATGTTTGAAATCCGTCAGCAGCTTCCCGCAGTACAGGTGATAGGCCACCAGGAGTGCCAGCAGGAGCAGTTTGATCTGCAGCCAGAGG
The DNA here is from genome assembly GCA_964497145.1 of uncultured Gammaproteobacteria bacterium. Lineage (GTDB taxonomy): Bacteria > Pseudomonadota > Gammaproteobacteria > Chromatiales > Chromatiaceae > Thiosocius. Next base: position 24,675 of record CAZCDY010000017.1, read on the forward strand.
TGGCTGCCGAAGGCCGCCCAGGCATAGTCGTGCAGCATCCAGAAACCGAACACCAGGGTGAAGATGGCGCCCGGTGTGGTGATGCCGTAATACAGCTTTCGTTCCATGATCTTGAAACGATCTATCGACGGCCGGTCGTCGCTCATGGCGTGATACACGAACAACCTCGGTAGGTAAAAAAGGCCGGCGAACCAGGTCACCATGCCAATCAGATGCCAAGCTTTGAGCCACATGGTCCTCTACCTTTGAAACGTCAGTACGGTTGCGCGAATACGTGTCTCATCCAATGTGCCGCGCTCGGAGTAGTTGATGTTTCCGTCAGGGCCGACCAGGTAGGTTGTCGGCGTGACCTTGATGCCGCCAAATGCCTTGCTGACCTCCCCATGCACATCAAGCGCGATCGGGTAAGCGGGTTCGAGTTTTTCCACCACTCCGATCACCGCCGCCGGCGGGTCATGCGGCACGGCGACGCCGATTACCATGAAACCATGTTCTTCCATGGTCTCGTGAAGCCTGGTCAGGCGTGGCATGTCGCGCAGACAGACCTCGCAGCTGACCGACCAGAAGTTGATCAACACGCTCTTGCCGCGCAGATCGGCACTGTGGAGGGTGCGGCCATCCAGCAGATTGAACACGACCTCGGGCATGGGCCTGGTGCTCGATGACATCAGCCAGACACCGGCAACCACGACGGCAGCTGCGGCGAGACTGGGCACGACCTGCTTATTCACTTTGAGGGTCCTCTGGCAGTTCTGCCTGCATCATCTTGATAAAGCGCTTTCAACACCTCCTGGCGGCGTGTCTCCAGCCCTTCCCCCTTGTGTTCTACCGCGGCATCGTCGCTGTCCCTGAACCAGTGTCGCACGGCGTGCGTTGCCTGCTTGATGGCACGCCAGATCTTGGGCAACAACCAGATTGACAGCAGCAGGAACAGCATGAAAAGGATAACGAACAGCCAGGGATTGTTCAGCGCCACCCACAAGCCGGCAAACACCGAGAGATCTTCGGCGACCGAGGCCCCCCAGTTGCTGAAGGGTTCTGGCGAGGTGTTTATCAGCACCCGGGTGCCTGCCTTTGTGGCATGGCTGGCCGCTGCCACGCCCCCGCCCAGCAGCAAGGCGATCAACTCACCGGCCTGGCCCACGTCCAGGCCCTGTGCGGCACCGGCGGCCAGCATCGCCCCGGCCGGGATGCGGACAAAGGTATGCAATGCATCCCAGCCGGTATCCACGCCAGGAATCTTGTCGGTGAAAAACTCGACCACGTACATGCCACCGGCAACCAGCATAACCGTGGGGTCGCTCAAGACCTGCAGGTCAGGAGGCAGATCGACGTGACCGGCACCCCCCATCCACCCCAGGACCAGAACAGCGGCATACAGGTTGATGCCGGATGCCCACGCCGCCCCCAGCATCAGGGCGATGACTTCAATCGTTTCCATTTCGTTGCTCCTGCTGCGTCCGCGGTCGACACCGGCCAGATGCGGCATGTTCAATGGCAGCCCGGACTTTAGCACGGCCGCCGTAACATGCATCCGGCGGGCGGGGCGAGACCCCGTTCATTCCAACTGGAGGCGTAACTTTGTACCCGAATGCGTTTAGAATACCCGCTCTCGAATTTGTTTCTAGGACCCCTTGAGTCACCATGATCAAAGTAGGAATCGTTGGTGGGACCGGCTACACCGGTGTGGAGCTGTTGCGTCTGTTGGCGATGCATCCGCAGGTTCAGGTTATTCAGATCACCTCGCGTGCCGAGTCAGGGCGCCAGGTTTCCGAGCTGTATGGCAATTTGCGCGGGCACTTCGATCTGGCTTTTTCCGAGCCCGACGCGGAAAAACTGGCCGCGTGTGACGTGACTTTCTTCGCAACCCCGAATGGCACGGCGATGAAGATGGTTCCGGCGCTGCTTGAGGCTGGGACCCGGGTGATCGATCTGGCGGCCGACTTCCGTCTCCGGGATCCGGCCGTCTGGGAACAATGGTACGGCATGCCGCACAGCTGCACCGATGTGCTTGCCGAGGCCGTGTATGGTCTGCCGGAGTTGAATCGCGAGCAGATTCGCAGCGCCCGCGTGGTCGCTAATCCGGGTTGCTATCCGACCGCTTCCGCACTCGGTTTCCTGCCTCTGGTGGAGCAGGGCCTGGTGGACACATCCAGCCTCGTGGCCGACTGCAAGTCGGGCGTCAGCGGCGCCGGTCGCGGCGCCAATGCGGCCATGCTGATGGGTGAGGTGGGCGAGAGTTTCAAGGCCTACGGGGTCGCAGGGCATCGCCATCTGCCGGAGATCCGCCAGACACTCTCCGGCGTCAGCGCCCAGCCGGTTGAGTTGACCTTTGTCCCGCACCTGGTGCCAATGATTCGGGGGATTCATGCCACACTGTATGCGCGTCTGAGCGCAGAGGCGGGCGATTTGCAGGCGCTGTTCGAGCAGCGCTACGCCGACGAACCCTTTGTTGACGTGCTGCCGGCGGGCAGCCACCCGGAGACGCGCAGCGTACGTGGCGTGAACCACTGTCGCATCGCCTTGCATCGGCCGCAGGGTGGGGACATTGTTGTGGTCCTGGCTGTGATCGACAACCTGACCAAAGGTGCTGCCGGTCAGGCCATACAGAATATGAACCTGATGTTTGGTCTGGACGAGCGCAGCGGTCTCGATCAGGTTGCATTGCTTCCTTAGTCGCGAAACTACGATGGGTAAGAAAAAACCGACACGCGTGATTGCGCCACGTATCCTTCAGCCGGGTGAAGGCGGCGTCAGGCCCTGGTTGTGGCTTTTGTTTCTGGTTGCGCTGGCGGCCTGGTCCTGGCAGGTGTTCGAGTTCGGGCGCCAGGAGGCCGGGTTCGACGTCGGGCGCTACAGCGTGCTGGAAGATGAATTGCAGCAGCGTATTCGCCAACTCGAGGAGGAACGCGACACGCTGCGCGCAGCCGCGGCTCGATTTGAGCGTGCGGGGCAGATCGACCGAGCCGCTGCCGATGGGGTTCAATCCGAGGTCAAGGCGCTGCAAGGCGAACGCGCTGAGCTCAAGCGCGAGGTGGCGCTGCTGAAAACTCTGGTTGCCGGTGGTGAAAAAGAAACCCTGGTTCTGGAAGAGTTCAAACTGACCCCTTTGGCCGGACGCAGTTATCGCCTCGAGGCAATGCTTTCGAAGCGTACCGACGATCAGGAAACGGTCAGCGGCCAGGTCGACATCGAGGTCAGTGGAAAGATGGATGGCGAGCAACAGATTCTCGTTCTGTCTCAACTCACTGGCGGCAAGCGCTCCAATATCGGTATTCGTTTCAAGAGTTTTCAGAAGCTGAAAACGGATCTCAGTTTACCCGGGGGCTTTGAACCCAGCTCGATCGAGGTGACGGTCAGGCCGGAGGGTAAGAAATTCAAATCCTTTGAACAGGCGTACGACTGGAAGCTGGCGGACGCCTGAGAGAAGCACATACAGGAAACTGATCTGATGGCGCGAGGAAGACGTTTCAAGGCCCCCAAGGTGTCGACGGTGATCGGTCAGGGCACAGCGATCACTGGCGACGTTCATTTTGCCGGTGGATTGCACCTGGACGGCATGATCAGGGGCAAGGTGAGCGGTGAGGCCGATAGTCGTTCGACGCTCACCGTAAGTGAGCAGGGAACGGTCGAGGGCGATGTCCGGGTCGAAAACCTGATCCTGAACGGGACCGTGACCGGTGATGTCTATGCGAGCGAGCGCGTCGAACTTGCTACCAACGCGCGGGTGAGCGGCACTGTTTACTATCGTCTGCTGGAGATGGCCATGGGAGCAGAGGTCAACGGCCAACTGGTACACAGTGAGGAAGAACTGAAGATGTCCGGAAACGATGTCGAGAAAACGTCGGGGAGCGGAGCTGATTCGGAGCCGACCCTGTAATACTTGACTAAATTGATCGGGAAATGCATAATTTTTCCATCGAATGGGGCGTACGGCCCCGTTAACCCTTGTGAGCAGGTGGTTGTATGACTGAACAGGCAATGGCGAACAGCGACGCCCTGGTATTTACCTCGGCTGCCGCGAAGAAGGTGTCCGAACTTATCGCTGAAGAGGGCAACCCTGATCTGATGTTGCGGATCTACGTCCAGGGCGGTGGCTGTTCGGGATTTCAGTACGGGTTCACTTTTGACGAAGCGGTGGGCGAAGGCGACGAGCAGGTGGTGACCGACGGCGTTACCCTGCTGATCGATCCGATGAGTGTGCAGTATTTGATGGGGGCCGAGGTGGATTATTCCGAGGGCCTGCAGGGTGCACAATTTGTGATTCGCAATCCGAATGCGAGCACGACCTGTGGTTGCGGGTCCTCGTTTTCGACCTGACCGTTACTCCGATCCGTACGGCAAAAAGGGCGCCCACCAGGCGCCCTTTTTCGTGGCCTGAACTGCCAGATCAAAGGTGCCGTCTTACTGCCACCACATCCGGCTCGTCTGCATTGTGCACGGTGCGGAAGCCCAGCCTCTCGCACAGACGCAGCATTTTGCTGTTGCGTGATAACACCTCGCCTTCCATGATTTCGATACCGCGATCCCGGGCGACTGTCATCAGTCTCTGCATGAGCTGGCGACCGATTCCTTTCTTCTGCCAGTCGTCCGCGACCGTAAGCGCAAATTCGCATGACTGTTTGTCGGGGTTGCTGACATAACGCACGACACCGAGTATATGTGCATCTGGCGTATGCTCTTTCATCACGGCGATCAGCGCCATTTCGCGGTCGTAGTCTATCTGGGTAAAGCGCGCCAGCATCTGTGGTGTCAGTTCTTCCACACTCTGCATGAAGCGAAAATACTTGCTCTCGGCCGACAGGTTCTTTACGAAATCCTGTTCAATCTCTGCGTCTTCCGGGCGGATCGGCCGAACCGATACATCGGTGCCGTCCGGTAGCTGCCAGGTCGTTTCGAGCTCCGGCGGATAGGGATGGATGGCCATATGCCCGTAGTGTGCGGTGCTGGTCTTGGGCGGCGCCACGACGACGCGCGCATCGACCGCGATAACGCCGTCCTCGTCCACCAGCAAAGGATTGATATCCAGCTCCTTTATCTCCGGAAGTTCACAGGCGATCTCGGAGATCCGTTGCAGCACATCGGTGAGCTTTGAGGTATCTGCCGGCGGCAGGTTGCGAAACTGTTTGAGGAAGCGCGCTGCACGCGTGCCGCGTATCAGATCCTGGCTCAGGTATTCGTTGAGCGGGGGCAGTGCGACCTGGCTGTCAGCGAATATCTCCACCGCTGTTCCACCCGCGCCGAAGCTGATTACAGGTCCGAACACCGGGTCGTGTGCGATGCCTATCATGATTTCACGTGCATGCGGCCGCTCGACCATGGGTTCTATGGTGACACCGGATACTCGTGCATCCGGGCTATGCGCCTTGACCCCGTCCATCATCTCGCGGAACGCTGTACGCACAGAGCGTGGTTCACGAATATTGAGGCGAACACCGCCCACATCCGATTTATGCGTGATATCCGGAGAATTGATTTTCATGGCGACCGGCAGCCCCACGCCCTCGGCCGCGATCAGGGCGTCTGCCGCCGAGTTCACGTTGATGCTGGGCGAGGTCGGAATGTGAAACGCCTTCAATATCGCCTTGGCTTCGGCGTTACTGAGCGCGTAACGTCGCTCGCCCATGGCATGTTCGATGATCAGGCGCGCACCCTCCACGTCCGGTTCGCGTTGTCTCGATCTTGGGGCCGGTGCCTGCAGCAACGCCTTCTGGTTGCGCCGGTAGCAGGCCAGATAACCGAACGCATCCACGCCAGCCTCCGGACTGCTGAACTGCGGGATTCCCGCGCTGGCAAAACGCTGCCTTCCTTCCTTGACCAGGTTCGCACCCATCCAGCAGGCCAATGTCGGCTTGTTGACCTCCTTGGCTGCCGCAATCACGCCTTCGGCGCAGGCGGTCGGGTCGGTCATCGCCTGCGGGGTCAACAGCACCAGCAGGCCATCAACGTTCTTGTCGGCCAGTGCGATCTCGGTAGCCGCACGGTAACGTTCGCTGTCGGCGTCGCCGAGGATGTCCACCGGATCGCTGTGTGACCAGTGTGTGGGCAAAACAGCACTCAGCTTGTCTATGGTGGCGGGCGACAGTTCGGCCAGGGGAACGTTCAGATCACTGGCACGGTCGGCCGCCATCACGCCGGGGCCGCCACCGTTGGTGACGATGGCCAGTCGAGGCCCTTCCACGCGCGTGCCGGAGGCGAGGGTCTGGGCCGCGGCAAACAGCTGGTTGACGGTGGTTACACGCACAGCGCCGGCACGTTGTATTGCCGCATCAAAGACCTCATCGCCGCCTATCAGGGCGCCTGTGTGCGACACGGCAGCGCGTGTGCCACTTTCGTTACGGCCGGATTTGACCACGATCACTGGTTTGAGGCGTGCAGCGACCCGCAGGCCGCTCATGAAGGAGCGCGCGTCCGAAACGCCCTCGATGTACAGCAGAATGCTCTTGGTCTCGGGGTCTACCGCCAGGTAATCGAGCACGTCGCCGAAACCCACGTCGGCGGTGGCGCCAAGCGATGCGACGGCAGAAAGGCCGAAGCCGCTGGAGTCCGCCCAGTCCAGGAGGGCGGTACAGAAGGCGCCGGACTGCGCAACGAGTGCGACCTGCCCGGTGGGTACGCCACTCTTGGCAAAGGTTGCGTTCAGCCCGACCCGGGGTCGGATGACACCGAGGCAGTTGGGGCCAACCAGCGGGATATCATAGGTTCGCGCGATATCGACTATCTCGTGCTGCAGAAATTCGCCCCGTCTGCCTATTTCGGCGAAACCGGCAGACAGCACGACCGCGGCGCCCACGCCACGTTCACCGCATTCATGCATGACGCCCGGTATGGCGGGCGCGGGTATGGCGATGACGACCAGATCGATCGGGTGATCAATGTCTTTGATCGATGCATAGGCCTTCAGGCCTTGAATCGTCTCGTGCTTTGGGTTGACTGGGTAAATCTCGCCCGCAAACCCCCCTTCGCGCATATTGCGCAGGACTTGCGCGCCGACTGAATTCTTCCGCTCAGAGGCACCCACAATGGCGACCGACTGCGGTTCAAAGATCTTTTTCAGATAGTGTTTTTTCTTCATCTCATTACAGCTTTAGATGGCTCAGAATAGGGACACGACGACGTCGCAGCTTGGCAACATAATACCTAGTTTACGGCCTAATTGTTGCACTGCAACAAAGAAAGCGGCAAGATCCGAAAAAAATTGAGGGAAACCTTCAGATGGCGATTGCGTACATCTCTCACTACGACTGCCAGTTGCACGATATGGGGCATCACCACCCCGAACAGCCCGCCCGCCTGAGCGCGATCAATGACCGTTTGATAGCCACCGGGCTCGAGATGGTTCTGCACCAATATGATGCGCCGCTGGCCACCCGGGAACTGCTGGAGGCGGTACACGATTCGTCGTATATCGATGAAATCTACGCGGCCTCACCGAGCGAGGGGGTGGCCTGGGTGGATGGCGACACTGCCATGAACAAATATTCGCTGACCGCCGCCCTGAGAGCTGCCGGTGCGGTGGCCTTGGGTGTCGATCTGGTGATGGAGGGCAAGGCCAAACACGTGTTCTGCGGCGTCAGGCCGCCCGGGCACCATGCCGAGCACAACCGGGGCATGGGCTTTTGTCTGTTCAATAATATTGCGGTGGGGGCTCACCATGCCGTCAACAAGTACGGCCTGGAAAGGGTGGCGATTGTTGATTTTGATGTACACCACGGCAACGGTACCGAAGACATCGTTACCGGTGACGAACGTTTCCTGTTCTGCTCCACCTTCCAGCATCCGTTCTATCCACACTCCGGATATGACAGCACGGCAGTCAATATCGTCAATGCACCGCTGCCATCCGGTGCCAATGGCAAGGCCTTTCGTGAGGCGGTCGAGTCCCATTGGCTGCCGCGGCTTGAGGCGTTTCATCCGCAGCTGATCATGATCTCCGCCGGTTTCGATGCCCATCAGGCCGATGACATGGCCAACCTGAATCTGGTCGATACCGATTACGCCTGGATCACGCGCCGTTTGTGTGAACAGGCCGACCATAGCGGTAATGGTCATATCGTGTCGTCATTGGAGGGTGGCTATGATCTGCACGCCCTGGCACGCAGTGTCGAGGCACATCTGAAGGCGTTCCTGGGCGACAACTGAATCGAATTTTTTCAGTCCAGTTGTCGGTTGATCTGGATCAGGCGGGATGGATCGCACCGAGAATGCGTGGCCCCAGGGCGCCCGTTGCGGTGGGCAGGTTGCCCGCCTGGCCTGACAGCGTGCGCTGAGCCAGCCAGGCGAACGCCATGGCCTCCATCCATTCAGGATCAATGCCGTATCCCGCCGTGGATTCGACCGGCAGTTGCAGTTGCGTGGTCAATGCCTCGAGCAGGGCGGCATTTCGCGCCCCACCGCCGCAAACCAGCAGGCGTTGGATCTGCGGGGCATGCCTATGGACAGCGTCTGCGATGGTGCGGACCGTCAGACCCATCAGCGTGGCTTGAACTTGTGCGGGTGGCAGGTCGCCGAAGGGCGCCAGTTTCTGCCTGAGCCAATCTGCAGAGAAGTATTGGGTGCCGGTGCTCTTCGGTGGCTTGCGTCTGAAATAGGGTTCATCGAGAAGGGTGTTTAGCAGGTCCGGTTCTGCTGCCGCCGAGGCGGCCCAGGCACCTGCTTCGTCGTAGGCTTTGCCAAGTTGTTCCCGCGTCCACATGTCCATCAGGCAGTTTGCGGGGCCTGTATCGAACCCGAAAGCCGGCTGCCCCGGGTCTGCCGGCAGTACGGTGATATTGGCGATGCCTCCGAGATTGAGCACGACACGGGATTCTGAGCCGTCGCGCAAGAATGCCTCGTGAAACGCAGGGGCCAATGGAGCGCCCTCGCCACCGGCCGCCATGTCGCGCCGACGGAAATCGTTGACGGTGGTGATGCCGGTGCGCTCGGCAATGATGTTGGCATCGCCTAGCTGGAGCGTGGTGGGCGGGCATGCCTCTGGTGCGTGGGCGACGGTCTGGCCGTGACAGCCGATCGCGGTGACCTGCTCGGGCCCGATAGCGTGGCTACTCAGCATCCGTCCAATCGCTTCGGCGAGGTAGTCGCCGACGCTGGCGTCGAGGATCGCAAACGCGGCTGCATCAAGGCCCCCCCCGGTGGCCAGGGTCTGCAGTTGTTCACGTAGCGAAGACGGCCAGATGGTGCTGGCAGTCGCGATCAGTTTGGGTTTGGTGCCGCCAAAATCTGCCAGCACGGTATCGACGGCATCCATGCTCGTCCCCGACATCACACCGACATAGAGTCCCACGGTGCTCAGTGCGTTCCGGTGACCTCGGCGCTCGCGACCATGGTCTCCGCCGGAATCGCCGCCAGCTGGGTCAGCAGTGGCGTTGTCGTCTTGCGAAACTTGGCGATCTCCGATTTCGGCAGGGAGAGCGACTTTGGCAGTTTCACCCGCAGTGGATCCCTGTGCTTACCACGGACGCGGAATTCGTAATGCAGATGCGGGCCGCTGGCCAGGCCACTCGCGCCTACGTAGCCGATGACTTGGCCCTGTTTGACGCGGTTGCCGCGCTTGGCGCGCTTGGAGTACTTCGACATGTGTGCGTACAGCGTGGTGTATTTGCCGGCATGCTCGACAATGACCGTGCGGCCATAACCCCCTTTTGTACCGCGGTGGACGATTCGTCCATCGCCTGTCGCCCTGATCGGGGTGCCGCGCGGCGCGGCGTAGTCGACCCCCTTGTGTGAGCGCCATTTCTTCAACACCGGATGCCAGCGTTTGGGGTTGTAACGCGAGCTGATGCGGGCAAATTTTATCGGGGTGCGGATAAATGCACGGCGTTTGCTGTGGCCGTCGGCATCGAAATAACCGATTTCCCCATCGCTGCTCTCGTAGCGCACTGCAGTGTAGGTCTTACCGCGGTTGGTGAACTCGGCCGCGAGGATAGGGCCATCGCGCAGTTTTTCGCCTTCGAGGTACTGCTCCTCGTACAGGACCCGGAACTGGTCGCCGGCACGTATCTCGAGCGCAAAATCGATGTCCCAGCCGAAGATCGTGGCGAGTTGCATGATCAGGCCGTCAGACAGGCCTGCCTTCTGGCCATCGAGGAACAGTGAGGACTCGATCATGCCGGCCGCAGAGCCGACCTGCCTCTCAACGTCCTTGCTGATCTGCTCGGCGCTTATCTCGTCGTCAGCAATTGCGACGCGCAGGTATTCGACCCTGCTGCGCTGTAGCTCAAGCGCCGTCAAATCGTTATTTTCGTCATACTGGAAGCGAAGCGTCTGACCCGGGCGAATCTGTGCAAGCGAAGCGGCCTCTTTGCCGCTGTTGACGATACGGTGGAGCAGCCGGGCATCGAGGCCCTGACGATCGAAGATTCTGGCGAGTGAGTCGCCGCTGGCGACCTGGTGTTCGGTCCACTGCGGTGCCTGTTCTGCGTCAACTGCTGTCTGCGTTGGCTCATCGATCCCTGTTTCCGAGACGATCTCGGTCTGCTGTCCATGCGTTTCAAGCAGGCTGGGACTGGTTTCGTCGGTGACCGTAGGCTCGGGCTCGGCGGCATGAATGGTGACGGACTCCGCCAACAGACTGGGAGTCGTTGCTTCGCGGGGGGGAGTCTGCCGGAGTTGCTGTTCGGTAGTGGTGACAATTGCCAACAGGCTGGGGGTTGCTTCTCCTGAGGCGGCCTGCTGTGGTTGTGTATCGGGGCGCGCCTCCAATTCTGCGACGGTTGCTTCTGCTGACCCTGTCCGCAGCTCGGGTTGCAAGGCTTCCTGTGCTGGTGGGTTGGAGTGCGGCTCAGGCTGTGGCGCCGTTTTGCTCGGTCCCGCCGTTGATCCGGGTAGGGCCAGCGGGGCGCTCAACAGCGGTGCGGCCTGTGGCGGCAATGCGGCTTCTGAACTGGCCTGTACATCGTCGTCAACGAATGGCAAATCGAGGAATTTGACTGATCCGAGCGCTGTGGCAAGGAGAACCAAACCGACGATTATGCGGAACCTGCCGCGGCCCCTGGGGCGGTGAACCTTCGCGTTTAACCTATAGTCGGGTCTCACAAACATACCGTAATTCTCGGAATTCGCAGGATTATGGCAGATTAGCGGCCGTTCGCGATAGGAATTTAACAATATATGCCGGCTTTGCGATGAAGGTCGCCCTTGGTGGGGCGCAAAATTCCCTTATCTGTTAACTTTGCGCGTTTTGCGCCAGTTCCGATCAAGAGACCAAAGTGATGTCATTACAAGAATCCCTCAACATCATCCGCCGTGGTGCGGAGGAAATACTCGTCGAGGCGGAGCTTGAGAAAAAGCTCGCCCGCGGCAAGCCGTTGCGAATCAAGGCCGGTTTCGACCCAACCGCCCCGGATCTGCACCTTGGGCACACCGTGCTAATCAACAAGCTGCGCCAGTTTCAGGAACTTGGGCACGAAATTCTTTTTCTGATCGGTGATTTCACCGGAATGATTGGGGACCCGACAGGCAAGAGCCAGACGCGCCCGCCGCTCACGCCGGAGAAGGTCAGGGAAAATGCCAAAAGCTACACCGATCAGGTATTCAAAATACTTGACCCCGATCTGACCCGGGTGGTGTTCAACTCCGAGTGGATGACTGAGATGGGCGCTGCCGGCATCGTCCAACTGGCCGCCAAGCATACGGTGGCGCGCATGCTTGAGCGTGACGATTTCAACAAGCGCTACAAAAGCGGTCAGCCTATTGCGGTGCACGAATTTCTTTACCCATTGATCCAGGGTTGGGATTCGGTGGCCCTTAAGGCCGATGTCGAGTTGGGTGGTACCGATCAGAAGTTCAATCTGCTGGTCGGGCGTCAGTTACAGGATCTCGAGGGCATGGAGCCGCAGGTTGTGCTCACCATGCCGATCCTCGAAGGTCTGGACGGCGTGCAGAAGATGTCCAAGTCGCTGGACAACTACATCGGTATTACCGAGTCACCCGATGAGATGTTCGGCAAGATCATGTCGATATCGGATGATCTTATGTGGCGCTACTTCGAGCTTCTGAGTTTCCGTTCCCTGCAGGAGATCAGCGGGTTGCGGCAGCGCGTGGCGGATGGGGCCAACCCGAGGGACGTCAAATTCGAACTCGGGGCGGAGCTGGTGGCGCGTTTCCACTCGGCACGGGAAGCCGAGCAGGCACAACGAGGTTTCGTCAATCGCTTTCAAAAAGGTGCTCTGCCAGACGATATCCCGGAATGCGTTTTGACCGGCGCAGAGGGCTTGCCGATTGCCAATGCGTTGAAGGACGCGGGACTGGTTTCCAGCACCTCGGAAGGATTTCGCATGATCAAGCAGGGCGCGGTCCGGCTGGATGGCCAGAAGGTCGAAGATCGCGGCTTGGTGCTGGTGCCGGGGACCGAAGTCGTCTGTCAGGTCGGCAAACGAAAGTTTGCCAAGCTCAAGGTGCAGTAGAAAAATATTACGCAAAGGGATTGACGGTAGGAAACGACCCCCTATAATGCGCGCCTCTTGCGGCAGAGCTGACAGGGAAACAGATCGGAAGCTGAAAAAAAACAGTTGACGATTTCACCGAAAGCTCTAGAATACGCCGCCTCGAAACGACAACGCCTCGGCGGAAGCGGATCGGAAATTCGGAAAGCCAAACAAAGTGCTTGACGATAAAAAACGAAACGGTTCATAATTGACCGTCTCGGCGCTAGAAACAGCGCACTGCTCTTTAACAAGTTAAATCAGGTAATTTGTGTGGGTGCTCCGTTGATGGTTGGAAACGGCCATTAATATCAACGAAGCATCTTCAATACCGAAGATTCTGAGTTGAGCCAAGATTGGTTGCCATAAGCAACTATTGTGATTGAACTGAAGAGTTTGATCCTGGCTCAGATTGAACGCTGGCGGCATGCCTAACACATGCAAGTCGAACGCGAAAGCACCTTCGGGTGTGAGTAGAGTGGCGGAC